>NZ_JALQDT010000018.1:0-75421 GCF_023631085.1 Caballeronia sp. INML1 | reverse complement strand
CGCGATGCGAAGAAGGGCCTGGCGTCGCTGTGCATCGGCGGCGGCATGGGTGTGGCGCTGGCGGTGGAACGTCTGTAGGTCACTGGCAAGATCGGGAAGGGCCAGCGGGCGGAAAGGAGATCGCCGTCCGCATAACGAAAATGGAGTGAGGAATGACGAAGCGCATAGCGTATGTAACCGGCGGGATGGGCGGCATCGGTACCAGCATTTGCCAGCGTCTGCACAAGGATGGCTTCACGGTCGTCGCGGGCTGCGGCCCGAATTCGCCGCGCCGGGTGAAATGGCTGGAAGACCAGAAGGCGCTTGGCTTCGACTTCATCGCCTCGGAAGGCAACGTCGGCGACTGGGAATCGACCAAGAACGCGTTCGACAAGGTTAAGGCCGAAGTCGGCGAGGTCGATATTCTCGTGAACAATGCGGGCATCACGCGCGACGTCGTGTTCCGCAAGATGACGCATGAAGACTGGACCGCGGTCATCGACACGAACCTCACGAGCCTCTTCAATGTGACGAAGCAGGTCATCGACGGCATGGTCGAGCGCGGCTTCGGCCGCATCATCAACATTTCGTCGGTGAACGGCCAGAAGGGGCAATTCGGCCAGACGAACTACTCGACCGCCAAGGCCGGCATTCACGGTTTCACGATGGCGCTCGCGCAGGAAGTGGCGACCAAGGGCGTGACGGTCAACACGGTGTCGCCGGGCTATATCGGCACGGACATGGTGAAGTCGATTCGCCCTGAAGTGCTGGAGAAGATCGTCGCGACGATTCCGGTGCGGCGTCTCGGCACACCTGACGAAATCGGCTCGATCGTCGCGTGGCTCGCGTCCGACGAATCCGGTTTCGCGACCGGCGCGGACTTCTCGCTGAACGGCGGCTTGCACATGGGCTGACGGGCGGGGGGGGGGGGGGGGGGGGGGCGGGGGGGGGGGGGGCGGCGGGCCCCCGCCCCCGCCCCCCCCCCCCCCCCCCCCCCCCCCCCCCCCCCCCCCCCACTCGCCGGGGTACATCAACGATGCGGCGAACATGCAGCAGCGCTTTTTTGCGACAACGCAAGACCTGCTTGCTGCCATCGCAGTAAAGTTTTGCGTTTAAAGGCGTTAAATGACCACCACTACTACTACAAAGAAAGCCGCCGAACGACTTATCAAAAAGTATCCGAACCGTCGGCTGTATGACACGGAAACGAGCACCTACATCACGTTGTCGGATGTGAAGCAACTCGTGCTCGATCAGGAAGACTTCAAGGTGCTGGACGCGAAGTCGAACGACGACCTCACGCGCAGCATCCTTTTGCAGATCATTCTGGAGGAAGAGAGCGGCGGCCTGCCGATGTTCTCCTCTGTCATGCTCTCGCAGATCATCCGCTTCTACGGTCACGCGATGCAGGGGATGATGGGCACGTATCTGGAGAAGAACATCCAGGCGTTCATCGACATCCAGCAAAAGTTGACGGAGCAGAGCAAGGGCATCTACGACGGCAACGCGCTCAACCCGGAAGTCTGGTCGCAGTTCATGAACATGCAGGCGCCGATGATGCAGGGCATGATGACGAGCTACATCGAGCAGTCGAAAAACATGTTCGTGCAGATGCAGGAGCAGATGCAGTCGCAGGCGAAATCGATGTTCAACACATTCCCGTTCCCGACGCCCACGCCTTCGTCGACGGAAAAAAAGTAATCCATTTCAAGGGCGCGTTCGGGCGGCGGGTTGACGCCCCCGTCCTGAGCGAGCGCGCGTCGTGCGCTCGTTGCCCGCCGATCGCCCTCGCCGGATCCTGCGCCCACGCCGAGCCGAAATCCCCGCGATAGGTGTACGACCCATGGTGCGCGAGCTTCGACCGGGCATCCACGAAGACCTTTCCGCCCAGAGCGCGCCAGCGGCGGCAGAACGCGTAGACGTCGAAAGATAGCGTCCGGTTTCACGATCGACCATCACGTCGAAGAAGCGATGACAGTAGCCGTGCAGCGCATCCGGTCTGTATTGCAGTTCAGGCATGCGCGCGATCATCGTCTCGAATACCGCGCGGCGGATGCGCATGAAGCCCGTGGGCGCTTCGACCACTTTCATGAAGCCGTCGCTGTCGATCGGCACGCGCGCGCCCTCGTGCGAATTGACCGGATAACGCAGCGCGCGTCAGAAGCTGCTCTCGCGCGAGGCCGGCGGGAGCGCGAAGGAAATGCGCGACGGCTTCGTTGCGCGCGCGGGTCACGAGACTTTCACCGGAGCGGAGGCGCACCGAGCCTTGCACGCCGAGGCGCCACAGCGCGTTGGTCAGGGTGAGCATGCCGGTGGGACAGAGCGGCGTCGGATGCGCGGAATCGGCCTCCCCGACACTCCGGGGTAAAATATTGGATTGGCCTCGTGCGCTCCCACAAGACACTCTTCCCGTGAAAAATTCTTTAGATTCAACTGCCCGGACGACTCCCGCGCCGAAGATCGGCATGGTTTCGCTCGGCTGCCCGAAAGCACTTGTAGATTCCGAGCAGATCATGACTCAGCTGCGCGCCGAAGGTTACGAAATCTCCGGCACCTATGACGGCGCGGATCTCGTCGTCGTCAACACTTGCGGCTTCATCGACGAAGCCGTGCAGGAAAGCCTCGACGCCATCGGCGAGGCATTGAACGAGAACGGCAAGGTCATCGTGACCGGCTGCCTCGGCGCGAAAAAGAGCGCAAGCGGCTCAGGTCTGATCGAGGAAGTGCATCCAAAAGTGCTCGCCGTCACCGGTCCGCACGCGACCAACGAAGTGATGAACGCCGTGCACGCGCACCTGCCGAAACCGCACGACCCGTTCACCGATCTCGTGCCGCCCGCCGGCATCAAGCTCACGCCGCGCCACTACGCGTACCTGAAGATTTCGGAAGGCTGCAATCATCGTTGCACGTTTTGCATCATTCCGTCGATGCGCGGCGATCTCGTGTCGCGCCCCGTCGCGGAAGTCATGCTCGAAGCCGAAAATCTCTTCAAGTCCGGCGTCAAGGAGCTGCTCGTCATTTCGCAGGACACGAGCGCATACGGTGTCGACGTGAAGTACCGCACGGGTTTCTGGAACGGCAAGCCGCTCAAGACACGCATGACCGACCTCGTCGGCGCGCTCGGCGAACTGGCCGCGCAATACGGCGCATGGGTGCGGCTGCACTATGTCTATCCGTATCCGAGCGTCGATGACGTGATCCCGATGATGGCCGAAGGCCCGCTGCGCGGCCACGTGCTGCCGTATCTCGACGTGCCGTTCCAGCACGCGCATCCCGAGGTGCTGAAACGCATGAAGCGTCCGGCGAACGCCGAGAAGGTGCTCGAGCGCGTCAGGACGTGGCGTGAAATCTGTCCCGACCTGACCATTCGCAGCACGTTCATCGCGGGCTTTCCGGGCGAGACGGAAGAGCAGTTCCAGACGCTGCTGGACTTCCTCGAGGAAGCGGATCTGGATCGCGTCGGCTGCTTCGCGTATTCGCCGGTCGAAGGCGCCACCGCGAACGAACTCGACGGCGCGCTGCCCGACGAAGTGCGCGAGGAACGCCGCGCGCGCTTCATGGAGCTGGCCGAAGAGCTTTCGGCGAAGCGCATGAAGAAGAAGGTCGGCAAGACGCTGAAGGTGCTCGTCGACGAAGTGGGCACGGACGGCGGCATCGGCCGCACGGCGGCGGATGCGCCGGAAATCGACGGCGTCGTCTACATCGCGCCGGCGACGAAGGCATCGAAGCGCTACAAGGCCGGCGACTTCGTGTCGGTGAAGATCACCGGCGCCGATGGCCACGATCTCTGGGGCGAGGTGTAACCCATGCCGCAAACGCCGCACATTCTCGCGCTCGGCGAGGCGATGATCGAGTTCAATCAGTCGACGCGCGACCGGCCGGAGTATCTGCAAGGCTTCGGTGGCGACGTCTCGAATTTCCTCATCGCTGCGTCGCGCCAGGGCGCGGCGACGGGCTTCGCGTCGGCGGTCGGCAACGATCACTTCGGGCAATTGCTGCTCGATCTGTGGCGTGCCGAAAACGTCGGTACATCGACGGTTCGCGTGGACCACGATGCGCCCACGGGCGTTTATTTCGTGTCGCACGGCGAGAACGGGCACCGCTTCGACTATCTGCGCGCGGGCTCGGCGGCGAGCCGCTATGCGCCGGCGCATCTGCCGCTCGACGCGATCGCGGCGGCGAAGGTCGTGCACCTGTCGGGCATCAGCCTCGCGATCGGCGTATCGGCGTGCGACGCCGCGCTGGCTGCGATCGATCACGCGCGCACGCACGGCGTGAAGGTCAGCTTCGATACGAACCTGCGCCTGAAGCTGTGGCCGCTCGCACGCGCACGCGCGGTGATGCTCGAAGCGATCCGCTCGACCGATATCTGCCTGCCGAGCTGGGACGACGTCACCTTGCTCACGGGCCACGAAGACAAGGACGCGATCATCGACGCGCTGCTGAATATGGGCCCGAAGGTCGTCGCGCTGAAACTCGGCAAGGAAGGCGCGTATATCGCGACACCCGATGAGCGGCGCGTCGTACCGGGCCGCGTCGTGAAGGCGGTCGATGCGACCGGTGCGGGCGATTGCTTCGGCGGCGCGTTCATCGCGCGCATCGTCGCGGGCGACGATCCCTTCGCGGCGGCGCGCTATGCGAACGTCGCGGCGGCTTTATCGACGCAAGGCTTCGGCGCGGTCGCACCGATCCCGGACAGGGCCACGGTCGAGCGCGCGCTCGGCGAATGACGAATCCATGACCTGTTGAACACAACCAAGCGGAGACGGCAACATGCAACGTGAAGTAGTGGTGGTAAGCGGCGTGCGCACGGCAATCGGCGATTTCGGCGGCTCGCTTAAGGATTTCTCCCCGACCGATCTCGGCGCGCGCGTCGTGCGCGAGGCGCTTTCGCGTGCACATGTCGCGGGCGACGAAGTCGGCCATGTGGTGTTCGGCAATGTCGTTCATACCGAGCCGCGCGACATGTATCTCGCACGCGTCGCGGCGATCGATGGCGGCGTCAGCCAGCACGCGCCCGCGCTCACGGTGAACCGGCTGTGCGGCTCGGGCCTGCAGGCGATCGTGTCGGCGGCGCAGTCGATTCTTCTCGGCGATGCGGATGTCGCGATCGGCGGCGGCGCGGAAAACATGAGCCGCGCGGCCTACATCATGCCCGCCGCGCGCTTCGGCCAGCGCATGGGAGACACGCGCATCGTCGACATGATGGTCGGCGCGCTGAACGATCCGTTCGACAAGATCCACATGGGCGTGACCGCCGAGAACGTCGCGCAGAAGTTCGGCATCACGCGCGAGATGCAGGATGCGCTCGCGCTCGAATCGCATCGTCGCGCGGCGAAGGCGACCGAAGCCGGCTACTTCAAGGAACAGATCCTGCCGATCACGCTCGCGTCGAAGAAGGGCGACACCGTGTTCGACCGCGACGAGCACGTGCGCATGAACGCGAGCGCCGAAGACTTCGCCAAGCTCAAGCCGGTCTTCGCGAAGGAGAACGGCACGGTGACGGCGGGCAACGCGTCGGGCATCAACGACGCGGCGGCGGCCGTCGTGCTGATGGAGCGCGGCGTCGCGGAAAAGCGCGGCGCGAAGCCGCTCGCCCGCCTCGTCGCCTACGCGCATGCGGGCGTCGATCCGAAGATCATGGGCATCGGCCCGGTGCCGGCGACGCAGAAGGTACTGGAACGCGCGGGCCTGTCCGTGAACGATCTCGACGTCATCGAAGCGAACGAAGCGTTTGCCGCGCAGGCGTGCGCCGTGTCGCAGGAACTGAAGCTCGATCCCGCGAAGGTCAATCCGAACGGCTCGGGCATTTCGCTCGGGCATCCGATCGGCGCGACCGGCGCGCTCATCACCGTGAAGGCGCTGTACGAGCTGCAGCGCATCGGCGGGCGTTACGCGCTCGTGACGATGTGCATCGGCGGCGGGCAGGGCATCGCGGCGATTTTCGAGCGCATTTGAAGGACCGAAGGATGATGCAAAGCATGAAGGGGCCGCGCCTGCTCGCGGCCTTTGCGATCTCGACCGCGCTCTTCGCGCTGACGGGCTGCAATTCGCCGATGCCGCCCGGTTCGTCCGGCGCGTCGGGCGTTCTGCCGCCCGATCAGCGCGAACCGGCGGGCGCGGACGCGCACGGCGCGCAGGCCGCCATCAAGGAGCTTGCGCTGCCGCCCCGCAAGCCCCTCACGCCGAATCCGGAATACGCGCGTTTTCCGCGCTATGTCGGCACGCTCGGCGACAGGCAGATCGAGATGAAGCTCGGCGCGAAAACCGACGAGCCGTCCGGCGTGCACGGCGAGTACAAGTTCGCCGGCAGTCCGAGCGTGGTTCTGGTCGCGGGCGATCGCGACGGCGACACGCTCGAGATCGAGGAATCGAACGACGGCACGCATATCACGGGCAACTGGGTCGGCAAGTTCGCGGCGGACGGCAGCGTGTCGGGCGAACGCATGGACCCGGACGATTCGAACGCGCAGCCGTTCGATCTGCGCCCGGCGGTAGCCGGCCAAACCTTGCCGCCGATGAACGCGGGCAAGGCGCCGCCCGCGCCGTCGCTGGAACCAGCGCCCCCTCTGCCGCCGAAGAATGCCGTGGGCGGCACGAGCAACGTCATCATCGGCGAATAGCGCGTCTTGTCTTCACGCCGCCGGGCGTTTCCGGCGGCGGCTTTTCTTTACTTCGCTTCACACAGCCCTCATGACCGATTCCAGCAACAACGCCCCCGACCGCGACCTGCAGACGCGCATCGTGCAGCCCGAGGACCGCATCACGCCCGGCTTCGAGTCGTTTTCGGTGCCGGTCGCGCGCGCGTCGACGGTGGTCTTCCCCGATCTCGCGACGATGCGCTCGCTCGTCTGGAGCGACGATTCCAGATGGCGCTACGGCCTGCACGGCACGCCGACGACCATCGCGCTCGCGCAGCGTCTCGCCGCGATCGAAGGCGGCGAATACGCGCTCCTGCAGCCGTCGGGGCTCGCGGCGATCTCCAACGTCTACTTCGGCCTGATGAAGGCGGGCGATCACGTGCTCGTGCCCGACAACGCCTATTCGCCGAACCGCGATCACGCCGACTGGCTCGTCGCGGACTTCGGGCTCGAAGTGACGTACTACGATCCGATGACCGGCGCGGGCATCGCCGATGCGATCCGTCCGAACACGAAGCTGATCTGGCTCGAAGCGCCCGGCTCGGTGACGATGGAAGTGCAGGACGTGCCGGCGATCGTCGCCGTCGCGCGCGCGAAAGGCATCGTCACGGCGATCGACAACACGTATTCCGCGGGCCTTGCGTTCAAGCCGTTCGAGCATGGCGTCGACATCTCCGTGCAGGCGCTGACGAAGTATCAATCGGGTGGCAGCGACATCCTGATGGGCGCGACCATCACGCGCAATCCGGAATTGCACAAGAAGCTCAAGCGCGCGCGCATGAGAATGGGCATCGGCGTATCGGCGGACGATGCATCGCTCGTGCTGCGCAGCCTGCCGTCAATGAAGGCGCGTTACGAAGCGCACGACCGCACGGCGTTTGCGCTCGCGCAATGGCTGAAGACGCGGCCTGAAGTGACGGCGGTGCTGCATCCGGCGCTGGAGGATTGTCCGGGTCACGCGTTCTACGAGCGTGACTTCAAGGGCGGCGCGGGCGGCCTGTTCTCGATCGTGTTCGATGGCCGTTACACCGCGGCACAAGTCGATGCATTCGTCGAAGCGCTCGACCTGTTCTCGATCGGCTGGAGTTGGGGCGGCGCGCACAGCCTTGCGATGCCCTACAACGTTTCTTCGATGCGCACTGCGTCGCAATGGCCGCATGAGGGGGTGCTGGTGCGCTTCTATGTGGGCCTGGAAGCGGAAGCGGACTTGCGCGGGGATCTGGAAGCTGCGCTTGTCAAGGCGTTCGCCTGAAGCGTATTGGGTAACTTTCGGTGGGTGGTTTCGCCGGATCCCGTTTTCTTTGTGGTTTATTAGCGCTGCCCCTATGCGGGGCGGCAGTCACTTTCTTTGCAGCTGCAAAGAAAGTAACCAAAGAAAGCAGCTCGAGACGCCCGCGGTCACACGCAGTTTGGCCATGCTTGCCAGCCGATCGTGGGCTGCCTAAGTGTCGCCCTCAAAGGTTTGACCGGGCTTGGCTCGCGCACGGTCTGTCACCGCGCGTCGCACAGCGGAGCGGTTCAGCACCAAATGGCTCCGGCCCGCTTCGCGGCCGACCGGTCAATCGGGTCTGCCCGAACTTTCGTTACTAACGCCTCCATCTCACTGCAAGTGCAGACCGATGTTGTCCCTTGCAGACCCGTCGGCAGCGCGTAGCGCTGTGCCGGAGCTATTTGGTGCTGAACCAGCGCAGTTGAACGACTAGCTTGTCAGACCGTGCGCGATCCACGCCCGATGGGGCCTATGAGGGCACTCGCTACTGAGCCCACGATCGGCTGGCAAGCATGGCCAAAACTGCGTGTGACCGCGGGCCTAGCAAGCTGCTTTCTTTGGTTACTTTCTTTGCAGCAGCAAAGAAAGTGACTGCCGCCCCGCACAGGGGCAACGCTAATAAACCAAAAAGAAAACGGGATCCGGCGATGCCTGAGTGAACGGCAATACCCCCCACGCGCCGTTTCCAAACCGTTCAGAACAGCCGCAACAATCCGTCGAGCCCGACAAAGTTAAACGCGACGCTCGCCGACTGCCGCACGACCGGCTTCGCACGGAACGCCACCGACAAGCCGGCTTCGGCCATCATCTTCAGATCGTTCGAGCCGTCGCCCATCGCAATGGCGCGCTTCGGATCAATGCCGATCTTCGCGCAAGTCTCGATCAGCGTGCGCGCCTTCACATCCGCATTCACGATGTCGCCGACGACCTTGCCGGTCAGCTTGCCATCGACGATCTCGAGCGTGTTCGCTCGCGTGTAATCGAGGCCGAGGCGCGCCTTTAGCCGCTCGGTGAAGAACGTGAACCCGCCCGACACGAGCAGCGTCTTCAAGCCGGCGGCCCGCGCGCCTTCGAGCATCCGTTCCGCGCCCGGCGAAAGCGCGAGGCGTTCTTCGTAGACACGTTCCAGCGCGCTCGCGTCGAGGCCCTTCAGCAGCGCGACACGCCGCGTGAGGCTTTCGTTGAAATCCTTGATCTCGCCGCGCATCGACGCTTCCGTGATCGCCGCGACCTCGGCCTTCAGCCCGCAGAAATCGGCGATCTCGTCGATGCATTCGATCGTGATGAGCGTCGAGTCCATGTCCATCGCGACGAGGCCGAAATCCGCGAGTTTCGCGTTCGGTTCGACGTAAGCGTAGTCCAGTCCATGCGCGCCGCAGTAGGCGTCGATATCGGGGCGCTGAAGCGGATCGGCGTCGATCAGGCGCAGCAGCGTGTCGTCCACGCGTCGAGTCTCTTGCGAGCCCGCGAGCGCAGCGAGCGGCCGCAAATGTGAATCGGAGATCGGGGCGGGGCTTTGAATGACGAGATTCATCGGGATGCAAGCGAACGAAGGCAAGAAACCGCCATTGTAAAGAACCTTCAGCGCTGCACGCGCGCCGGATCGACGTCCCAGTAAGGCGGCTCGCCGAACTGCGCCGCCAGGAAGTCGATGAACGCGAGCGTCTTCGGCGGCACGAACGCGCGGCTCGGATACACGGCCCAGATCGCGACGGTCTGCGCGAGCGGATAGTCATCGAGCACGGTGACGAGTTCGCCGCTCGCGAGCAGGGGCGCGACGCTCCACGTCGATTTGAGCCCGATGCCGATACCCGCCGCGAGCGCATCGCGGATCACTTCGCCGTTATCCGTCACGAGCCGCCCCGACACGCGCACGTCGATCACGCCGGTCGGCGTCACGAAACTCCAGTCGCGCTGATCGGCGAGTATCACGCATTCGTGCCCGGCGAGATCGGCCGGATGACGCGGCGTGCCGTGCGCGGCGAGATACGCGGGCGACGCGCACAGCACGCGCCGGTTGCTCGCGAGCTTCCGGGCGACGAGCGTCGAATCCTTCAGCGCACCGATGCGGATCGCGAGGTCGATGCCTTCGTCGACGAGATCGACGATCTGGTCGGTCATGCGCAACTCGACCGTCACGCCGGGATACGCGCGCAGAAACGCGGGAATGAGCGGCGAGATGTGTTGGCGACCGAGCGACGAGGGCATCGTCACGCGCAGGCGGCCGTGCGGATGCGCCCGTGCGCGCCCGACCGACGCGCGCGCGGCCTCGGCGGCGTCGAGCAGCTCGCGCGCGTGCGCCGCGAAGATTTCGCCTTCCTGCGTGACGGAAACGCGCCGCGTCGTGCGATGCAAAAGCCGCGTGCCGAGCATGCGCTCCAGCCCCGCGATGCGCGCGCTCGCCACCGCGGGCGATAAGCCGAATTCACGCGCCGCCGACGACAGATTCGCGAGCGCCGCCGCACGCATGAACAGGCCGACATCGAGCAGATCGAGCCGTTCGCGGTGTGTGCCGTCCGTCAAAGGATCGCTCGCCATTCGATGGATTTCCCGAAAAATGTTTCATGGATTATGACCGTTTTACAGAGAGCGATCGGGCAGTATGATCAATTCAACATCCACTTCACGGAGCACGAACATGAAAGCCATCGGCCTCACGCGTTACCTTCCGATTTCCGATCCCGAATCGCTCGTCGACATCGAGCTCGACAAGCCCACGCCGACGGGCCGCGACCTGCTCGTGAAAATCGAGGCGATCGCCGTCAATCCCGTCGACACGAAAGTGCGCGCGCCGAAGGACAAGGTCGAAGTAGCGCCGCGCGTGCTCGGCTGGGACGCGGCGGGCGTCGTGGAGGCGGTCGGGCCCGAGGTCACGCTGTTCAAACCCGGTGACCCGGTCTACTACGCGGGGGACATCACGCGGCAGGGCGCGAACAGCGAGTTCCATCTGATCGACGAGCGTATCGTCGGCGCGAAGCCGAAGTCGCTCGATTTCACCTGCGCCGCCGCGCTGCCGCTCACGACCATCACCGCGTGGGAAGCGCTCTTCGAGCGGCTGCGCGTGTCGGCGGAAGGCAAGGATGCGGGCAAGTCGGTGCTGATCATCGGCGGGGCGGGCGGCGTTGGCTCGATCGGCATCCAGCTCGCCAAGCGCGTCGCGAAGCTTCAGGTGATCGCCACGGCCTCGCGGCCCGAATCGGCGAAATGGGCGGAGGATCTCGGCGCGGATTACATCGTCAATCACTTCGGGGACATTCCGAAGCAAATGAAGGACATCGGCTTCCCGCAAGTGGATTACGTGCTGATCTTCAACGACACCGACAAGCATTTCCCCGCGGCCGCCGAAGTCATCAAGCCGCAAGGCGGCATCGCGACCATCGTCGAGAACGCGAAGCCGGTGCCGGTCGAATTGCTGAAATCGAAGAGCGCGGCGTTTCATTGGGAGTTCATGTTTACGCGCGCGATGTTCAAGACGCCCGACATGATCGAGCAGCACAAACTGCTTTCCGAAGTGGCGCGG
Source organism: Caballeronia sp. INML1 (assembly GCF_023631085.1). Classification (NCBI taxonomy): domain Bacteria; kingdom Pseudomonadati; phylum Pseudomonadota; class Betaproteobacteria; order Burkholderiales; family Burkholderiaceae; genus Caballeronia; species Caballeronia sp. INML1. Next base: position 64,011 of record NZ_JALQDT010000018.1, on the reverse strand, counting down.
CTGATCGACGCAGGCACGATCCGCACGACCGTCGGCCGCGATCTCGGCAAGATCAATGCGGCGAATTTACGCGAGGCGCATCGGCTGCTCGAAGAAGGGCGCACGGTCGGCAAGCTCGTGCTGACCGGCTTCTGAGCGCGCATTGACGAACGTCATCGACCTCTCTGCGCACGCGGGTTTTCCACTAGGATGAGCCGGGATGCAGGGCGCTAGACTGAAACCGCCCGCAGTACGCCGGCGCCGCGCGGCGCCGGCCTTCCTTAGCGCTCGTTACGGAGGTGGCGACATGAGTCGTCGTTTGATCGTTCGTCGCATCGTTTCCGTCGCTGCGCTCGCAATGTTCGCAGCGACAGCCCACGCGACGCCAGGCATCAAGGTTCTCTCCGAAGCGCCCAATGACGGCCCCATCAGGTACACGGTGAAGATGGCGTCGAAGAGTTTCGGCAACGAGCAGGAAACGCGTACCATCCGCTCCGGCCAGACCGACGACTTCACCTGGCAGGGCACGGCACCGGGCGGCGCGCAGGCCGTGCCGGATGACTGCCCGCAGGCGGCGTCGGTGCCGAAGAGCGCAAACGGCCAGGCGGTGCGGCAGGTGCAGATCCGCTTCGCGCCGGTCGTCGCCGACAACGGTTCTGCGAATGTGCAGATCAGCTTTCGCGCCTACGCGCCGAAGGGCACGAGCAAGGTGACCGTGGGCGGTAAAACTCTGCAATGCCCGGTCGACAATCGTTTCAGCCAGATCGTGCGTTTCTCGATGCCGACGTCCACGGGCTCGAAGAAAACCGTCACGCTCGACGACGGCACGCAGTTGACCGTCACCGCGAGCCGTAAATAACCGTCATCGTCATGACGTGCCGATTTCGATCGGCCTATTTAGTAAGTTAGCTTGCAACTAACGGTCTTTATCTCCTCCGCCTCCGAATTCCCCGCGTTCGGTCACCCTCAGTAAAGCCTACAGATCGGTGAGTCGAATCGTTTCGCGGTAAACCTGATTGTCCATGCGCTGCGCACGTCCGGGCTTGCGCGCCTTCTGGCACGCTTCGTGCGAATCTCGTCGATACCGCGCGAATGGCGGTGCGAAAACGCCTCGGCGCGAGCGCCCGGGCGAACCCATCGACTCGACCCGACAGCGAAGGTGCCGTGATGCCGCACATGATCTGGAAAGGCGCGATCAGCTTCGGGCTGGTCCACGTCCCCGTACAACTCTATCCGGCGACGCAGTCGGAGAAGGTCGGCTTCAACCTCCTCGACAAGCGCTCGATGGATCCGATCGGCTACAAGCAGATCAACAAGAACACGGGCAAGGAAGTCACGCGCGATGACATCGTGCGCGGCTTCGAGTACGAGAAGGGAAAGTATGTCGTGATGACCGACGCCGAAATCCGCGCGGCCAATCCCGAATCGACGCAGACGGTCGACATCCTCGCCTTCGTCGATGCGCCCGAAATCTCCTTTCTGTCGCTCGATACGCCTTACTATCTCGCGCCCGATCGCAAGGGCGAAAAGGTCTACGCGCTCTTGCGCGACGCACTGAAGGACACCGGCAAGGTCGGCATCGCGAGCGTCGTGCTGCATAACAAGCAGCATCTCGCGGCGTTGATCCCCGTCGGTCCCGCGCTCGCGCTCAATACGCTGCGCTGGGGCGACGAAGTGCGCGACTTCAGCCAGTTCAAGTTCCCCGACGAAGACACGAAGAAGGCCGGCGTCACGCCGAAGGAACTGGAGATGGCAAAACGCCTCATCGACGACATGAGCGACTCATGGGATCCAGCGAAGTATCACGACACCTTCAAGGACGACATCATGGCGCTCGTCGACAAGAAGGTGAAGGAAGGCAAGATCGCCGAAGTGATGAAGATCGAAGAGGGCGGCGAAGAAAAAGCGTCCGCCGAGATTCTGGATCTGTCGGAGTTGCTCAAGCGCAGTCTGAAGAAAGGCGGCGCGCCCAAACGCGGCGCCAAGGCGGCGCAATCCGATGACGAAACCGGTGACGACGCCGGCGACGAATCCCGTGAAGAAAAGGCGCGCCCGGCACGCAAGACGACGCGTCGCAAGCGCGCGTGAGCGCCGGAGTCACGCATAGGTCACGCATAGACGACGATGGCTGACAAACTCGATACCTATCAGCGCAAGCGCAGCTTCGACAAGACGCCTGAGCCGTCCGGCGCCGCGAAACGCAGTGCGCGCGCGAAGCAATCCGCGGATCAGGCGCTGTCGTTCGTGATTCAGGAACACGACGCCCGCCGTCTTCATTACGACTTCCGTCTCGAGCTCGACGGCACGCTCAAATCGTGGGCGGTGCCCAAAGGGCCGAGCCTCGATCCATCGGTCAAGCGGCTCGCGGTGCATGTCGAAGATCATCCGCTCGACTACGGCTCCTTCGAAGGCGACATTCCCGAGGGCAACTACGGCGCAGGCAGCGTCATCGTATGGGATCGCGGCACGTGGGCGCCGCAGTCGGGCAGCATCGAGGAAGCCGCGCGCGAGTACGAGAAAGGCAAGCTCAAGTTCATCCTCGACGGCGAGAAGCTGCACGGCGGCTGGACGCTCGTGAAGAGTCACATGCGCGGCAGCGGCGACAAGGAGCAGTGGCTGCTCATCAAGGAACGGGACGACGAAGCGCGTCCCGAAGCCGAATACGACATCCTGCTGAAGAAGCCAGGCAGTGTGATGTCGGCATCGCTCGGCGCGCGCGACAAGAGCGGTGCCATTCGCGAGCGCACCGAAAGCAAGGCCGCCGCGAAGAAAGCGCCGGCACGAAAAACGATCAGCAAGGAAGCGAACGGACACGCGCATCCGGATATCGTCGCGAATCGCAGCGACGAGTCGTTGCGCACGTTGTCGCACGAACCCGCGATCGAAGGCGCAGTCAAGGCGAAGCTGCCCGCGACTTTCAAGCCGCAGCTCGCGACGCTCGTCGATGCCGCGCCTCCCGGCGATGATTGGGCATACGAAATAAAGTTCGACGGCTATCGCATACTCGCGCGCGTTGAAACGATCAAGGGCAAGCGCGAGATCCAGATCTTCACGCGCAACGGCAACGACTGGACCGCGAAGTTTTCGAAGCAGGTGAAGGCGCTCGACAGGCTCGATATCGAAAGCGGCTGGCTCGACGGTGAAGCCGTGGTGCTCGACGATCGCGGCCTGCCCGATTTTCAGGCGCTGCAAAACGCGTTCGACGTGGGACGCCCGCAGGACATCGTCGTGTATTTCTTCGACGTGCCATATCTGAACGGCTACGACCTGCGCAACGTGCCGATCGTGCAGCGCCGCGCGATTTTGAAGGCGCTCATCGAGCCTGTCGACGATCCTGTTTTGCGCTATTCGCGGGACTTCGCCTTTCACGCCGACGATCTCCTCAAGAGCGCATGCGACATGGCGCTCGAAGGGATCATCGGCAAGCGTATCGACAGCACGTATGTCTCGGGGCGAAGCGCGTCGTGGATCAAGCTCAAGTGCCGTCGCCGGCAGGAGTTCGTCATCGGCGGCTACTCGGAACCCTCGGGCAGCCGCGGGCAGTTCGGCGCGCTCCTGCTCGGCGTCTACGACACGCACGGCAAGCTGCAATACGCGGGGCGCGTGGGAAGCGGCTTCGATCACGCGACGCTCGTCGCAGTGAAGAAGGAACTCGACAAGCGCGAAGTGAAGCGCATGCCGTTCGCGAGCGAGCCGCAGGAACGCAGCCGCACGCCTGTGCATTGGGTGAAGCCCGAGCTCGTAGCCGAATGCAATTTCGCGGAATGGACCAAGGAGCGTATCGTGCGACAAGCCTCGTTCGTCAGCCTGCGGGACGATAAGCCCGCGCGTCAGATCGTGAAGGAAGAGCCGGCATCGGCGAAGAAGGTGGCATCGAAGACGGCCGCTAAGAAGACACCTGTAAAGAAGACGCCTGCAGAGAAGACCGTGACGAAGGCCAGGACGAGTTCGGCCGAAATCGAAGGCGTGAAGATCAGCCATCCGGATCGCGTAATCGACAAATCGACCGGCTTGCGCAAGATCGATGTCGTCGAGTACTACGCGTCGGTCGCCGACTGGATGCTGCCGCATCTGAAGGACCGGCCGGTGTCCCTCGTGCGGGCGCCGGAGGATATCGGCGGCGAGCTGTTCTTTCAGAAGCACAGCGCGAAGCTCGCGATTCCGCATATCACCCAGCATCCCGATATCGATCCGGGGCATCCGCCGCTGCTGACGATCGAATCGTCGCAGGCGCTCGTCGGCACCGCGCAGATGGGCACGATCGAGCTGCATACATGGAACGCGGTGGCATCGAACATCGAGAAGCCGGATCGCATGGTGTTCGATCTCGATCCGGGCGAAGGCGTCGGGTGGGAACGCATGGTCGAGGCCGCGAAGCTGACGAAGGATCTGCTCGCCGAACTCGGCCTCACGTCGTTCTGCAAGACGAGCGGCGGCAAGGGCTTTCATGTGGTCGTGCCGCTCGCGAAGCAGGCGGGCTGGGACGAGATGAAGGCGTTCTCACAGGCGGTCGCGCAGCATATGGCGAGCACGCTGCCCAAGCTCTTCTCCGCGAAGATGGGCATGCAGAACCGCAAGGGCAAGATCTTCATCGACTATCTGCGCAACAACCGCGGGTCGAGCACGGTCGCGGCGTTTTCGCTGCGCGCGCGGCCGGGGCTCGGCGCGTCGATGCCGCTTTCGTGGGATGAACTCGACGACGTGAAGAGCGGCGATCAATGGAGCATCGGCAACGTGCGCGAGCGGCTCGATACGTTGCAGGGCGATCCTTGGGCGGGCTACGACAAGGCGCGTCAAAGAATCACGGCCGAGATGAAGAAGCGGCTCGGCATGGACGGCTCGCGCAAGTGAGCGTCCACACAGGGAGACGATGATGAAGCAGACGAACATCACGCCGGCGAGCGCGCCCGAACGCGGACGCGAGATGGCGAGCAAGGACCGCGAGACACAGGCGCATGACGATGCGTCGAAGGCGCCGCTGCCTCACGAGACGGATCAGAACGTCGAATCGCAGCATGAGGATCAAGCGCGCGACGTCGGCACGCAGGCCCACGAAGACATCGAACGCGGCCTCGTCGATACGGATCGACGAGGCGGCGGCGACTATCAGCGAGACACGCAGCGCGACGATCTTGCGAACGTCAACACCGACGAAAGGCGCTCGCGCGAGCCATGAACCGAACGGTGAAAGCCTTGGCGAATGGCACCGCGCAAGCCGCTTGCGTAGAATGAACCGTTGAACATGAACAGGTTTGGAAGGCAACGTTTGCGGCGTTTTTTCTACCGATGCGCCCGATCCAGGTCCGCGCAAAACCGGTAAGCCCTTCCGATGTCTGCACTCCTTTGCCCGCTTTACGGACCGAAGCCAACATAACGGAACATGCCCCTCGAACTTCTGTCCCGTCTGAAGAACGAAACCGCCGCGTGCCATGCGCGGCTCGAGAATGCACTCGACCTCATGCGGGACGACCTGCGTCGCGACGAGTACATTGCGCTGCTCGAACGATTCTATGGCTACGTCACGCCTTGGGAAGATGCGGTAGCCGCGTGCATGCCGGCATCGCTCTCCGACTTTTTCAATGCGCGCCGCAAGGCGGCGCTACTTGCCGCCGACCTCGCCGCGCTGACAGGCGAGACACAGTACGTCGCTTGCGTGCAGCAGGCCGATGCACACGATGATCTGCCGCGCATGCGCAACATCGGCGATGCGTTCGGCTCGATGTACGTGATGGAAGGCAGCACGCTCGGCGGGCGTTTCATCGCGCCTCATGTCGCCGAGCGTCTCGATCTCGCGCCGGGACGTGGCAATGCCTATTTCGACGGCTATGGCCCGCGCACGGGCAGCATGTGGAAGGCGTTTCGCGAGACCGCCGCGGCAAGCGTGCCCGAACGCCATTACGACGATGCGGTGAAAGCCGCCATCGCCACCTTCGACAGCCTGCACGCGTGGCTGTGCCCCGAAACGGCCGATGTCGGGCGTTTGCAGCCAGCGCCCGGAGCTGTCTGATGAGCGCCGCAAGCGAGCCGCCCATCGGCGCAGGGGCTTTGCACGACGCATCGAAGGGACCGCCCGATGCCGAAGCACGCCGGCGCACGCTCAGTTCGGGCGTCGCGAGCAAGGACTGCGATGCCGAGCCGATCCACATTCCCGGCGGCATCCAGCCGCACGGCTTTCTGCTCGTGCTCGGCGACGACCTGCGCATCGTGCAGGTAAGCGAAAACCTTGCATCGCTGACAGGCGCGCACGTCGACGCATTGCTCGGCGAGCCGCTCGATGCCGTGATCGGCGCGGCGGGTGCGCAACGTATCGCGCAGGCGGCGGCCACCTCTGTGCTCGAGGACGCGCCGCTATATATCGGCCCGATCGACGTGACGCCTTCGTCCTCCGAACGCTCGCTGCGTTTCGATGTCACGATGCATCGTCACGAGGGCACGCTCATCGTCGAAATGGAAACCGCCGCCGCCACCGGCGACGCGTTCGCATCCATGTATCCGCTCGTGCGCACGTTCGCGCGCGGACTCCAGGAGGCGGCGACCGTGCAGGCGCTCGCCGAGCTCGCGGTGCGCGAAGTGCGGGGGATCACGCGTTTTGGCCGCGTGATGCTCTACAGCTTCGACGAGGAAGGCCGCAGCCACGTGCTCGCCGAAGACCGCGACGAGGCTTATCCGTCGTTCCTGCATCAGTTTTTCCCCGCGTCGGATATTCCGCGCCAGGCGCGCGCGTTGTATCTGAAGAACCGCATCCGCCTCGTCGTCGACGTGAACTACACGCCCGCGCGGCTCGTGCCAAGTGTGAACCCGGCCACTGGCCGTCCCACCGATCTCACGTACGCGACGCTGCGCAGCTTCTCGCCGGTGCATCTGGAATACATGCGCAACATGGGGACGCACGCTTCGATGTCCGTGTCGATCGTCGTGCGCGGGCAGTTGTGGGGACTCATCTCGTGTCACGATCACGACGCGCGCATCGTGCCGTTCAACACGCGCGTCGCGGTCGAGCATCTCGGGCACATGCTGTCGTTGCAGATCGAAGCGAAGGAGGAGCGCGCCGAAGGCGAGTATCTGGCCGCGCTGCGCCGCACGATGGGCCGTCTGATTTCCGCGATGGGCGAGCACGAGAACTTCGTCGCGGGTTTGCAGGCGGTGCCGAACGACGTATTGAGCTTCGCGCGCTCGGCGGGCGCGGCGATCGTCTTCGACGATCAGATCACGCTGCTCGGCTCGACCCCCGACGAGGACACTGTGCGCGCGCTCACGAACTGGCTCGCCGAGAACACGACCGGCGTGTGGGCGACGGATTCGCTCGCGCGCGAATGGGCGCCCGCCAAGGCGCACGAGGACAACGCGTGCGGCGTGCTCGCGGTGCCGGTCTCGCAGATCTTTCGCAACTATCTGCTATGGTTCAGGCCCGAAATGATGCAGACGATCAAGTGGGCGGGCGAGCCGGTCAAAATAGCAGGCGCCGATGGCGCGAGCACGCCGCGCACGAGCTTTTCGCCGTGGCTCGAGACGGTGCGCGGACATTCCGCAATGTGGCGTCAGGGCGAACTCGAACTCGCCGGCGAATTGCGCGGCGCGCTGCTGAACATCGTGCTGCGCCGCGCGGAAGAGCGCGCCGAACTCGCGACCGAACTTGCACGCGCGAACAAGGAGCTGGAAGCGTTCTCCTATTCCGTGTCGCACGACCTGCGCGCGCCGCTGCGCCATATCGCGGGTTACGGCGATCTGCTGCGCGAGCAGGAAGGCGAGCGCATGTCGGACAAGGGCCGGCGCTTCATGAACAACATGCTGGAGTCGGCGCGTTTTGCGGGCACGCTCGTCGACGATCTATTGACGTTCTCGCAGATGGGCCGCGCGGCGCTCAGGCCGGCCCCGGTCGATCTCGGGCAGCTCGTGCGCGGCGTCGTCCACGAGTTCGAGGCGGAAGGCGCGGGACGGCGCATCGAATGGGTCATCGGCGAGCTGCCGCGCGTCACCGGCGACGCCGCTTTCCTGCAGCTCGCCGTGCGCAACCTCATTTCGAACGCGGTGAAATATACGCGGACGCGGGAATCGGCGAAAATCGAGATATTCGCGACCCGAAACGGCGATGAATACGTGATCGGCGTGCGCGACAACGGCGTCGGCTTCGACATGAAGTACGGCGCGAAGCTGTTCGGCGTGTTTCAGCGGCTGCATCGCGCGGAAGAGTTCGAGGGCACGGGCATTGGGCTTGCCAACGTGCGGCGCATCGTCGAGCGCCACGAAGGGCGCACATGGGCCGAAGGGCGGCCGGGAGAGGGCGCGGTATTCTATTTCTCCTTGCCGGTCGTATTCCGCCATGCGAATGGAACGCAGGGCGGGCCAGGTACAAAGTCAAGAAAAGACCATGCTTAAACCGATTTTGCTCGTCGAAGACAATCCAAACGACCTCGAGCTCACACTCGTTGCGCTCGACAAGAGCCAGCTCGCGAACGAAGTGATCGTCGCGCGCGACGGCCAGGAAGCCATCGACTATCTCACCTGCGAAGGCGAGTGGAAGGAGCGCGCGCCCGGCAATCCGGCGGTGATCCTGCTTGACCTGAAGCTGCCGAAAATCGATGGTCTCGAAGTGCTCGACATGATCCGCTCGAATGCGTCGCTGAAGAGCGTTCCGGTGGTCATGCTGACGTCCTCGCGCGAGGAACAGGATCTCGTGCGCAGCTACGAGCTCGGCGTGAACGCCTACGTCGTCAAGCCCGTGGAATTCGCCGAGTTCGTCGAGGCGATCAGCGACCTCGGCGTATTCTGGGCGGTCCTCAACGAACCGCCGCCGGGCTCGACACGCTTCCGGCGGCCGCCGGCCGCGCAATGATTGCAGCGCCCATGTTCGCGAACTCGCCCGGTCCGATGCGCCAGCAGGCGTCCTTTGAAGAGGACGTCTAGATCATGCAGCCCCTGCATCTGCTTCTCGTCGAAGACAACGCACTGGATGCGGAGCTGACGATCGCCCAGCTGGAGCGCGCGGATTACGCGGTCGATGCGTCGATCGTGTACGACTCCGCGGCGTTCATCGCCGAGCTCGGGAAAAAGCGCTTCGACGTCATCCTCGCCGATTTCGTGATGCCCACGTTTTCCGGCATCGAGGCCCTCACGATTGCGAGCGAGCGCTCGCCGGACACGCCGTTCATCTTCGTGTCGGGCTTGCTCGGCGAGGAGCATGCCGTCGACATGCTCAAGCGCGGCGCGACCGACTACGTGCTGAAGCAGCGACTGCAACGCCTGCCCGCGGTCGTGCGCCGCGCGATGCGCGAGAGCGCCGAGCGCGCGCAACGCATCGCGGTCGAGCGTGCGTTGCGCGAGACGGAGACGCACTTCCGCCTGCTCATCGACGCGCTGAAGGATTACGCCGTCATCACGCTCGATCCCGAAGGGCGCATCCGCACGTGGAACGCGGCGTCCGAGCGCATTCTGGGCTTTCCGGCGCAGGACGTGCTCGGCCAGTCCGCGAGCATCTTCTATGCGCAGGAAGACCGCGAAGCCGGCGTATTCGATGCCGAGCTGGAGACGGCGCGGCGCGAAGGCAGCGCGAGCGACGACCGCTGGCTCTGGCGCAAGGACGGCCATTCGTTCTTTGCCTCGGGCGTGACGACGGCGATCCGCAGCGAGCATGACGAGCTGATCGGCTTCTCGAAGATCGTGCGCGATGCGACCGACGCCCACATGGCCGCCGACGCGCTGCGCCTCGCGAAAGATCAGGCGGAATCCGCGAATCGCGCGAAGGACCATTTTCTGGCGGTGTTGTCGCATGAGCTGCGCACGCCGCTCACGCCGATTCTCGCGGCCGTGCGCCTGCTCGAGATGAAGCATTCGCTGCCGCGCGAGGCGCATCCGACACTCGATCTCATCCGTCGCAATGTCGAGCTCGAAGCGCGTCTGATCGACGATCTGCTCGATCTCACGAGCATCGCGCGCGGCAAGCTGTCGCTCAATTTCGCGAGCGTCGCGCTCGATACCTTGCTGACGAGCGCGCTCGACATGTCCGAGGCCGATCTGCGCGCGAAGGGCCTCACGCTCGAAACGCGTTTCGACGCGGACCGGTTCGTCGTGCTCGGCGATGCCGCGCGCCTGCAGCAGATCGTCTGGAACCTGATGAAGAACGCGGTGAAGTTCACGCCGGCGGGCGGGCGCATCGACGTGCGTACCTGGAACCCCGACCCGTCGACGATCGCGGTTTCGGTGACGGACAGCGGCATCGGCATCAGCGCGGAGGCGCTGCCGCGCATCTTCTCCGCGTTCGAGCAGGCGGACGATTCGATCACGCGCTCGTTCGGCGGCCTGGGGCTCGGCCTCGCGATCGCGAGCACGCTGGCACAGAAGCACGGCGGCACGCTCTCCGCCTATAGCGAGGGGCGCGACACCGGTGCGCGCTTCACGCTCACGCTGCCGCTCGCAAGGGTCCAGCCCGCGCACGAGGACGCGCCGCTCGTCGAGGCCGCGAGTCGGGAGCAGGGGCGCGCGCTCAAGGTGCTGCTTGTGGAGGACAACGAGCAGACGTCATCGGCGATGGCCGAGGTGCTGGAAATGCTCGGCCACGAAGTGACAGTCGCCGTGACCGTCGCCCAGGCGCTCGAGCGCGCGCAGAGCGGGCCATTCGATCTGCTCGTCAGCGATATCGGCCTTCCGGACGGCAGCGGGCTCGACATCGCGCGCGCCTGGCAGACCGTTCAGCCCGACAAGCCTTCGGTGGCGATCACGGGTTACGGCATGGACGAAGACATTCGACGTTGCCGCGAAGCGGGTTTTCGCGACCATCTGACCAAGCCCGTCAATTTCTCGCGACTCGAGGCGCTCATTCAATCGCTCGCTGACCGGCCTTCGAAATAAGCTATCCCCCAAGGCGAATCCGCGGCTGCAAACAAAATTTGACGGTGGCGTGCGTAGTCGTGTCGATTGACCGGCTGTCCGTTCGTTGTAGCGTATGAGGGCCGCGCCAAACCCGGCGCGCTTCATCCACAACACGGAGCCGATATGTCCACTTCCGCTGTCAAGCCCATCCCCGAAGGCATGCATTCGCTGACCCCGCACCTCGTCTGCGCGGGCGCCGCCGAAGCGATCGAGTTCTACAAGCGCGCGTTCGACGCCGTCGAGCTCGGCCGCATTCCCGCGCCGGACGGCAAGCTCATGCACGCGATGGTCAGAATCGGCGATTCGACGCTGATGCTAGTCGATGAATTTCCGCAATACGGCTCGGTCGGTCCGAAGGCGCTGAAGGGATCGCCGGTCACGATCCACCTGTATGTCGAAGACGTCGACGCCACCGTGAAGCAGGCCGAAAGCGCGGGCGCGAAAGTGACGATGCCCGTCGCCGACATGTTCTGGGGCGATCGCTATGGGCGCGTGGAAGACCCGTTCGGCCATCAATGGTCGGTCGCGACGCACACGCGCGACGTCACGCCGGAGGAAATGAAGCAGGCGATGGGACAGCAACCGTGCGCGTGACGCACGATTCCACGAATGGAGATCCGCACATGCACAAGATTTCGCCCTGTCTATGGTTCGAACGCGCCAACGCCGAAGAGGCCGTGAACTTTTATGTCGATACCTTCAGGAATGCGCGCATCACGGAGATCATGCGTCATACGGAGTCGAGTCCAGGACCGGCGGGCAGTGTGCTCGCCGTCCTGTTCGAACTGGAAGGCGAGGCGTTCCTGGCGCTGAACGGCGGCTCGGAATTCAAGTTCACGCCAGCCATCTCGATGTTCATCAAATGCGACACGCAGGAAGAGATCGACCACTACTGGGACAAGCTGTTGGACGGCGGCCAGTCGATGGCCTGCGGCTGGCTCACGGATCGCTTCGGCGTGACGTGGCAGGTCGCGCCGAGGCGCCTGCTCAAGATGCTGCAGGACCCGGACCCGGTGAAAGCCGATCGCACCATGAAAGCGATGCGCGAGATGATCAAGCTCGATATCGCGGCGCTCGAGCGCGCTTACAACGGCGAGTGAGCTACGCGGGGCGCTTGCGGGGTTTTCGTTCCACCAGCTTCGACGCCATGAACCGGTGATCGGCCGAAAAGAGCCGCCGATACGTCAGCACGACGGCCCCGACCACGCCGAGCCCCGACGCCGCCGCAATCAGAAACATGATGACGATCTGATAGCGCACCGCCTGCAACGGCGACTGCCCGGCCAGCACCTGGCCCGTCATCATGCCCGGCAGGCTGACGAGACCGACCACGGCCATCTGGTTCAGGGTCGGAATCATGCCCGCGCGCACGGCCTGGCGCGCGGGCCCCTGCGCCGCTTCCCAGCGCGAGGCGCCGAGCGCAAGCGACATCTCGACCGCCGCGCGTCCGGCGGTCAGTTCCTCCGTCATGCGCTCGATGCCGAGCGACACGCCTGTCAGCGTGTTGCCGAGAATCATGCCGAGAATCGGGATGGCGTATTGCGGCTCGTACCACGGATGAATCCGAATCACGATGAAGAGCCCGAACGCGCCGATCAGCCACGAACTGCTCCAGATGGACACGATGCTGTCCGCGCGCTGGCCCGCGTATGTCCGCCGCCCGCGGCCGGATGCGGCAAAGCCGGCGATGATCGTCATCAACGCCATCAGCGGCAGCACCACATACCAGCGATCGAACGCAAACACCCAGCCAAGCACATATCCGATCAGCAGCAGCTGGACGACGGTCCGGACCGCCGCGACGAGCAGCTTGCGCTCGAGCCCGAGATCGAGCGCGACCGACAGCGCGCCATTGACGACAATCAACGCCGCCGCGAGGCCGATATCGAAAAGACTGAGGTTCTGGTAGCCGCTCATCGCGTCTCGCCTCCGAGCACGCCCGCGTTCATCGTCAAATGACGCGTCGCGACGCGCCGCGCCTGTTCCGGGTCGTGCGACACCCAGATGCACGCGCGCTGCGGGCCGGCGTCGGACCAGGCACCGACGAGCGCTTCGATCGAGCGCGCCGATGCCGGATCGAGCGATGCGGTCGGCTCGTCGAGGAGCAGCACATCCGGCGCGAGTTGCAGCACGCGCACGAGCGCCGCAATCTGCGCTTCGCCGCCCGACAGATCGCCCGCGAGCTTGTCGAGGAAGTCTGCGCCGCGCCCGGCCGCCTGCGCCAGCCGCATCGCCGCGTCGGGATCGAAATGCGCGTCCCGATAGGTTTTCAGCGTAAACGGATAGCGCAGATTGTCCTCGACGGTGCCATCGAGCATCGCGGGACGCTGCGCGATATAGGCGACGCGCCGCCGATAAGCCGGAATGCGCGAGCGCGCGATGCGCTCGCCGAGCCATGTGACATGGCCGGCGTCGCACGCATCGAGCAGCGCGAGCGTGCGCAGGAAGACGCTCTTGCCGGAGCCCGACGGCCCGGTGATCGCCGCGCGCTGGCCCGAATAAAGCGCGAAGTCCGTGGGATGCAGCAGCACCGCGCCGCGCAGGGCGTCGCGACGCACGACGCCGTGCGCGGCGACGAGTTCCACGGGAGGCGAAGGCGCAAAAAGCGGCGATGTCGCGTCGGGCATCGATTGATGTGGGGGTCTCGTTCTTCGGAGCCGACATCTTACGGACATTCGGCGTTCAACGGCTGATCAACGACTGATCAACGACTACATAACCGCTACGCCCGCACGGGCACACTATGTGCTGCCGCACTCATGATGAGAAAAAACGGATGGAGCCGTCATGCCGCAGGCCAGAACGACCGGAAAAATCGGAAGGATCGTCGCATGGTTTTTTGCCGTTCTGGCGGTTCTGATCGCGATACTGGTAGTCATCTTCCTGACGTTCGACTGGAACCGTCTGCGGCCTTGGGTGGATGACAAAGTGTCCGAGGCGATCGGCCGGCGCTTCGAAATCACGGGCGATCTGAAAGTGGGCTGGCGCCGTCCGCCCAACGAAACGGGCTGGAAACGCTGGGTGCCGTGGCCGCGGTTCTCCGCTGAAAAAATCACCATCGCCAATCCCGACTGGACGCGCCAGAAATTCTTCGCAACGCTCGACGAGATCGACTTTCAGGTGGCCGTGCTGCCGCTGCTCGCACACGACATCGTGGTGCCGACGATCAATCTCGTGAATCCGTCGATCGATATCGAGCGGCTCAAGGACAATCGCAACAACTGGACTTTCAAGTTCAAGCAGTCGACCGAGCCGTCCACCTGGAAGCTGAAGCTCGGCGATATCTCGCTCGCGAAGGGCACCGTCGACGTGCACGATGAAGTCACCAAGGCCGAGATGCAGGTCGTCGTCGATACGCTCGGGCAGCCCGTGCCGATCGGCGAGGCGATGAAGCAGCAGGAATCGGCGTCCGCGAAGTCGTCGGCGGAAATGGTCGGCAAGAGCGGCGCGACGAAGCTCAACAAGCAGGCCGATGCGGCGGCGGCGTCCGAAGCGTCGGCGGCATCGGCTGCTGCCGTCGCGAACGCGTCCGCGCCGAACCCGGCGAGCACGTCGGCGAATACCAGCATCACGACCAAGGAAGGGCCGAAGCCGCCGGTTCCGCCGTACGCGTTCGGCTGGAACGTGAAGGGCACGTACAACGGCGGCAAGGTGTCCGGCGACGGCAAGCTGGGCGGCGTGCTCGCCGTGCAGGACGCGACGCGTCCGTTCCCGGTGCAGGCCGACGTGCGCCTGGGCGATACGCATATTGCCTTTGTCGGCACCGTGACCGATCCCGCGCATCTCGCCGCGCTCGATCTGCGGCTGTGGATACAGGCCGTGAGCATGGCGCATCTCTATCCGTTCACCGGCGTGACGCTGCCCGAGACGCCGCCGTTCGCCACCGAAGGGCGGCTCACCGGCCAGTTCCGTGAAGACGGCAACGTGTTTCATTACGAGAACTTCACCGGGCGCGTGGGCGGCAGCGACATCAACGGATCGCTCGTCTATGCCGGGAAGAAGCCGCGGCCGCTCTTGCAGGGCGAGCTCGTGTCGCATCTGTTGCAGTTCAAGGATCTCGCGCCGATCATCGGCGCCGATTCCAACGCGAGCAAAGCCAAGCGCGGCGATACGGAAAAGCAGCCGACGTCGAAGGCCCTGCCGACCGAAGAGTTCAAGACCGATCGCTGGAAGGCCATCGACGCCGACGTGAAGTTCACCGGCGAGCGCATCATCAAAAATCCGGATCTGCCGATCACCAACCTGTACACGCACGTTCTGATGACGAACGGCGTGCTCTCGTTCGAGCCGCTCAGGTTCGGCGTGGCGGGCGGCTCGCTCGCATCGAACATTCATCTCGACGGCAGCGCCGCGCCGCTCAAGGGCCGCGTGTCGGCGCAGGCACGGCATCTTAAGCTCAAGCAGCTTTTCCCGACGGTGAAGACGATGCAATCCGCGCTCGGGGAGATCAACGGCGATGCAGCGCTCTCCGCCACCGGCAATTCGCCCGCGGCGCTCGCGGCGACATCGAACGGCGAGGTGAAGGCGCTTATCACGCAGGGCACCGTCAGCCGTCTGTACATGGAGGCGGCGGGGCTGAACGTGGCGAACGTCGTGTATGAAAAGCTCTTCGGCAAGCGCGATGTGAACATCAACTGCGCGGCGGCGGATTTCGTCGTGACCGACGGCGTGCTCGATTCGCGCGTCTTCGCACTCGATACCGACGACGCGGTCATCAACGTCGACGGCACCATCAATCTCAAGACGGAGGACATGGATCTCGGCGTCCATCCGCACACGAAGGGCCTGCGCGTTTTCTCGTTGCGATCGCCCCTCTACGTGAAGGGCACGTTCAAGGATCCGCATGTCGGCGTGAGTCCGGTTCTGGCGTTGCGCGGTGCTGCCGCGGTGGGCTTGGGCCTCATCAATCCGTTCGCGGCCCTGATTCCGCTCATCGCGCCGAGCAACAACAAGCCGCTGCCTTGCCAGCAGATGCTCGCCGATATCGGACGACCGCCGAGCGCGCCGCCGGCCGGCCAGAAGCAGCAGGCGAAGGCGGCGCCGGCCTATATGTCCTCGGATGCGGCGGCGAGCGGCGCGGCGAAGGACAAGGGCGCGAAGAAGCCCGCCGCGCCTGCGCCGGCGAGTGCGGCGCAGTATCGGGGAAGTTGACCGGGTGACGCACGTGCCGGTCGATTGCCGCGCGGTTAGAACGCGTACCGCACGCCCGCGAACACACTGCGGCCTTCGCCCGGATAAAAGATCGCCGTCGACGCCGCCGTTTGCGCATTCGCGATAGTGCTGATGTCGCTCACATAGCGCTTGTTGGTCAGATTGCGCGCATCGAGAAAGACCGACAGGCCGTTGCGGAAATCCATTCCCGCCTGCACGCCGAGGAGCGTATAGCCCGGCACGCGAAGCGTGTTGGCGTCGTCGGCCCAGGCGCCCGCCGGCACCCAGTCGACCGATGCGGACACGTGAAATCCGTTGGGCCGCGAGTAGCCGAGCACCGCGCGAATCACATTGACCGGCACGCCCGCGATGCGGTTGTTGCCGTACTGCGGATCGTCCTTGAAGCGGAAGTCGCTGAGATTCCACAAGCCGGATAGCGTGATCTTGTCGCCGGCGCCCGGGTGCGTAACGTCACGCCACACATCCACCGATACCCCCGCCTCGATGCCCTGCAGCACCGTCTTGTTCGCATTGAAGGTCGATGCAGGTATGTCGGGATTGGTCGTGTATTGAAGCAACTGGTCGCGCACGAGCGAGCGATACGCGGTGAGGTCCCAGCTCACGCGATCGCGTGTGCCGCGCGTGCCGAGTTCGAGCGTCCACGCGTGTTGCGACGTGAGCGGCGTGAAGCGCGTGGTGTTCGCGAAGGTCTGCGTGAGATCGGTGAAATCGGGCACGTCCTGGCTGCGGGTGATGTCCACATACGCCTGGATCTCGCGATTCGGCTGCCACATCACGCCGAGCTTGGGATTCACGCCGCTGAACGTCTCGCTCGCCGACTTGTAGTTCGGGTCGGCCGCGAGGCCGCCGTGATCGACGTACTTGCGCACGTCGCGCAAAGCCTTGAAACCGGCCATCAGGGCGACCGTCGGCAGGAGGAACAGGCGGTCCTCGACATACGCCTCGTAGTTGTAGGCGCTTTGCGTCGAGTCGAGTGTCTGTGCGCCTTCGTTGCCCGACACGTTGACGTACTGCCGCGCCTGCGTAGTGCCGCCGAAGAAGCGCGCGCCGGCGATGACGTCGTTGCGCATCCCGCCGGCGTTGAATGTCGCGGTATAGCGCGGCGCGAAGCCGTAGGTCCAGCCGTCCTGATCGATGACCTGGAAGATCGGGTGATACAGACTCTTGTGGATGGCCCAGGTGACGAAGTCGAGCTGGCCGGCATCGAGCTTGACCGTCGTCTTGTTGGCGATGCGCTCGGTGCGCGTATCTCGCGCCTGATCGCCGGAAAGTGCGCTCGGCGATGCCTTGGTCGGGTTGTTCAGCGCGTCGCTCAGCGACAGCGTGCCGGGAAGCTGCTGGTCCACGACATACGCGCCGAGATAGGAGCGCGTCTCGACATCCGGCGAGAAGCGATAGCCGATATTCGCGTTGAACTGTTCGTACTGGCCGCGCTCGTGATCGCGATAGCCGTCTGCATGATTCACGGAGAACGTGCCGATGAAATCCAGCGGCCCCATCACGCGCGAAAACTGCGCGCTGCCCCGCACCGTGCCGAAGCTGCCGCCTTCGAGCCGCAGGATGTTGGGCGCATCGGCGGTGTAGGCGCTGGGGGTCACGAAATCGATCGCGCCGCCCATCATCGACGATCCATACGCCAGGCCGTTGCCGCCTTTATAGACATCGGCGGACTGCAGCGCGAGCGGATCGATCTGGTAATAGTCGCCGCTGCCATCGGCGAGATTGGTCGGAATGCCGTCCTGCAGGATCTCGAGGCCGCGCGTATGGTAGCCGCGCGCAAGCCCCGAACCGCGAATGGACACGCGCAGCTCCTGTCCGTAGCGGTTCTGCACGAAGACGCCGGGCACGTTCTTGAGGACGTCGCGCAGCGTGAAGGCGTAGGTGTTCTGGTAGTCCGCGCTGTCCACGAAGCCGACGGAGCCGACCGTCTGATCGAGCGCGCGCTTCTCCTCGGCGACGTTGTGCGATGTCAGCGAATGTTGCGCCTGTCCCTTTACGATCACGGCGGGGAGCGCCGCGGGCTCGCCGGTTTCCGTGGTTTGTGCGGCTTGAGCGAAGGCGCGCGTGGCGAACAGCGCGGTGATGCTGATGCCCGTGACGAGGGCGTTTTGCCGGACGACTCGCTTCATGGTTGCGTCCTCCCGATGTCGATTGATCGGGACGCGCAATCGCCGCGCGTGTGCGTGTGCAGATGTACGGACGGCACGAAGCCGCCGCTCGCTGAAAGAGTGAGCATGGTTCTTCTTCGAATTCGTGATGAAAACGCGTGGCGCGACGCTACCGGCGCGCGACGCCATTCGACGCCGCGATGGCATCGATCCGTTTGGACGAAGTCAGATGAGAACCGGTGGAGCGCGTGATTGCGCTGTGGTGAACGCAGGAGCGGGGCGCTCGACGCTAACGAGCGCGACGACGACGGTGCGGCGCGCCGGGACATCGAGCGTCGCCGAGGCGCGTGCGCTCGAAATCGCGGGCGCATGCGCGAAGAAATGGCAGTAGCCGCAGGCCTGATCGTCGAGATGAGCGAGCGTGTCCGGTGCGTGATGGCCGGCTGGCTCGACCTTCGACCCATGCACCGAGCAGAGTTCGGCGCTCAGGTCACCGGCGCGCGCATCGGCCGCGAGCAGCTGCGAGACCATCGGCGCGAACGTGATCAGCAGCATTGCGAGCAATGCCAGCACTGAACCCGTTCGTTGATGGAAGCGACTGCGCATGGAGGAAGGCGTGTTCAAATCCGGAGTGCGGGATTATGCCACCCGGTTACTTCGTATTAGAAAGCCAAAGCGCATAAATTCCGGGATCAGACGGCGGGCATGACGTCGCGGGTTGTCCACACGAACTGGGGAGCACTCTGTTGAAAAGGCGCCCAAAAGTCTGCTAAATGACTGGCGCCCAAGGAAAAGTCAGGTGCGCTTCACGACGCGTCAACACGTGCCGGCCTCTGCATAACTTATCCCCAGCGCAAGGGGAAAGGGCTGTGGAAAACCGCTTGGCGACTCGTCTAGTTTCTTGATTTCGCGGCGTAATCCCGGCGCGACGCGGATCGCGCCACGTTTTTGCCATCCCGAGCTTCGCCGATCCGACGCCCGACTTATCCACAATTTCTGTGGATAGCAGTGTTGAAAAGGCTCGCGTATCGTCGTTAAGTCTTTGATGAATAACGTTTTGTATGACCTGACCGGAACCGTGCGAGCAACGGCGCCCATTTCGTTCGCAACGGGGACGATCAGACGGAAATGCCCGGTCCGCCGTTGCTGCCGAGCAGTTGCTCGACGGCGTTCGCGTCCGGGTAATCCTGTTCGGGCAGCCCGTCGAACACGGTGATGACGTCATTGGAGACGCCCGCTTCGCGTGCTGCATCGACGATCGCGTCCTTGTTGGCGGGATACTTCACGAGGCGCAGGACCTGGGCGATTTCATCGTCGATCGGTTCGTCGTTCAAGGCGTGGTTTGCGTGCGTGTCGGTCATTCCGAGGTCCAGAGTCGAGTCAGTGGAGAGAAGGGTGCGTCAGGTCTGCACCTGAATGGGCTGGCTCGCCATGCCGTGGTTCGGCGCTCGGGACTTGGGCAGCGGCACGTGACGCCAGCGCGCGTGATCGAGGTCCTGCGCCGAGACGTCGGGCGCGGGCGGCGCAACGGGCGCGGCGTTCACACGCAGCGCGGCGCGCGTCGCGGCAATGGTGGCGGTGGATTCGTCCGTCGAACCCGTGTGCAGCGGCGCGGCATAGCACGAGACCGAAACCAGGGCCATCGACAACAACGTTGAGGTCTTCATAGGGCAACCCCTCCTCACGTAAGCAGCGTAAGGCACCAAGCAAAGCCTATGCCGGTGCGCCTATGCGCTGCCCGCCGTGCGCGCGGTCCGTTCGGACGATGCGCGCACGGGCGCGACGAGTGGGCGTCGCGCGGACGTATTTCGAGTGAATTCTGAAGTCGGTCCGACTCGCGCGAAAGACGCGCGCACGCGTCATTGCGCGCCGCGAAATTGCATGGCTGCGCAGTTTCAGCGCGACGTCGGGTTCAAACGGAAGTATGCGTCCAGAAGAGATGTTTTGTACACGACGCCGAGCAGGAGCGGCTGCGTCTTTTTCTCGATCACCGGAAGCCGCTCGCCCTGGAATGCGAGGAAGTGCTGGAGCGCCTCGCCGAGCGACATGTCGGGCGTGAGGACGTCGAATTGCGGCTGGAGATAGTCCGCGGCGGTCTTGGTTTTGGTGTCGTGCTCGTCGAGCAGATCGGAGGTGATGTCCTTCAGGGCGACCACGCCGCGAAAGCGCTCGGCTTCGTCGACCACGTAGAGATACTTCACCGGATATTCGAGGAAGACGCGCGTCATGTCCTTGATGTTCGCGGTGAGCGGCACGACGGTATCCGCAGGCTTGACGAGCTCGCGCATCTGCGTCGCGGCGAGGCGCAGGCGCTCTTTTTCTTCACGATTGCGGCGCAGCGTGACTTCATACATCGACGTCTGCTCGGACGTGCGCGCGATGAAGTAGGCGATCACGCACGAGACCATCAGCGGCAGCATGACCTGATACGAGAGCGTCATCTCGAAGATCATCAGGATCGCCATGAGAGGCGCGTGCGTGGCGGCGGCGAGAAACGCGCCCATGCCGACCATCGCGTAGGCGAAGGGCGCGGACGTCGAGTCCGGCCAGATCGTGTGCACGCCGATGCCGTACAGGCAGCCGAGCACCGCGCCGACGAAAAGCGTCGGCGTGAAGATGCCGCCGACCGCGCCCGAGCCGGCGGTGGCCGCCGTCGCGATAAGCTTGAAGACGAGCACGGTGAGCAGCGCGGTCCACGTCCACGGCTCGTGCAGCAGCGAGTTCACGACTTCATAACCGTTGCCCCAGACCTCGGGCCACCAGATCGAAATCACGCCGACGATCAGCCCGCCGAGCGCGAGGCGCAGCGGCAATGGCAAGGGCAGCGTCGAAAAGCGCTTTCTCGATGCTGCGAGCAAGCGCAGAAAATGTGGCGCGAGCACGCCCGACAACAACCCGAGCACGACGAAGAGCAGCACTTCGACACCCGTCACGGTCGGAAACACCGGCATCTCGTATGGCGGGCGATAACCGGCGAACTCGCGCATCGTGATATTGGCGACGACCGACGAGACGACGATCGGTCCGAAGCTCTCCATCGCCATTGAGCCGAGCACGAGCTCCGTGACGAAGAACGCGCCGGCGATGGGCGCGTTATACGCCGACGTGATACCGGCGGCCGCGCCGCAGGCGACGAGCAGGCGCAGGCGCGGCGGATCGAAGTGGACCCAGCGCCCGATGAGCGACGACGCGAGCGCGGCGAGCTGCACCATCGAGCCTTCGCGGCCGATGGAACCGCCGCTCGAAATCGTGATGAGCGAGGACAGGCTGCGCCAGAGACTCTGCCACACGGGCACGACGCCATCGCCGATGGTGACGGCTTCCATGTAGTCCGTGCTCGCGTTCTTGCTCGCGTGCTTGCGCGCGATCAGCAGACACGCACCCGCGATGAGGCCGCCCACGGCCGGCAGCAGGATCCGCACGGGCCAGGGCAAGGTATGCGCGAGCGCGACGAGGCCTTCCGAAGGATTGCCCAGCAGACGTTGCAGGATCTGAATGCCTTCGCGAAAGACGGAAGTCGCGAAGGCGCCCGCCACGCCGACGACGACCGCCCAGACGAGCATCGTATGCGAGTCCGACAGACGGAAGAGACGTTGCGCGCGAGTCCGCAGCTTGAGCAGGAATGAGAGCACTTTTGCTGAATCGTGGAAAGCTTAGAAGCAAACGGAATAAGCGACTCGCAAGGATAGCATTGCGCCGTGCCGGAACGCGCTCGAAAACGCCCGCGACGGACGCAAAAAAGCCCGGCGTTCACGGCCGGGCTGCGTTGGACGCGTGCGTGTCACCACTTCGGCGCGAACGGCGGATTCGCGTGACGCTTGCCTTCGTCGAGCGCGTCGATCCTTGCGATGTCGTCGGCGTCGAGCTTCAGCTTCTGCGCGTCCCAGTTCGCCTGCTGATGCTCTCGATTCGTCGATGCCGACAGCACCACGATATCGCGCGACAGGAGCCACGCGAAGGTCACCTGCGCGGGCGTCGCGTTGTGCTTTTGCGCGATCGCCTTGAGCGTCGCGTCCGTATGCGCGCGGCCTTCGCCGAGCGGCATGTACGCGGTCACCTTGACGCCGAGCTGCTGCGTCGCGTCGACGAGCTTGCGGTTCGCGAGAAACGGGCTCACCTCGAACTGGTTCGTGACGATCTCCTTGCCGCCCGGCGCCTGCAGCGCCTCTTCGAGCAGCGGCGCGGTGAAATTCGACACGCCGTAATGACGGATCAGACCGAGCTTCTGTGCTTCCTGCATCGCGGCGAGCGTTTCGGCGATCGGCACCGCGCCGTCGGGCGACGGCCAGTGCACGAGCGCGAGATCGATCGTGCCGATATCGAGCTTCGCGTGACTGTCCTTCAGGCTCGCGATGAGCGCATCGCGCGAGAGCCGCTCCCACCAGACTTTCGTCGTGACCCAGATGTCGTCGCGCGGCACGCCCGATTCGCGCACGCCCTGACCGACGGCAGCCTCGTTGTTGTAGAACTGCGCCGTATCGATATGACGGTAACCGATCGAGAGCGCGCTCTTGACCGCGTTCGTGGTTTTCGCGGCATCGACGCGGAACGTGCCGAGACCGAAGGAAGGAATCGTTTCTACCATGCTGGCTCCTGGGTTGCGTTGGGGTTCAAGCGTCCTGATCGAGTTCGGGATAGTGCCGGAAAATGCCCGACTCGTTGAACGGGATACGCCGTTCGGAATCGACGTAAGCCGCGATGTTCGGCCTTTGCAGGACCGCGTCGTGAATCGCCGCGACGCGCGGATACTGTGCGCCGAACTTCTTCATTGCGCGCGGGAAAGCGTAGTGCAGGCCGTCGACGATCTGGAAGACCGACAGATCCACGTAAGTCGCCGCATCGCCGATCATCTGCGTGTCGCCGTGCGGGTTCTGCTTCAGCACGCGCTCGAAGTACTTCATGAACTTCGGCACGCGCTTGTCGAGAAAATTCTGCGTGCGGATCTTTGCCGCGTCCATCTGATCCTCGTAGTAGAGATCGGTCGCGAGCGGATGATGCGTGTCGTGCACTTCGGTGACGAAATCGGCGATCGTCAGTTGCAGGCCATGCGCGACGTAGCGCAGGCCTTCGTCCTTCGGCGCGAGTCCGAGCTTCGGTCCGAGATAGAGCAGAATGTTCGCGACGTGCGGCACGATCAGCTCGCCGTCTTTCAGGAACGGCGGGGCGAAGGGGATGTGCGGCTCTGTCTTGCTGTTCAGGACTTTCATCATCGCGTCCATGCCGTAGCCGCGCTTACCCGATTCACGCGCGACGTCGATGTATGGCGCGCCGGCATCTTCCAGCGCGAGCCGGACGAACTCGCCGCGGCCCTGCAATCCGTTCCAGTAATGGAGTTCGTAAGTCATGTGAAAAGGCTCCTCGGGAAGGTGTGCCGCGTTTGCGGCGACAGTGGAGTGTGCGCGTTTTCAACGTGCGACGAAGCGCGCGTACGGAGAATCGGGCGAGCAACACGCGTTCCTGTTTGACGGCGACGCCATGAATCCGCCCAGATCGTGCAAAATTGATGTTTTGTGTTTTCGACGCAGCGGAGAAGGGATGGACAAGCAAGGCTTTACCACTGGCATCGTTCACGGCGACAGAAGCGTGGGCGTCGAGCATGGCGGCGTGCGGCAGCCGATCCACACATCGGTCCAGTACGGATTCGAGCGCGTGGAGGATCTGATCGGCGTCTTTCAGGGCACGAAAAAAGGCGGCTTCAATTACGCGCGTCAGGGCACGCCGACGACCGCGGCGCTCGAGCGCAAGATCACGAGCCTCGAAGAAGGCGTCGGGTCGATCTGCTTCAGCACCGGCATGGCGGCGCTGACGGCGGTGTTCCTCACCTTGCTGCGCGCGGGCGATCATGTCGTGTCGAGCCGCTACGTGTTCGGCAACACCAACAGCCTTTTCGGCACTTTGAGAACGCTCGGTATCGACGTGACGATGGTCGATTCGGCATCGGCCGCGAACGTCGCGGACGCGATCCGGCCGAACACGCGCATGGTGTTCGTCGAGACCATCGCGAATCCGGGCACGCAGATTCCCGACCTCGCCGGCATCGGCGCGTTGTGCCGCGATGGCGGTCTCGCGTATGTCGTCGACAATACGATCACATCGCCCGCGCTGTTCCGGCCGAAGGCGGTCGGCGCGAGCCTCGTCGTCAATTCGTTGACGAAGACCATTGCCGGACATGGCGCGGCGCTCGGGGGCGCAGTGACGGACACGGGCCTCTTCGACTGGAGCGCGTACCCGAACATCGCCGATGACTACCGCCGCTCGCCGCCGAAGGAGCAAGGGCTCCTGCAGATTCGCAAAAAGGGGCTGCGCGACATGGGCGGGTCGCTGTCGTCGGAGCAGGCGCATTCGATCGCAATGGGCGCGGAAACGCTCGCGCTGCGCGTCGCGAAGTGCAGCGAGAACGCGCTCGCGCTCGCGCAATTTCTCGAGCAGCACGAGGCTATCGGGCGGGTGTTCTATCCGGGGCTGAAGAGTCATCCGCAATACGAGATCGCGCAGTCGCTGTTCAAGGGCGCGTCGTGGCTGCTGTCGTTCGAATTGCGCCACGCGGATCGCATGATCGAAGTCGTCAACGCGCTGCAATTGCCGGTCAAGGCGACGGGCCTCGGCGACACGCGCACGCTGATCATTCCGGTCGCGCCGACGATCTTCTTCGAAGCCGGCCCGGAAGTGCGCAAGTCGATGGGCATTTCGGACGGCATGCTGCGTTTGTCCGCAGGTATCGAAGATACCGACGATCTCATCGCCGATTTCGATCAGGCGCTCAAGCTCGCGGTGTAGCAAGGAACGCGTGCCGTACGGCACGCGTCTTCCCGCCAATCACGAAGCGCGCGCGTAGTAGATGTTCTGCGGATGCCGCGCTTCGGCAAAGAAGAACCATCGCTCGGCGACGAGTCCCAGATACTGCGTGACCGACGCGAGGCAGAACAGCGCCACGGACTGCGCGCTGATCCCGAGCAGCATCAGCACGAACGGCACGCCGAACGCGCCGACGAGAAACGTCCACTTGATGCGCGCGATCGCTTGCGCCGATCGTCCATGAAAGAACTCGCGCAGATTGAACGCGCCCGCCGTGAAGCCGCGTGATTTCTGCACGACGTTCGGTCCTTTGATGCCCGTCGCGCTTTGCACGGTCGACTTCGGCCGCAAGCGGGCATTGCGCTTCAACGCGGCGACGCGCGTCGCGCAGCCTGCGAGCGTCAGGGTGCAGGCGCAAGCCGCAAGCCCCGCCGCGAGCGACGGCGCGAGCCACGCGGCGCAGGCCGTCGCAAGCGTGAAGCCGGACGCGCAGCCGAGCAGCACGAAGTTGACCATCGTGAGCGGCGTAGCCCATTCCTGCAGGAAGCGCAGGCACGCGTAGATCATCGCGGTGCAGACGAAGAGCGCCGCCGACGCAATCACGCCGATCACGCCGATGACGAGCGCGCCCGGCGTGCCCAGCCAATGCGCGATGCCGTACAACGCGTCGCACGCGAGAAACGCGGGCAGGCAGAGGCATTCGCGCGAGAGCCATGACGTGCGCCACATCGCGATCGCACGCCAGGCGCGCTCCGGATGCCCGAGATGAAAGAACGAAGCGATCAGCCCGAGCCCGCCGAGCACGACCGACAACGCCGCGCCGATGACGAAGAACGTCTGCGCAGGCAACCCGGTCAGACCGAGCTTCGCGAAAATTTCGACGCCGACGAGCGCGATCAGCAAGCCTTGCGCGGCGCCGCTCAATGTCGTGAGAAACACGACGGAAAACGCGGGTTTCATGTTCGAGCTCCGATGAAGTCAGACGCGCGCGGCCATCGCCGCGAGATTCAGGTCGCCGTGCGCTTCGAGCGAGGCGTCGTCGCCGGAATGACAACCGCACGAGCCGCCGCTGCCGCACGCATTCACCGGGCGCCGCGGCAAATAATGATTCGCGGGCTTGGTCTCCCATTCCGGCATCAACTGATAGCCGCCGCGTTCCTCGATCGCCTTCGAGACCACCGACTCCGGATCGTGGATATCGCCGAAGAGCCGCGCCGACGTCGGACAGGCGAGCACGCATGCGGGTTTGCGATCGCGCTCGGGCAGCGCCTCGTTGTAGATGCGATCGGCGCACAGCGTGCACTTCGTCATTTCCTTGCGCTCTTCGTCGAGCTCGCGCGCGCCGTACGGACACGCCCACGCGCAGTACTTGCAGCCGATGCACTTGTCGAAGTCCACGAGCACGAGCCCGTCTTCCTTGCGCTTGTAGCTCGCGCCGGTCGGACAGACAGGCACGCACGGCGGGTCCTCGCAGTGCAGGCAGGACTTTGGAAAGTGGATGGTGTCGGCGAGCGGAAACTCACCGGCTTCATAGGTCTGCACGCGGTTGAAGAAAGTGCCGGACGGATCGGCGTCATAGGGGCGCTGATCCGCGAGACTGCCCGCTTCGCCGGACGTGTTCCACTCCTTGCAGCTCGTCACGCACGCGTGACATCCGACGCACACGTTCAGGTCGATCACGAGGGCCATTTGGGTCATGATGGTCTCCTTCAGTTACCCGGGTTTCGCTTGATGACATTGCGCAAACGCGCCGCGAACTCGCCGCGCCCGGCGAAGTAGGTCTGCACGACGCGCTGGATCGGACCCGGCATGCCGGGCGAGGGGCGCATCGGCGCGAATTGCGGCAGCGTGTGGCTGGCATCCGCTTCGGCGGGATAGACGCGCACGCGCACGTCGTACCATGCCGCCTGTCCCGTGATCGGGTCCGAGTTGGAGAAGCGCATGCCTTCGGTCCCGGACGCCGGAAGCTCGTCGGTGATGAGGTGATTGAGCAGGAAGCCGCGCTGCGATTCGTTGGCATCTGGGCCGAGGCTCCACGCGCCCGACGCCTTGCCGATCGCGTTCCATGTCCACACCGTGCCCGGTTCGACCGCCTCGCTATAGCGCGCCATGCAGCGCACCTTGCCCCATTGCGATTCGACATAGATCCAGCCGCCGTCCTCGATGCCGTTCGCCTTCGCCATGCGCGGATTCATGTACAGCAGGTTCTCGCCGTGAATCTGCCGCAGCCACGCGTTTTGCGAATCCCACGAGTGATACATCGCCATCGGGCGCTGCGTGACGGCCGCGAGCGGATATCGGTCGAGATTGGTCGTGTCGAGTTCGAGCGGCGCGTACCAGAACGGCAGCGGATCGAAATACTGCTCGATGCGCGCGCGCAGATGCTCGGGCGGCTGCCTGCCTTTCGTGCGTCCTCGCGCGGCGAGGCGGAACTTCTGCATCACGTCGGAGTAGAGCTGGATCAGGATCGGCTCGCCGAATTTGCGAAAGCCCTTGTCGACGGCGAATTGCAGATAAGGCCCGTTGCAATTGCGCATGTACTGCAGCGACTCGGGCAAGGTGTAGTGATAGACGCAATCGTGCCTCGCGTACTCTTCCCACTGGTTCGGATTCGGTTCGCCGACGAGCGCATCGCGGCCGTCCTTGCCACGCCAGCCCATCAGAAAGCCGACGCCCGATCCCGGCGACGTCTGATGATTGACAATGAAGTCCGGATAGTCGCGATACTTGCGCTTGCCCTCCGGCGTAGTGAACGCGGGCAGCCCGAGGCGGCCGCCGAGCTCGACCAGCACTTCCTGAAACGGCCGGCATTCGCCCGTGCGCGGCACGACCGGCACGCGCACCGAATCGACGGGACCGTCGAACTCGGAGATCGGGCGATCGAGCATCGACATCGCGTCGTGGCGTTCGAGGTAGGTCGTGTCGGGCAGGATGAGATCGGCGAACGCGGTCATCTCCGACTGGAACGCATCGCACACGACGATGAACGGAATCCTGTATTCGCCGTCGTCGTTCTTGTCGGCGAGCATCTTGCGCACTTCCATCGTGTTCATCGACGAGTTCCACGCCATGTTGGCCATGAATATCATCAACGTGTCGATGGGGTAGGGATCGCCGCGCCACGCGTTCGTGATGACGCTGTGCATCACGCCGTGCACCGCGAGCGGATACTCCCAGGAGAACGCACGGTCGATGCGCACGGGCGTGCCGTCGTCGTGAATGAAGAGGTCCTCGGGCGCGGCGGGCCATCCGAGCGGGCCGCTCGCAAGCGGCGTGTTCGGCTTGACCTGATCGGGATGATTCGGCGGTTTCGCGGACGGCGGCACCGCGCGCGGAAAAGGCGACTTGTGACGGAAGCCGCCCGGACGGTCGATCGTGCCGAGCAGCGACATCAGCACCGCGAGCGCACGGATCGACTGGAAGCCGTTCGAATGGGCGGCGAGCCCGCGCATCGCGTGAAAGGCGACGGGATTGCCCGTCACGGTGTCGTGTTTTTTCCCCCAGCAGTCGGTCCATTCGATCGGCAGCGTGACCTTGTGGTCGCGGCCCGTCTGGATCATTTCGGCGGCGAGACGTTTGATGGTTGCGGCGGGAATGCCGGTGATGGCGGCGGCCCACTCGGGCGTGCACGACGCCACCTGCTCGCGCAGCAGCGCGAAGGAGGGCGTGACGGGCGTGCCGTCGTCGAGCGTGTAGCGGCCCTCGAGCGCGGGTTCGGCGTCATCGGCATGATGCGCGACCGCGCGATTCGTCTTCTTGTCCCACCACAGATGATTTTGCGGAAAGAGCGCGTTGCGCTCGGGCGTCTCGCCGTCTTTCACGAAAAGCCCGAAGGTATCGCTCGCTTCGTTCATGTCGAGCAGTTCCGCCGCGTTCGTGTAGCGCGTGACGAACTCGTGATCCCAGGCGTCGGCGGCGATCAGTTCGTGGATCAGCGCCATGAAGAGCGCGCCGTCGGTGCCGGGGCGGATCGGCACCCATTCGTCGGCGATGGCGGCATAGCCCGTGCGAACCGGATTGATCGCGATGAAGCGCCCGCCCGCGCGCTTGAACTTCGAAATGGCGATCTTGAGCGGATTCGAATGATGATCTTCCGCGGTGCCGATCATGAAGAAGAGCTTCGCGCGATCGAGGTCGGGGCCGCCGAATTCCCAGAACGAGCCGCCGATCGTGTAGATCATGCCGGCCGCCATGTTGGCCGAGCAGAAGCCGCCGTGCGCCGCGTAGTTCGGCGTGCCGAAGTTCTTGGCGAAGAGGCCGGTCAGGGCCTGCATCTGGTCGCGGCCCGTGAAGAGCGCGAACTTCTTCGGATCGGTGGCGCGCAGATGCGCGAGACGCGTTTCGAGCATGTCGAGCGCGACTTCCCATGAAACCGGCTCGAATTGCGCTTCGCCCCGCAGGGCGTCCGGTTTTCGCATCAGCGGCTGCGTGAGACGCGCGGGCGAGTACTGCTTCATGATGCCCGACGCGCCCTTGGCGCAGATCACGCCTTGATTGAGCGGATGGTTCGGATTGCCGTCGATGTACCGGACTTCGCCGTCGCGCAGATGCACGCGGATGCCGCAGCGGCATGCGCACATGTAGCACGTCGTGGTCTTGACATCGAGCTTCTCGTTCTGGGTGCGAGCGCCGTGTTCCATGAGTGCTCCGTTAAAGCGTTATCGCGCGAGCCGACACTCGCGCGATGGGTACTTCCGTGCATCCCTCAGCCGAACAGACGTTCGACCCCGAGCGTGATCGCAAGGCCACCGCCGACGAGCCACGCGTACAGGATCGCGCCGGTGGCGAGGGCGCGCGGGCCCGCCTCGCGGATCTGCGCGATGCGCGTCTCCATGCCGAGCGCGGTCATGGCCATCGTGAGGGCGAAGGTGTCGAGCGTGTTGATCGTGCTCGTCGCGGCATCGGGCAGTACGTGCAGCGAATTCACGACGACGAGCACGAGAAAGCCGAGCGCGAACCAGGGCACCGCGATCTTGCTTTTGCCCTGCGCCGAACCATCCGCCGATGCGGCACGCGAGCGGCTGATCCAGAAGCCGATCACGAGCAGCACGGGAACCAGCAGCATCACGCGCGTCATCTTCACGATGGTCGCGATGTGCGTCGCTTCCGGGCTCACGTTGCTCGCCGCGCCGACGACCTGCGCCACTTCGTGGATCGTGCCGCCGAAGAAGAGGCCCGCGCCGAGCGTGTCGAGATGCAGCCAGCCGGCGTTGAGCGCGAGCGGATAGAGGAACATCGAGAGCGTGCCGAACAGCACGACACTGCCGACGGCCATTGCGCTCTTGTGCGGCTTCGATTGCAAGGTCGATTCGAACGCGAGCACAGCCGCTGCGCCGCAAATCGCGCTGCCGGCTGCCGTGAGAAGTGCCGTGTCGCGGTCGAGCTTCATCAGCTTCATCCCGGCCCACGTCCCGATCACGAGCGTGCTCACGACGACCAGCACCGACACCGTGAAGCCCGACACGCCGACTTGCGCGATCTCCTGGAGACTCACGCGCAGCCCGAAAAACGCGACCGCGATCCGCAGCAGCTTGCGCGCGGAGAAGTTGACGCCCGCCGCCCAGCTATCGGGCATGCCGTGACGCAATGCGTTGCCGTAGACCGCGCCCGCAACGATGCCGACGATCAACGGACTGATCCCGAGCCCGGCGATGGCGGGGATGCTGGCGAGGCGCGTGACGGCTGCGGCGAACAACGCGACGAACAGGATGCCGTTGAGTTGCCCGCGCGTGGAGGAGGCGGGCGGCGCAAGATGGTGTGCGGACTGAACCGTGGACATGGATGAACCCATTTGAAATTGGTGGAATCGATGGGCTAATCCTATTCCCGATATATCAATATGAAAAATCGTGATTTAGAATGTGAAGTATCGGACAAACTGATATTTATGAGAAATGACCCCGGAACAACTGATAACCTTCGCGACGGTCGCGGAGCACGGCAATATCAGCCGTGCGGCGGTGGCGCTGCATCTGTCGCAGCCGGCCGTGTCCGGCCAACTGCGGCTTCTGCAGGAGGAGTTCGGCGAGCCGCTGTATCAGCGCGACGGTCGCGGTGTGCGCCTGACCGCCGCCGGTGAACAGTTGCTCGGCCACGCGGAGCGCCTGCGCGAGACGTTCCGGGCGGCGCACGCGCTGCGGGACGCGTTGCGCGGGCTGGAGCGCGGCACGCTGCGCATCGGCGCGAGCACGACGCCCGCGAGCTATTTGCTGCCGTACCTGATCGCGGCGTTTCACAAGCGCTATCCGGACGTCGTCGTGACGACCATCGACGGCAATACGGCGGATATCGTCGCAGCCCTCGGTTCGCTCGATATCGCGCTGGTCGAAGGCTCGCCCGGAAGCGATCTGCCGCTCGGCACGACGGTCACGTCGTGGCGCGAGGACGAGATCGTCGCGATTCTGCCCAACGGCCATCCGCTTGCCGACGGGCGCGAGTCCGTCACGCTCGATGAACTCGGCGAGCACCCGCTCGTGCTGCGCGAGCCAGGCTCGGGCGTGAGGCAGGTTATCGAGCGCGCGTTCGCGGACTGCGATGCGCCGATGCGCGTCGCGCTGGAAATCGCCGGCGTCGAGGGCGTGAAAGAGGCGGTGCGCGCGGGCATGGGCATCGGTTTTGTGTCGGCGATGTCGATCCGTCACGAAGACAGTGCGCTGCGGCGCGTGCGCATCGCACCGAAGCCGCTCACGCGCCGCTTTTCCATTCTGCTGCCTCATGCGGCGACGCCGTCGCGCGTCGCGGCGCGTTTTCTGGAGTTGTGCGACGAGCCGGGTCTGCTCGGCTAGGGAATTCCACTATGGCGCCTCGATGGCGGTCTGACGCACCATTCGTTCTCAACAGGGCGCCGCGGCGTCTTTTTTGAAAATCGATCATGGAACCGGTTCCAAGCTAATTTTGGCGCCGAAACGATACCGAGAAGCGCGTGAACGAGAATTTCCCGAACGTTGAGGCGAGTACTGACGTTGTGATCGTCGCGAGCGCGTTCGGCGCCGATGCGATCCGGCGCGACGGTCACGCCGTCTGGGCTTGCGCCGCGGCGCGAGCGGGCGCGAACGGCTTCGAAGTGCGCCGAGAATTGTTCGCGAGCGACGCGGATGCGCAGCCGGAAGCGCTCGCGCAACTGGGCGAACGTATTCGCGGGTTGGGTTTGTGGATCGTCTATTCGACGCCCGCAACGCTTTTCCATGACGACGGCTCGCTCGACCGCGAAGCACTCCGCCTCGCCATCGACGAAGCGTCGGCGCTGAACGCGCGCATCGTCAAGCTGCAACTGGGCGGCACGGAGCGCGGCGTCGCGACCGATCCGGCGACGCTCGACCGCCTCATGACCGACATCGCCGCGTCGAAAGCGCGCGTCGTCGTCGAGAACGGACAACTGAAGGCGGGCGGGACGATCGGCGCGTTCGACGCGCTCTTCGTCGCGCTGCCGCGACAAAGCGGCCTTTCAATGACCTTCGACACCGGCAATTGGCACTGGGCCGAACAGGATCCTCTCGACGCCGCCACGCGGCTCGCACCGCATGTCGCCTACGTGCACTGCAAAGCAGTCATGGGCGAGGGCGCCCGCCGTTTCGCGGCCGCGCCCGCGGACGGCGAGGCGCGCTTCGCGACGCTGCTCGCGCGCTTGCCGGGCGATGTGCCGCGCGGCATCGAATATCCGTTCATTGCCGGCGCGGACGTCTCGCTCGACGCCGAAGCCGCGCGCCAGGTCGCGCGAATCGCGGCATTCTGAATTACGCATTTTGCATTCAGCATTCATCTGTAAAGGACTCGACATGCAAGCCAAGCCTGAGGCTCTCGACGTCGTCACCTACGGCGAAGCGATGACGATGTTCGTCGCGGCCGTCACCGGCGATCTCGCGAAGGCCGGTCAATTCACGAAGCGCGTCGCGGGCGCGGACCTGAACGTCGCGATCGGCCTGTCGCGGCTCGGGTTCAAGGTGGGCTGGATGAGCCGCGTCGGCAACGATTCATTCGGGCGCTACGTGCTCGACGTGCTCGCGTCCGAAGGCATCGACGCAAGCCGCGTGACGATCGACGAGCGCTATCCGACCGGCTTCCAGCTCAAGGGCAAGTGCGACGACGGCAGCGATCCGGCTGTCGAGTACTTTCGCAAGGGGTCGGCCGCGAGCCACCTGTCGCTCGACGATTACGCCGCCGACTACGTGCTCGGTGCGCGTCATCTGCATCTGACGGGCGTCGCGCCCGCGATATCGGCGAGCTCGCGTGAACTCGCGTTCCATATGGCCCGGGAAATGCGTGCGGCAGGCAAGACGATTTCGTTCGATCCGAACCTGCGCCCGACGCTCTGGCCGTCGCGGGAGGCGATGGCCGAGTCGCTCAACGCGCTCGCCGCGCTGGCCGACTGGGTGCTGCCCGGCGTGTCCGAAGGCCTGACGCTGACGGGCCATGCGAAGCCCGAAGACATCGCAGCGTTCTATCTCGACCGGGGCGCGAAGGGCGTCGTCGTCAAGCTGGGCGCGCACGGTGCGTACTTCCGCACGGCGGAGGGCGAAGAGGGCATCGTGCCGGGCCTGCCGGTCGACAAGGTCGTCGATACGGTCGGCGCGGGCGATGGCTTCGCGGTCGGCGTCGTGAGCGCACTGCTCGAAGGCCGCGACGTGCGCCACGCGATCGCGCGCGGCAACCGCATCGGCGCACTGGCGATTCAGGTGATCGGCGACAGCGAAGGACTGCCGACGCGCGCCGCGCTCGATCTGCTCGAAGCACAGGATTCCAACGACAAGACGGCCAAAGCCGCGTTCGATCTGGCCTGACGACTGACCAGGCCATCCGCCGGGAAACCCAACGAATTGCGTTCGGAGACAACCATGCAATCCTCGACTCCCAAACTCGCTGTGCGCCGCTGGTGGGCGATCATGCCGATCGTCTTCATCACGTACAGCCTCGCGTATCTCGACCGCGCCAACTACGGCTTCGCCGCGGCTGCGGGCATCAATCAGGACCTGGGCATCAGCAAGGGATTGTCGTCGCTGATCGGCGCGTTGTTCTTCCTCGGCTACTTCTTCTTCCAGATTCCGGGCGCGATCTATGCCGAGCGTCGCAGCGTGAAGAAACTCGTGTTCTGGAGCCTCGTTCTGTGGGGCGGGTGCGCGACGCTCACGGGCATGGTGAGCAACATTCCGTCGCTGATGGCGATCCGCTTCGCGCTCGGCGTCGTCGAGGCCGCGGTGATGCCGGCGATGCTCGTCTTCATCGCGAACTGGTTCACGAAGTCGGAGCGCTCGCGCGCGAACACGTTTCTCATCCTCGGCAATCCGGTGACGGTGTTGTGGATGTCGGTGGTATCGGGCTACCTCGTGAATTCGTTCGGCTGGCGGCACATGTTCATTGCCGAAGGCGCGCCTGCCATCCTGTGGGCGGTGATCTGGTGGTTCATCGTGAAGGACAAGCCGGCGCAGGTGAACTGGCTCACGGACCAGGAAAAGAACGATCTCGATGCGACGCTGCGCGCCGAACAGGCCGCGATCAAGCCAGTGAAGAACTATCGCGAGGCGTTCAAGTCGCCGGCGGTGATCAAGCTGTGCGCGCAGTATTTTTGCTGGAGCATCGGCGTGTATGGTTTCGTGCTGTGGCTGCCCTCGATTCTGAAGAACGGTTCGACGCTTGGCATGGTCGAGACGGGCTGGCTCTCCGCCGTGCCGTATCTTGCCGCGACCATCGCGATGCTGCTGGCTTCCTGGGCTTCCGACAAGCTGCAGGCGCGCAAGGCGTTTGTATGGCCGTTCCTTTTGATCGGCGCGGTGGCGTTCGCGGGATCGTACTTGCTCGGTTCGACGAATTTCTGGGCTTCGTATGCGCTGCTCGTGATCGCGGGGGCTGCGATGTATGCGCCTTATGGGCCGTTCTTTGCGATCGTGCCGGAGTTGCTGCCGAAGAATGTCGCCGGCGGGGCGATGGCGCTCATCAATAGCATGGGGGCGTTGGGGTCGTTCGTTGGGTCGTATTTCGTTGGCTATCTGAATGGTGCGACGGGGTCGCCGGCGGCCTCTTATGTGTTCATGAGCGTGGCGTTGTTGCTTTCTGTGTGGCTTACTTTGGCTGTTAAGCCGCAGGCTGCGGTTAGGGCTGGTGTTGTTGTGCGGTCTTGATGTTGATGTTTTTTTTTCGCCGGATCCCGTTTTCTTTTTGGTTTATTAGCGTTGCCCCTGTGCGGGGCAGTGCTAATAGACCGACAAGAAATCAGGTTCCCACAAAAGCCCAAACCGACCCAACCCTTACCCCACCATGACGAAAAAAATCGTAGCTTACAAACCCTTGCCGAGCGACGTCGAAGCCTACCTCCGCGAGCACGCCGACGTGGCACACGTCGATCCAAAAGACCACGCGGCCTTTGTCGCAGCACTGCAGAATGCCGACGGTGCCATCGGCGCGAGCGTGAAAATCTCCTCCGACATGATCGAAGGCGCCAAACACCTGAAAGCGTTTTCGACCATCTCCGTAGGCTTCGATCAATTCGACGTCGATGACCTCACGCGTCGCGGCATCGTGCTCACGCACACGCCCGACGTGCTCACCGAATCCACCGCCGACACCGTCTTCGCACTGATCCTCGCAAGCGCGCGCCGCGTCGTCGAACTGGCTGAATGGGTAAAGGAAGGCCACTGGACCTCGAGCATCGGCGAGGCGTGCTTCGGCGTGGACGTCCAGGGCAAGACACTGGGCATCGTGGGTCTCGGACGCATCGGCGGAGCAGTCGCGCGGCGCGCGGCGCTCGGCTTTCGCATGAACGTCCTCTACACGAACCGCAGCGCGAACGAGCAGGCGGAAAGGGAATTCGGCGCGAAGCGCGTCGGGCTCGACGAACTCCTCGCGCAATCCGACTTCGTCTGCCTGCAAGTGCCGCTCACGCCCGAGACGCGCGGTCTCATCGGCGCGAACGAGCTGAAGAAGATGAAGCGCAGCGCGATTCTGATCAACGCATCGCGCGGGCCGACCGTCGACGAAACCGCGCTCATCGAAGCGCTGAAGAACGGCACGATTCGGGGCGCGGGCCTCGACGTGTTCGAACAGGAGCCGCTGCCCGTCGATTCGCCGCTGCTCGCGATGAAGAACGTCGTCGCGCTGCCGCACATCGGCTCGGCCACGCACGAAACGCGTCACGCGATGGCGCGCAACGCCGCCGAGAACCTCATCGGCGCACTGGACGGCACGCTCACCCGGAACATCGTCAATCGCGACGCGCTTGCGCGCTGAAAGCGTGGGGTCGCGCGGGCATGCGCTAACATGCGCGATGCGAGGAGAACGATAATGACGGCGTCGCGTCCCGCTTCACGGCGATGCGCGCGCCCACGACCACTATGTCCGACGATCCCACATTGACAAACCGCCCGGCCGCGTTCGGCGCGCGCCGCACGACGATCACCGATGTCGCCCGCGAAGCCGGCACGGGCAAGACCAGCATTTCGCGCTATCTGAACGGCGAGATGGGGGTGCTGTCGCCCGACTTGCGCGAGCGCATCGAGGCGGCCATCGCGAAGCTCGACTATCGGCCGAACCAGATGGCGCGCGGCCTGAAGCGCGGCCGCAATCGCCTGATCGGCATGCTGCTCGCCGATCTCACCAATCCATATTCCGTCGAAGTGCTTCAGGGCGTCGAGGCCGCGTGCCACGCGCTCGGCTACATGCCGCTCATCTGTCACGCGGCCAACGAGATCGACATGGAGCGGCGCTATTTGCAACTGCTGACGACGTATCGCGTGGAAGGCGTGATCGTCAATGCGCTCGGCGTGAAGGAAGAACTGCTGCAGGGCTTCGCGCAAGGCGGCATTCCGGTCGTGCTCGTCGATCGTTTCGTGGACGGCTTCATCACCGACATGGTCGGGCTCGACAATCCCGCCGCCGTGCAGCTCGCCACGCGTCATCTCGTCGATGAAGGTTTCGACGAGCTGCTGTTCATCGTGCAGCCCGTCACTCACGTGAGTTCGCGGCGCCTGCGCGAAGCCGCGTTTCGCGAAACCGTCGCCGCGCTCGATGCAAGCGGCTCGACGCTCGTGATCGATCTCGCCGATGCATCGCCCGCGCTTGCGGAACTCGATTCGCGCGTCGCGGCGGCGAAAGCGGCGGGCAGGCGCGTCGCGCTTTTTGCAGCGAACGGGCCGGTTGCGCTGCGCGTCGCGGTGCATCTGAAGGAGCGTCATGGCGCCGACTGGCAGGCACGCGTCGCGCTGATGTCGATCGACGACTCCGAATGGGCGCAACTCGCCGGCATGACGACCGTGCGCCAGCCGACGTACGATATCGGCCGGCGTGCGGTCGAGTTTCTCCACGAACGGCTCGGCGGCGCCACGATGCCCGCGCGCGAATGCCTGCTGCCGGGCGAACTCGTCGTGCGCGCATCCACGACACGCGAAACGCAACAGGCATCACAAGGAATCTGAATGGTCAGTGTTTCGACGTTGCTGAGCCTCGCGCTCGCGACGCTCATCATCGCGGCGATGCCCATCGTGCTGTACATGAAAGTGCGGCCGCGTTTCGGTATTTTGCCGCGCGAGGCGATTCTCGGCATCGCGGTCTTCGCGCTCTTCGCGATGGTGATCGAACGCGCGCTGCACGGCTTCATGTTAAGCAATCCGGTGACGTCGGCCTGGCTCGCGAATCCCGCGATATTCGTCATCTACGGCGCGATCGCCGCGGGCTTATGCGAGGAAGTCGGACGCTTTCTCGCGATGAAATGGCTCATTTCACGCGAGCCGGGCGCGCTCGACCGGCACGGGCCCGCGCTCGGCTACGGCATCGGGCACGGCGGGGCGGAAGCGTGGATCGTCGGCGTGCTCGTGCAGGTCCAATGGATCGTCTATGCGATGCTCGCGAATCAGGGCACGCTCGACTCGCACTTCGCGGGCGCGCCGCTCGACGCGCTCGCACGCATTCATCTGGTGTTGATGAGCTTGTCGCCGGTGTCGGCGGGCATCTTCGTCGTCGAACGCGCGAGCGCCTTCGTATTGCAACTCGGCTTTTCCGCGCTGATGTGGCAGATGCTGCGCGAGCGCTCGCGTCACGCACTCGTGTTTCTCGTGGCTGCGCACGCGCTCGTCGGCTTGCCTGCCGCGCTTTTTCAGGCGCGCCTCGTGCCGCTCATCGCCGCAGACGCCGTGTATCTCGTGCTCGGCGTGATCGTCGCGGTGGCGCTCGTGCGCTACTATCGGCGCGTCGCCGCTCGGGTCGCCTGAGCGCGCCTGAGCCGGCGCTTCAACCGGATTTCGATATCGAATGGACGACTATCAATACGACTGTCCGAGCGCGGACATCGACATGCTCGCGCACGTGATCTGCGATCTCTTTCCCGAGCAGACGCAATTCGCCGAACGCAAGGAAGACGCGGGCCGCACCTCGCTCCTGATTCACTACGTGGCGATGCGCTTTGGGTCGAGCGCGCGGCGCATCACGATCGACGTTCGCTTCGATCCGGCCGCGCTCGCGCGTTATCGCGCGCTGCCGCCGCGCATGCACGCGCGCAGCTACGCGGTGCTGCGCGCCTACGTGGAAGCGACGCTCGGATCGCTCGAAGAGATGTACGCGGACGGCCAGACCGTGCCGCGTGAAGTGGACATCGAGATGGGCGAAGACTTCGCTTAAGCGTCGCGATAGACCTTGGCGAAGCGCGCCGCTTTTACGACGCCATAGTCGCCCGGCGCGTACTGCATGACCCAGTCGCCGGCGTCGCCGGTGAGGATGTCGCCGGCCGCGGATCGCGCGATCGAGAAGGCCTCCTGCATCTCTTTCGCGAGCACGACGCCCGGACGGTTGCGATACGTGCCCGCCTCGCCGTGCGCGATGCCGCCTTCGGGCACGTACTTGGCATCGAAGCGCTCGCGCGACACGACCCAGCGCTCGCCGCTGCTGCCGGTGACGATCGCATCGTCCTTCGCATAGCGGTTCGGGCCTTCGAGGCTCATGAGTTCGCCCGCTGCAGCCGCGAATTCGACGGCGACGGCTTCGTCTTTCACGACGCGGCGCGCGGCGGGGTCGGTGGCGAGATCGAGTTGGGACAGATGGAGCATGATGCGATCCGGAGTGACGGTGGCGGAGCGGGATCGTAACGGCATTCGCGCCATTTTGCACCCGGCGGACGAAAAAAAGCCCGCATCGCGCGATGCGGGCTTTCCGGTGCGCCGAGCGTTCAGGGCTTGGTCGTCGATGCTGCGTCCGCACCCGCCGCATGCGGGCGATGATGCCCGCGGCTGTGCTTCGACTTGCCGTGCTCGTCGCGGAAGCTCGCATCGGCGAGTTTCTTCTGCTCGGGCGAAAGGCTCGCGTAAAGCGGCTCGAAAGCCTCGACGAGGCGCTTCGTGCCGTCCGCGTTCGCTTGCGTGATCTGCTCGTATTGCTTCATGTCGTCGAGCGCGGACATGGTGTCGCGCTGCGCGATGCGCTGGCGATACAGATCCGCCATCGTGCGGCCGTTGTCGCGCATCACGTCGGCGAATTTCGACCATTGTCCTTCCTGCTGCGGCGTGATCTTGAGGCTCGAATGCAGATCCGCGATACGCTCTTCGACGCGCGCCTCGCGCTTGCTGGCGGCCGGAGCGGATGCCGCGGTCTGCACGGCCGGTGCCGATGCCGCGGCGGGCGCCGACGACTGCGCGAATACCGGGCTCAATGCGCAGAAAGCGGCCAATGCAACAAGTGTTCTTTTCATTCGGGTTACCTTCGATCGATATGGGAAGCGGCGTGCTTCGTAAGCTGCGTTGAAAGGCAACGCGATGAGCACGCCATCGGCGGATATTAGTATCACGATTGCATGCGGCTTCGCCCGCATTGCCACAACTGCTTACATTCGATACGTCTCTGGAAATATACGCAGTGGATACCTTGTTGAGCATGCGGGTCTTCGTCGCCATCGTCGAGGCAGGAAGCCTGAGCGCCGCGGCCGAGCGCTTTTCGATCTCCGCGCCGATGGCCGGCAAACATCTGCAGGCGCTGGAAGCGCGGCTCGATGCGCGGCTTCTCGTGCGCACGACGCGGCGTCAAAGCCTCACGGAGATCGGCCGGGAATACTACGAACGCTGCCGCCGCATTCTGACGGAAGTGGATGCGGCCGATGCGCTCGCCGAATCGATGAGCGCGACGCCGCGCGGCGTACTGCGCGTGACCGTGCCGCTCACGTACGGCGTG
Organism: Caballeronia sp. INML1; assembly: GCF_023631085.1. Classification (NCBI taxonomy): domain Bacteria; kingdom Pseudomonadati; phylum Pseudomonadota; class Betaproteobacteria; order Burkholderiales; family Burkholderiaceae; genus Caballeronia; species Caballeronia sp. INML1. The sequence continues at coordinate 23,953 of NZ_JALQDT010000018.1, read as the reverse complement.
CAGTTCGTCACGCCCGCCGTCACCGAGTTTCTCGCGGCATTCACGCAGATCAGCGTCGAGCTCGACCTGACCAACCGCATGGTCGATATCGTCGAGGAGGGCTTCGATGCGGCCGTGCGCATCGGCACGCTCGCCGATTCCAGCTTCGTCGCGCGTCCGCTCAAGCCGTATGCGATGACGGTGTGCGCATCGCCCGCCTATCTCGCACGCGCGGGCACACCCGCGTCGCCGGCCGATCTCGCGAGTCACGAGTGCCTCGGTTTCGTGCATCTGGGCCGCGAGGCGGGCTGGCGGCTCGAAGGCGAGAACGAGGCCATGCACGCGCATCGCACGCAGTCGGCACGCTTTCGCGCGAACAATGGGCAAGCGCTCAAAAAGGCGGCGCTCGCGGGGTTCGGTCTCGTGCTTCAGCCCCATGCGCTCGTCGAAGACGAGTTGAAAAGCGGCGCGCTCGTAGCCGTCCTGCAGGATTGCCTGCCGAGGCCGTCGCCCGTGCATCTCGTCTATCCGCGCGACACGCGCGCGACGCCCAAGCTCGCGAGCTTCGTGGAATTCATGGTGACGAAGCTCGGCGTCTGAACGGCGTGCCTTCCACGACGTCTCGGCGATAATGCAGAACACAAAACGCCGAATGCCATATCGCATTCAAGACACATAACTCAAAACGCAGAATGCCTACGGAGACGCCCCCATGAGACCGCCGCGCCTCGATCAGCTCGACGACATCGACCGCAATCTCGTCGCGCTCTTGCAGATGAACGCGCGCGAGAGCGTCGCGAATCTGGCGCGGCAACTGGGCGTCGCGCGCACGACGGTGATCGCGCGCATTGCGCGGCTCGAGAAGAACAACGTGATCGCGGGCTACGGCGTCCGGCTCGGGCAGGACGTGCTCGATGCGAGCATTCAGGCGTATGTCGGCATCAAGCTCATGCCGAAGTACGGGCGCGATCTGCAGAAGCGCTTTGCACGCATGCCTGAGATTCAGTTGCTTTGCGCGGTGAGCGGCGAGTTCGATTACGTCGCGTGGCTGCGCGCCGATTCGCCCGACCGGCTGAACGACCTGCTCGACGAAATCGGTGCGCTGGAAGGCGTCGAGCGGACCACGACCTCGATCATCCTCGCGCGGAAGATCGATCGCGCCGGTTGAGCGCAGGCGCTGCATATCGCAGCGTTCGATCGTCGAAACGACGAAAAGCATCGTCGATGCGCATCATTTTGCGTCTAGGATCAGTATTCGCGCGCTCCTAAACTGTGTGAAGAAGGGCATCGGATCGCCCGCCATCCGCACAGATAAAGGAGATGAAAATGAAAGTGGCCCTCGTCGGCGCCGGATTGATCGGTCAAAGCATTGCCCATTTGCTGCGTGAAACGGGGGACTTCGACGTCGTCGCATTCGATCGTGACGACCATGCACTCGCGCTGCTCGATGCGCAAGGCATCCCGACGCGCCGCGTCGATTCCGCCGATACGCCCGCGCTGCGCCAGGCATTGATCGGCTTCGATGCGCTCGTCAACGCGCTGCCGTATTACCTTGCGATCAACGTCGCGTCGGCGGCGAAAGCGGCGGGCGTGCATTATTTCGATCTGACCGAGGATGTGCGCGCGACCCATGCGATCCGAGCGATCGCCGACGATTCGGAACTCGCGTTCATGCCGCAATGCGGTCTCGCGCCGGGTTTTATCGGCATCGTCGCGCATGATCTGGCGAAGCGTCTCGACGACGTGCGCGAAGTGAAGATGCGCGTCGGCGCGTTGCCGGAGTTTCCCACCAACGCGCTGAAGTACAACCTGACCTGGAGCATCGACGGTCTCATCAACGAGTATTGCCAGCCATGCGAGGCGATCCGCGAAGGACGCACGCAATGGGTGCAGCCGCTCGAAGGTGTCGAACATTTCTCGCTCGACGGCATCGAGTACGAAGCGTTCAATACGTCAGGCGGACTCGGCACGCTGTGTGAGACGCTCGCGGGGAAGGTCGAGACGCTCGACTATAAGTCGGTGCGCTATCCGGGGCATCGCGACCTGATGAAATTCCTGCTCGACGATCTGCGCATGTCGACCGACCGCGACGGTCTCAAGACGATGCTCAAGCGCGCGGTGCCTGCGACGACGCAGGATGTCGTATTGATCTTCGTCACGGTGACGGGCATGCGCCGCGGGCAACTCGTGCAGGACGTCTTCACGCGCAAGATTTTCGCGAAGGACGTATGCGGCTCGCCGATGAGCGCGATTCAGATCACGACCGCTGGCGCGATCTGCGCCGAACTCGATCTCTTCCGTGAAGGCGTGCTGCCGCAAAGCGGCTTCCTGCGTCAGGAGCAGGTGCCGCTCGACGCGTTTCTGAACAACCGCTTCGGCAAGCTGTACGAAGGCGCAAACGCGGTGGCGACGACGCGGCAACTGGCGGCTGCCTGAACTTCATGACGCGGCGACCAGGCGTGCGAGCAATGCGTCGCGCGCCTGATCGGACGGCGCGGTGTTGTCGAACATGACGAGCGTCTGCGCGAGCGCCGCGTCCGGCACGAAAAGCCGCTGACGATACTCTTCCCAATGCGCGAGCTTGTATGCATCGTTCGGATCGCCACGCGCGACGATGCGCTGGTGCGCCACGTTTTCATCGACATGCACCCAGACGACGCGAATGGTTACGTCCTCACCGATGCCGAGCCATGCCCGATCGAAGAGACGTTTGCTGCGCACCTCGCGCGTTAGCGGCGCGACGATCGCCACACTCACGCCGAGCGCGAGATTTTCAGCGGCGGTGTTGATGAGACAGCGATACTCCGGATCGCGAAAATGCTCGATGAAAAGCGGACTGTCCCGATCGTGCGGGTCGCCGGTCAGGGCGCCGATCGCCGCTGCGCTGTAGGGGCCGTAGAGCGTGTCCTTGTCGAGCAGGCAGAAGGGTTCGCCGGTCGCCTGCATGAGCGGCGCAAAAAGCTGCCTGGCGAGCGTCGTCTTGCCCGTGCCGGCATGGCCGCAGAAAAAAATCAGATGCTTCACGCCTGATCGGTCCTCGAGGGATGAGTTGCCACGCTCATTCAGCCGAGCGCGCGCGCTGATAACGGTTCATGAGCGGGGTAGCGGTGATGCCATGCACGATCACCGACGCAGCGATCGTCGCGATGACGTACGGCACGAGCGGCGCGGCCACGTCGCGCGGCGCATGTTCGAGCGCATAGAGCAAATAATAAAACGAGCCGACCCCGCGTATGCCGAACCAGCTCATGAGCCGCCTTTGCACGCCCGTCGCATGTGAGCCGATGAGCGATGCCTCGACCGCGGCAGGCCGCAACACGAAGAAGAGCGCGACGATGAGTGCAGCCGCCTTCCACGTGAACAGGTCGCGCCACATCGTCGCTAGCACGGCGCCGACCATCAGCATGACGGCCACTTCGGCGATGCGTTCCAGTTCGATCGTGAAACCGTGCACGCGCTCGGCCATGAACGCGTGCGCGCGCTCCGGATCGGAGGCCGCGGCGCCGACGTCCTCCGCGTCGATGTTGCCGACCGCCTGGCGCGCGGACTTGCCGCCGCTTTCTTTCTGTTCGACACGGCGCATCGAGAGACCGGCGGCAAAGACCGCCAGAAACGCGTAGGTATGCAGCAACTCGGCGACGCCGTACGACAACGCGATCAACCCGAGCGCATAGAAACCCTCCGGCCCGAGCGCCTCGCCGTGGCGCGTGCGCAGATAGGCGACGCCGCGCACGGACAAGGCACCGAGCAGCCATCCGATCACGAGCGCGCCTGTAATGCCCCACATCGCCTGCAACGCGAAGCTCCAGATCGACGCCTCGTTGGAAGTCGCCCCGAAATTGCACACCGCGATGCCGAGCAGGGCGAAGGGCAGCGCGATGCCGTCGTTGAGGCCGCCTTCGCCCGTCAGCGAGAAGCGCAGCAGATCGATGTCGCCGGGCGCTTCCACCTGTACGTCGTGAGCGAGCACGGGGTCGGTCGGGGCGAGCATCGCGGCGAGCAGCAGCGCCGGTCCCCAGTTGAGCCCGAGCGCATAGGCGGCGAAGAGCGTGAGGATCGCGACCGTGAGCACCATCGCGACGAAGCCGAGCCGGATCGGCAGAATCCAGATGCGGTCGGTGGGCGGCAGGCGCAGCCGCAGGCCGATCGCAAAAAGCGAAACGAGCATCGCGACTTCGGTGATGCGCCTCAGAACGGTTGCATCGTTCGCAAGGTCGAGCGTCAGCAGATTGGCCGCGCCGGGCCCGATTGCGAAGCCGATCGCGAGATAGAACATCGCGGTGCTGATCGGCAGGCGCTTGAACGTCGAACTGGCGAGGCCCATGAAAATGAGCACGCCACCGACGACCAGAAACCAGATCGTCTCGATCATGAATGCCTTTGGGCTTTGGGTGCTGAGGGTTGAGCGAAACGCGCGCCGTGACGCGCGTCGGTCGCTTCGAGGGCAGCACGCGCCATGCCCGTGGCCGGAAAGACGCTTCGGGCAGGGTCGCTGCCTGCCCGACGACTTGCGCGTAAGATGCATTTCGATTCCGGCATCGCGATTCGTCATCTGCTTCATTCGCACGGAGAATCCAGCATGGCACAGCACTTCGATGCGGTCGTCATCGGCACGGGGCAGGGCGGCTCCCCGCTTGCCGTGCGGCTCGCGCAAAGCGGCAAGCGCACCGCGGTGATCGAGCGGCATCTGTTCGGCGGGACTTGCGTAAATGTCGGCTGCACGCCGACCAAGACTTATGTCGCGAGCGCGCGGGCGGCGCATGTCGCGCGCACGGCGGCGCAGTATGGCGTGATGATCGGCGGCGATATCACCATCGACATGGCGCGCGTGAAGGCGCGAAAGGACGAGGTGATCGGCGGCTCGCGCACGGGCATCGAAGCGTGGCTGCGCGGGACGGAGAATGTCACGGTGTTCAAGGGACATGCACGCTTCACGGGGCCGCACGCACTGTCCATCGAAGCGGCCGACGGCTCGACGCAGGACATCGGCGCCGATCTCGTCTTCATCAACACGGGCACGCGCGCGGCCGTGCCGGAGATCGACGGGCTCGAACGCGTGCCGTATCTGACCAATTCCACGATTCTCGAGCTGACGGAAGTGCCCGAGCATCTCGTCATCGTCGGGGCGAGCTATATCGCGCTCGAGTTCGGGCAGATGTTCCGGCGCTTCGGCAGCCGCGTGACCTTGCTCGTGCGCGGCGAGCGCATTCTGACGCGCGAGGATGAGGACGTAGCGCGCGCGATGCAGGGCGTGCTCGCGCGCGAAGGCGTCGCGTTTCGGTTCGGCGCGCAGATCGGGCGCGTGGAGCCGTCGGCGGGTGGCGTGCGCATCGTGTGCGGCGATGAAACCATCGACGCCTCGCATCTGCTTTTCGCGACCGGACGCACGCCGAACACCGACGATCTCGGCCTGACGCAGGCGGGCATCGCGGTAAACAGGCACGGCATGATCGACGTGGACGGGCAGTTGCGCACCAAAGTGGAAGGCGTGTACGCGCTCGGCGATGTAAACGGGCGCGGCGCGTTCACGCATACGTCCTGGAACGACTACGAGATCATCGCTTCGAATTTGCTCGATGGGGAGTCGCGAAGTGTCGACACGCGCATCATGGCTTATGCGGTGTTCGTCGATCCGCCGTTCGCGCGGGTGGGGATGAGCGAGGAAGAAGTGCGCAAGGACGGCCGCGAGGCGCTCATCGCGACCATGCCGATGTCACGCGTGGGGCGCGCACGCGAGCGCGGTGAAACCGATGGCTTCATGAAAGCACTCGTCGATGCGCGCACGCAGCGGTTTCTAGGTGCGGCGATTTACGGGATCGAAGGGGATGAGGTTATTCATACGTTCATCGATATCATGAATGCGGATGCGCCTTTTACTACGTTGCAGCGGGCTATGCATATCCATCCTACGGTGAGTGAGTTGATTCCCACTCTGCTCGAAGGGCTGGGGGTGTTGAGGTGATTTTTTTTTCGCCGGATCCCGTTTTGTTATTGGTTTATTAGCACTGCCCCTGTGCGGGGCGGCAGTCACTTTCTTTGCTGCTGCAAAGAAAGTAACCAAAGAAAGCAGCTCGTTAGGCCCGCGGTCACACGCAGTTTGGCCATGCTTGTCAGCCGATCGTGGGCTGCCTAAGTGTCGCCCTCATAGGTCCAACCGCGCTTGGATCGCACACGGTCTGACAAGCTAGTTGTTCAAACGCGCTGGTTCAGCACGAAACAGCGCCGGCACAGCGCTACGCGCTGCCGCAGGGTTTGCAACGGAAACCAACGAATTACCAATGCAGCGAGATAGAGCCGTTAGCAAAAAGAGTACGGGCAGACCCGATTGACCCAACGGCCGCGAAGCGGGCTGGAGCCATTTGGTGCTGAACCAGTTTGTTGTGTGGCGTGAGGTGGCGGACCGTGCGCGATCCAAGCCCGGTTAAATCTTTGAGGGCGACACTTAGGCAGCCCACGGTCACCTGGCACGCGTGGCCAAACTGCGTGTGACCGCGGGCGTGTGGAGCTGCTTTCTTTGGTTACTTTCTTTGCAGCAGCAAAGAAAGTGACTGCCGCCCCGCATAGGGGCAACGCTAATAAACCAAAAAGAAAACGGGATCCGGCAACCCAGGCCGAGGCAGACGCCGAGGCCGACGCCGACGCCGAGGCCCTAAACCCCCACCGAGGGTTTCGCCTCATCCTTCGCCACCACCTGCGCAGTCCGCGTCTCCGGCATCGCAAGCCAGACCATCAACACCGCAAGCGCGCCCGCCCCGGCGAGTCCGAAGAAGCTCATCGCAGTACCGAAGCGATCGGCAGCAAACCCCGCCGCAGCCGTCGAAAGCGTTGCCCCGACGCCCGCCGCAAGGCCGAAGAAGCCGATCGTCAAGTTGTAGTGCCCGCGCCCGCCCGCGACATCCGCCGCAATGAGCGGCAGCATCACGCCGAACACAGCCGCGCTGATGCCGTCGAGCATCTGCACCGGCACGAGCAGATACGGGCTGCTCACGCCCGCGAACAGAATCGCCCGTACCGGCAATGCGCAGAACCCGAGAATCAGCACCGGCCGGCGGCCCCATATCTGCGCCTGTCGTCCGACCCAGGGCGATAACGCCGCAACGATGAACTGCGGCACGATGATGCACGCCGCGATCACGAGTTGAACGTTGTCGCCCATGTGCGCGGTCACTTCGCCGGCGGCGAGATTCAGCATCGCCGCGTTCGACAGATGAAAAAGCACCACGCACGCCGCAAAAATCAACAGGCGCTTGTCCTTCAGCAACTCGCGCAAGGATTCGCGCTCTTCACCCTCGGGCGTGAGCCTGGGTTTGCCGGCCGGTGCGCGCGGCACGTCAGGCGGCGCATCGTAATGAATCATGCGCAGCGCGATGATCGCCGGAAAGGCGAGCGCGGCGGTGAGGAAGAACACCGAGCGCAGCGACAGATACTCGCCGAACGCGCCCATCAACGCGGCGGTGAGCGCGCTGCCGATCGACGCCCAGCGCGCATTGCGGCCAAGCCGGTCGCCGAGATCGGCCCGCGAGACGAGGGCGAGCGAGATCGCCGCCATCGCCGGAACGAGCATGCAGCTCGCGAAGCCGTGCAGCACTTCGGCGGCGAACACGGGGACGAAGGTCGGGCTCGCAGCGAGCAAAAGCGCGCTCACGATGATCGCGATGATCGCGGAGAGCGCGGCGAATTTCTTGTTGCGCATCGCATCGACGAGCGCGCCTGCCGGCAACTGGCTCGCCATCGCGCTGATCGTGCCGACGGAGAGCATCAGGCCGATCTCGCCCTGCGTCCATTTGTTGGCCGCGAGGTACGAAGCAATGAAAGGGCCGAAGCCGGTCTGCACGTTGGCGACGAAGAAGTTCAGCCAGTCGAGCGCGCGCAGACTGCGTGCAATTACCATGTTGTGAATCGGTTCTCGATGTCGTTATCCGTTATCTGGCCGGGCGCGCGCCCGAAGCCTGCGCCGGCGCCGCGCCGGACGCGCCGGCCGTGCCCGACGAAGCCGGCGCCGGCGCCGCGCTCGCAGCCGTTGCCGGCGCAGGCGCAGGCGCAGGCGCGGGCACGACGGGCGACACGATCTTGATCGGCTGCTCGGGCGCGTAGGTCGGCGCGGCCTTCAGTTGCGCGTCGTTGAAATCCATCTGCAGTTGCCATTGCTTGTTGCGCGAGAGCACATGCAGGTCGCCCCAGTTGGCCGCGACATGCCGCTTGTCGCCCGCGAGCGAGCTGGACAGATCGAGCACGAGTGCCTGGGGCTGCGCCTGAGCATCGACGAGCACGTCCACCACACGCCCGATGCGCGCGCCATTTTTCTGCGACACCGTCGAATCGACGAGCTGCGTGAAATTCGCCGGCGCCTCCGCGATGGGCTGCGGCTTCGGCACCGGATCGGCCGGTTTGCCCTTCGCCGGCGGCGGGGGCGGCACGAGGGTGATCGGCGCGGTCTTCGAGTTCGGCGTGAAGCGAAATGCCGTCCACGGAAAATTCACCTTGCGGTCGCCGACACCGAGGAAGCCTGCCAGATTCACCATCAGGAGCTTCGGCTTCGCGGATCCGTCGATATACATGTCCACCGCGCGGCCGACGACCTTGCCTTCGGGGCGCTGCACCTCGGCATCGAGCAGGCCGTGCAGCTGATCGTGCTGCATGATGCGCGTCGAAATGATCTGCGGCGGAGGCGGCGGCTCAGGCGGTTCCGGCGGCGGCGCAACGGCCGGCTCGGGTGGCTTCGGCTTGACGACGCGGCGCTTCGGCTTCGGGGCCGGCGCTGGCTTCACCGTGGACGCCGGCTCCGGCGCCTGCACGGCGGGCAAGGGCTCTTCGGGCTCGCCGGAGCCGGCTTCCTCGGGCGCCGGAATATACGAATGCTCGACGATCGGCGCGGGCACTTGCTTGGGCATCAGCCCGCATGCGGAGAGCGCGAGCGCGGCGGCGACCGGAAGGCTTGCAGTGAGACGCAGCGCGCGCAACATGCGCGCAATGGCGACGATGAGCGCAGCCACGCCGGATATCAGCCGCGCGGCGGCACCGAAGGCGCTGTCTGCCCGACACGCTCGCGCGGGCGCGTGGTAGCTGATCGGCGACGCATCACCCCGATGCGAGATACCGCCTGTCATCGCAAAAGCTCCATGGTTCCGGGTCACCTGCTTGTCTGGTTCGTTGTTGGATCGGTGGTGGTCAGATCGATTCGACGTGCGCGAGGCGTCGCTCGTTCAGCGGACTGAATAATGCATGCAATGAACATCATGCCGGTCGAATGTCTTCATGCGTCGGGCGCTCGACTGCGCTCATCCGCTGCCCTTGCAAGTCGTGCCGCAGTGTCGGGCGCGCCCATCTTTTCGGCGGCGTCCCGGGCCGAGAAACCACCCGCATCACGCGCATCCGGGTCAGCGCCGCGCGCAATCAGCAGTTCGACGATCTCCACGCGGTTGAACATCGCCGCGATCATCAGCGCCGTGCGTCCGTCGGGCGATGCGCCCTCGACATCCGCGCCGTATTCGAGCAGCGTTTCGATCACCTCCCTGAAGCCCTTGAACGCGGCGCCCGCGATCGGCGTCTGGCCGTTATCGTTGCGCAGGTTCGCGTCGGCATGGTGCTCGAGCAGCACGCGCACCGCGTTCGCATGGCCGTGGTAGCTCGCTAGCATCACGAGGCTGTCGCCCTTGTCGTTGCGCAGATTGGGCGGCAAGCCCTTGTTCAGCAGCGCGTCGAGCATAAGCGCATCGCCACGGCGGGCGACATCGAACACTTCGCTCGCGAACGCGATCATGTCGTCGTCGGGGCCGTCGTTCGATTGCTGCGTCGGGTTCCGGTTCTGGTCGTGCTGCATGGATCACTCCATTTCGATCGCGTCGCTGCGCGGGACTGAGTTCGTCGGGATGCGTTCGGCGCGTGTCGCATCGCGTCTGCATTTCGAATGCACGTCGAATGCATTCAATCTGGCATTAGGAATGCAACACACATGCATGCAAAATGCGAATGCGGACGCGGGATCAACCGGGAGCATACACAGGTTTGCTTGCAGGCCGCGCTTTCCGCGCGGGCGCGTGGCCCGAAGCGGCAGCACGAATCGCGCCATGTCGGTGCGCCTTTGTGCCTCGGGAGCGCGCTGCTTGACGCTTATTCGCGCGTCCCGTTAGGCTCGATATGACTTTCACTCTACGCACGCGAAGTGCCATCGCATATGAATCAGGCATCATCCGGCCCGGGCGACACTGCACATTCCGACACCGCCGTGCGTCGCCGCGCGCCCGCTGCCGAACGCAATCGCGATGCGATTCTATCGGTGCTCGAGCGCGTGCTGCCGCGAAGCGGCGTCGTGCTGGAGATCGCGAGCGGCACCGGGCAGCACGCCGCGCATTGCGCGGCGGCGCTGCCGGGCATTGTCTGGCAGCCGAGCGATCCCGATGCGGAAGCGCGCGATTCCATCGCCGCCTGGCGTGCCCACGCAGGGCTCGCGAACCTGAACGCGCCGCTTGCGCTCGACGTGCTGAATGACGATTGGGGCATCGGGCACGTGGCGGCGATCGTATGCATCAACATGATCCACATTGCGCCGTGGGAGGCCGCCGAGTCGCTCTTTCGCTGCGCCGGCGCGAGACTGTCGGCGGGGGGCGTCCTGTACCTGTACGGGCCGTATCGGCGTAACGGTGCGCATACCGCGCCGAGCAATGAAGCGTTCGATCAGCAACTGCGCGCGCGAGACCCGCGTTGGGGCGTGCGCGACCTGGAAGCGGTCGCAGCACTCGGAGAAGAGGCCGGCTTGACGCTCGTGGAGACCGTCGCGATGCCGGCCAATAACTTCAGTGTCGTGTTCGAGAAGCGGGCTTAGAGCGGACCGCGCTCACGCTTCGCCCGCTCGCGCCACGAACACGCCGCGCCACGGCACGGTCGCCAGCAGGGACGCCGCGACAATCATCCCGCCGCCGATCCAGCCCGCCATCGACACATGCTCGCCGAGCCATGCGCTCGCGAAAATCGCGCCGAACGCGGGCTCGCTGCCCATCAACAGGGAAACGCGCGTCGGGCTGCTGCGGCCGATCGCGTAGTTCTGCGCGAAGAACGCGAAGAGCGTGCACGCGAACACGAGATACAGCACCGAGCCCCAGAACATGCCGTGACCGGTAAGCGCGGGCAAGGGCTGCCATTGCGACGGCGCGAACATCAGGGCGATCATCGCGCTGCCCGCTGCGACGACGCCCGCCTGCACCGCCGTCACGGTGAGCGCGGGCAGCGGCGCCGCGCGCATGACGCGCTTGGTCACGCAGACCGACAGCGCACGCAACGCGGCGGCGGCGAGAATGAGCCCATCGCCGATATTGAAATCGAAGGACAGCGCGCCGTCGCCCGCGAGCAGCCACGCGCCTGCGAACGACACGCCGACCGCGAGCCACTCCGCCGCGCCGGGACGGCGTCTTAGCAGCGCCCATTCGACGAGCGGCGTCAAGACGACGCACAAGCCGATGAGAAACGCGGCGTTCGCGGCGCGCGTATGCAAGACACCGAATGTTTCGGCCAAAAAAATCGAGAGCAGCAGCAGGCCGAGGACGAGCACGCCGTGCAGCGTCGCCGCGCTCGCATGCCTTAGATGACGCAGACTCACGGCGAGCAGGCAGAACGTGATGCCGAAGCGCAACGCAAGCAGCGCGAGCACCGGAGAGAACGCGAGCGCGGTTTTGACGATGCCGTAACTGCTGCCCCACACCATCGCGACGACGAAGAGCAGCAGATCGGAGAGCGGAAGCAGGCGTCGGGCGGGCGATTCGATGGACATATGGCGGCTCCAGGAGGGGAGCCGTCATTGTCGAATGATGCAGTCGAAGCGATAATCCGGTTCGGACGCACAGCTTTCTTGTCGCAACTGCACAAATGAGCCCCGCCGATCTTTTCGACCTTATGCCCGATATGGCCGTATTCGCGCGCGTCGTCGATGCGGGCAACTTCTCGGTCGCCGCACGGCAACTGGGCAGCACGCCATCGACGGTGAGCCGCCAGATCAAGCGGCTCGAAGAGGCGCTCGCCACGCGCCTCCTGGAGCGTTCGACCCGCAAGATTCGCGTGACCGAGTCCGGATATCAGGTGTATCGCCATTGCCGCGACATGGCAGCGGCCGCATCGGGCGCGGTCGACGCGGCGGGACAGTCGTCGGGCAAGCCGCAGGGGCGCGTCGCGCTGTCCGCGCCCACGGCGTATGCAAAATCCGTAATTCATCCGCTCGTGCCGGCGTTTCTCGCGGCGTATCCGGACGTCGATCTGCAACTCGTCTTCGCCGATCACGACATCGATCCGCTCGACAGCGATGTCGATCTCGTCATCCGCGCGACGAGTCAGCCGCCGCAAGGGCTCGCCGCGCGGCCGCTCGGGCGGGTGCGCTGGCTGCTGTGCGCATCGGCGGCGTATTTGCGTGAGCGCGGCGTGCCGTGCCAGCCGCGCGAGCTTGCGCATCACGACTGTATCCATCTGGGCGAAACCGCCGACGACAACCGCTGGCGCTTCACACGAAGCGGCGAAACGGTGACGGTCGCGGTGCGCGGGCGCTATATCGCCAATCACGCGGGCGCGCGGCTCGAAGCGGCCGAAGGCGGCCTCGGCATTGCGGCGCTGCCGGAATTCGCCGCCCGCGATGCGCTCGCGTCGGGCGCGGTGCAGGCCGTGCTCGCGGATTGGGAGATGCAGGCGCGCGCCTATCAGGGTCCGGTGTGGCTGCTTTATCCGCCCAACCGCTTTCTGCCGCCGAAGGTGCGCGCGCTCATCGATTATCTGCAGGCGCAACTCGCTGAGCGAACGTGAAGTGCGGCACCGTCCCGGCCATTCGGCACGCGCCGAAATGACCGTCGCCGTGTAGACTGCGAATGGTCGTTCAATGCGCCGCGTGTGGATGCGGCGCTCAATCCGATCTCCTTTCATCGGAGGCGTCGTACATGCACGCAGCGTTGCCGCAGGGCGAGCAGGAAGCCGGTTCCATCGATACACCGACGAAGCCGCCGCGCGATCTGCGCCGGGTCGACATTCATCCCGATCACTGGTATCCGCTCGCGTGGTCGAGCGAGGTGAAGACCGGCCATGCGCACGGCGTACGCTTCGCCGGCGATCCGATCGTGCTCGTGCGCACCGCGTCGGGCAAGGTGTTCGCGCTCGAGGACCGCTGCGCGCATCGTCAGGTGCCGTTGTCGGCGGGTGTCGTCGATGGCGAATCGATCCGCTGCTGCTATCACGGCTGGACCTACGACTGCACCGGCCGCTGTACCGATATTCCCTATCTCGGACGCGAGCGCCTGCCCAACGGCGTGCGCGCGTATCCGTGCCGGGAGGCGGGCGGGCTCGTCTTCGTGTTCACCGGCGATCCGGCGCGCGCCGACGCCGCCAAGTTTCCCGACCTGAGCTCCGCCACGGATCGCGCCTACAAGACGCGCCGCTTCGGCCGCGAGGTGAAGTGCCACTATTCCTTCATGCACGAAAACCTGATGGACATGAACCATCAGTTCCTGCATCGGCGGCAGATGGGCAGCATGCGCGCGCGTTCGCTCGGCAGACGGCGCGGCGAGGACTGGATCGAAGTCGACTACATCTTCGCGCGCGAGGCGGGCAAGCAGCCGATCGGCGAGGCGCTCGTTTTCGGGCAGAAGCGCGGCACGAAGCCCGACGACGGCGAAAAGGACGTAATGACGATCCGCACCGAATACCCGTACCAGACGCTCAAGATCCGCACCAAGGACGACACGATGGTGATGGATCTGTGGATCGCCTACGTGCCGCTCGATGCGGAGCAGCGCACGAACCGCACATTCGGTCTCTTGTCGATCCGCCGCCCGAAGATTCCGCTCCTGCTCGATGCCGCGTGGCCGCTGCTCGTCTGGTTTACCGAGCGCATCTTCAAGGAGGATCGGTGGATCGTCGAGCGCGAGCAGGAGGCGCATGACCGGCAGGGCGCGGACCACAATCACGAGGTATTTCCGGTCATCATCGAACTGCGCGCGTTGCTGACGGAGCGCGGCGTGCCGCACGGCGCGGGCAGAAGCACGGGCGACACGCGCCGCGTGCACTTCATTCAGCCGATCCACGAGCAGCCCGCGTCGTGAGAAGTGCGGCGATGCGCCGATTGCACGCTTCGCGCGGTGGCGCTATACAGAAAGCAGAGACCACACACGGAGGACCATCATCATGAACAGCGACCCGAACAGGCCGCGCGACGACGACGCATCGGGTATCGGAGAGGCGCATCCCGAGGTCGAGCATTTCGATGCGGCCATTTCACACGTCGACGAATCCTATGCCGCGGGCAAGATGGCGGCCGGCGCGGCGAAGGGCATTCTGTACAGCATCATCGAGACGCTCGGCACGCTCGTCGGCGATCCGGACCTGCCTTCGCACGCGCGTTCGGGCTATGAAGGTTTGCTCGAGACGGCGCGCGAACTGCGCTCGAAGATCGAGCATTAGCCGTTCGATCGGGCGGCGCAAGCTTGCAGCGCGTTCGCCCGATATTCAGCTTCGCGTTTGCGCATCGTCGGGTAGCTTTCAACATTTGCGATGCGCTGGCGCGTCCCGCCGCCTGAAAAACGCGTGCGCGCCATTTAGGCTGCACTCGGGCATCTGACCTTTCATTCTTCGACTTGCACCGCTGATCCTTGCAGCGCAGCAATCGCGCCACTCTCGCGCCAAAAGGCCGCGTCTGCCGATGGAACGAACGATCGCATTAAAGCAGTCCGGCGCGCCATCAATCAGCCTCGTTTGCATCCTCAGTTCGCCACGGTGTCGTCAGCTCAGCGTCAGTTTCATGCCCGGTTGCCCAATATCTGCGCGTCAGAAAATACTGGTTAACCAGACAGTGAAAAAAAACGACACCCACGAGCGTCTTTCTTTCCCATTCGGTCTGTAAGCCATACACTTGCCCACGATAAAAGTTACGAGTTGAAACATAACGAAGCCACCATTCGGGGGCACCGGTTCCACGACTCGCACGCAAGTAATTGCCCACCGCTTGAGGAGAGAAAATGAAGGGTTTCACACTGACCAAGGCCGCAGTCGTCGCAGCCACGGCGTTCGCCGCCGCGGCACCGGCGTTCGCGCAAAGCAGCGTCACGCTGTACG
The DNA here is from genome assembly GCF_023631085.1 of Caballeronia sp. INML1. NCBI lineage: Bacteria > Pseudomonadati > Pseudomonadota > Betaproteobacteria > Burkholderiales > Burkholderiaceae > Caballeronia > Caballeronia sp. INML1. Next base: position 8,896 of record NZ_JALQDT010000018.1, on the reverse strand, counting down.
GTATCGTCGACGATTCGATCGTCTACCAGAGCAGCCAGACGAACCTGGCCAAGACGAACCCGGGCCGCTCGAACGTCAAGATGGCGTCGGGCATTTGGGCCGGCAGCCGCTTCGGCCTGAAGGGCGCGGAAGATCTGGGCGGCGGCAACAAGGCCATCTTCCAGTTGGAATCCGGCTTCGACATCAACAGCGGGCAACAGCAGTTCACCAACGCGATGTTCGGCCGCCAGGCATGGGTCGGTCTGACGAACCCGGGCTACGGTACCGTTACTCTGGGCCGCCAGTACACCTCGTACTACACGCTGCTCTCGCCGTATAGCCCGACCAACTGGCTGACCGGCTACTTCGGCGCGCACCCGGGCGATCTGGACGGTCTGGACACGATCTACCGTGCGAACAACTCGGTGGTCTACACGTCGCCGAAGTTCTACGGCGTGACGGTGAGCGGCTCGTACTCCTTCGCGGGCGTGCCCGACAGCGTGTACCAAGGCTCGACCTGGTCGGCGGCGATCCAGTACCAGCAAGGCCCGATCGGTGGTGCGGTGGCGTTCTCGCGCATCAACAACGCGGCCAACGGCGGCGGCATCTACAACAGCAGCTCGACGACGATCAACAGCACCGCGGCGACCGATGGCTCGGGCCAGCCGGGCGTGTCGGCGGTGACGGCGGGCTACCAGCGCGCGCAAGCTCAGCAGCGCTTCGCGGTTGCGGGCGGCTATCAGTTCAACAGCGCGTGGGACATCTCGGTCACGTACACGAACGTTCAGTACATTCCGGGCGTGAACTCGCTGTTCACGGACGAAGCCGTGTTCAACACGGCCGGCACGGTGCTGCACTGGAAGGCGACGTCGGCATGGGACTTCGCGGCGGGCTACAGCTATACGTGGGCGAGCAAGGCGAACGGCATCAACGACGCAGCGTCGTACCACCAGTTCAACCTGTCCCAGTACTACTCGCTGTCCAAGCGCACGGGCCTGTACGCACTGGAAGCATTCCAGCGCGCGAACGGCAACACGCTGGCAGTGCCTTCGGGCACGACGGCGAACCGTCAGACGGCAGCGAACGCGACGATCGGCGATGGCTTCCAGAGCGCACCGTCGGCATCGCGCAGCATGTTCGCGGCAGGCGTGGGTATCATCCACCGCTTCTAAGCGACGCTTCGCGGCGTGATGCATTAGGCATTACGCATGTTGTATGCAAAACCCGGACGCCTCGTGCGTCCGGGTTTTTTTTGCGCGCAGTGCAATCGTTGCCTCAGATGAACATTCCCCCCGACACCTCCACGCGCTGCGCTGTCATCCACCGATTGCCGTCCGAGAGCATCGCCACGATCGCACCGCCGATATCGTCCGGCAAACCGGCGCGCCCGAGCGCCGTGTTATCCGCGATGAACCGATTGGTGTCGTGATCGTCACGCACGACGCCGCCGCCGAAGTCCGTTTCGATCGCCCCCGGCGCGATGGTGTTCACCGTAATGCCGTGCGGCCCGAGCTCTTTCGCGAGATAGCGCGTGAGCACCTCGATTCCGCCTTTCATCGCGGCATACGCCGCAAATCCCGGCAACGCGAAACGCGTGAGCCCGCTCGACACGTTCAGGATCGCGCCTTCCTCGTGGAGATAAGGCAGGAGAGTCTGCGTAAGAAAGAACGGTCCCTTCAACTGGATGTTGACGAGCTCGTCGAACTGCGCGGGCGTGGTTTGCGCGAAGAGCGCATGAACGCCGATGCCCGCGTTGTTCACGAGAAAATCGAAGTTCTCGCGCTCGAAGGTGTCTTCGAGCGTCTTGCAGAGCGCGTCCCCGAAGGCCTCGAAGGTCTCGCACCGGGCGACGTCGAGCGCCAGCACGGCTGCCTTGCCGCCGCCTTTCGCGATTTCATCGACGAGCGATTGCGCGGCTTGCGCATTGCGGTTGTAGGTGCCGATCACGCCGCAGCCCTGCTGCGCGAGCTTGAGTGCGGCGCTGCGTCCGAGTCCGCGGCTCGCGCCAGTGATGACCGCGATCTTGCCGCTCATGGTTGCATTCACGGTGACTGCTCCTCTGTTTGCGTGCCCGATGGTTCAATGTAGGACGGCGCGGCGCGTGCAGGAAAGGCGCGTCGATGCTGCAACGCACAGGCCGCGGGCGCGGCCTTTGCTGCATTGTTTCGATCGATGCCCGGACCGGAGAATCGCACCATGGTCGATCATGAAAGCAAGGAAGGCAAAGCAGAGCGGCGCGCAAGTCTCGAACGCCCGTTCAGGCTCTTCGCGGTGGAGCAGCGCGTGCTCGCGCAGAACGTCGACGGCAAGGTCATCGACATCGGCGCGATGGATTCGAAGAACGGACAGTTCTGCGCCTGCATGGATTCGGGCGATCTCGTCACGGAGCCGAAGCGCAGCGCCGAGCTTGCGTTGAAGGCGCTCGCCGGCAAGCTGTCATTCGATTATCTCGACGGCCTTTTCACGAGCGAGCGCGAGGCCGAGGTGATGGGCCGTCTGCAGGATTATCCGAGCGTCGAGTTCGAGCTCGACGAGACCTGAAGCTCACACGCCGGGCGGCGGCCCGACAGGGGTGCCTCCCGGCATCGCCGTCCTTGCGGTGTTCTTCGCGAGACCCGTGGCGCGCAGCGCACCGCCGTCGGGTCGCGGGGTTCTCGCGGGCGGATCGCCGCGCGGCGGAAACATCGCGGCGACGAGCCGATCGACGAAAAAGAAGAATTTGTCCGACGCGTAGCCCGCGACGAACGCGATCGCGAGCGGCGACACTTCCTTGCCGCCTTCCAGCAGTTTGCTGAAAAGCCCGATCGAGATGCCGACGATGATCGCACTCGTCACGTGTGCGCGGTTGGCGACCTTCGAATGTTCCGGGTGGAACGTGTTGGCCGCCGAATCGGCGGAGAGCTGCCGCAGGATCGCGGCGCACGCGCCGAGCCACGCGTAGAGCACCGGCAACAGGAAGCCCGTCACCGCGCCGACGATCGACAGAATGATGTCGTTCGCATACAGCGCCATCGCGCGAATGTCCTGATACACCGCGATTTTCTGAAAGCCTTGCGCGACGGCTTCGACATCGGTCGGCAGGTGAGTGTCGCCGGGCTCGGCGCTAGGCTTCGCCAGCAGCGGCAGTGTGATTTCCAGCACTTTGCGCGCGACGTCGGGATTGCATTGCCAGTCGCCGCTCGTGGCCTTGCCGCCGTAATACTTCGGCGAATGCGACGTGCGATACGCGCCCTGGAAATTGAGCACGTTTTCCTCGGCGTCGCAGGGCGCTTTATAGGGACTGCGTATCGCGCCGAGCCCGAGACTCGTCGTGAACGCGCTGATGCGTGACACGTCCGCGAAGAGCTGGCGATTGTTGGTCGCGAAGCGCTGCAGTTCCTCCTTGATCTGCAAGGCGGGCTGCGAGTTCTGCAGCGCTACCACGGCGGCCGAGTCTTTCTTGTCGGCATCGGCAATGGCGACCGCGTGCGCCTGCAACTGGTTATGCAGCGTCAGCGCGGCTGCATCGTTCGCCTTGACGACGGTCGCGATATCCGTCGACACCTGATTTGCCACGAAGAGCAGACACGACAGCGACACGACGAGCAGCGTCAGCGCGATCGCCGAATGCGTGTAGATGCGGATCGCACGGCGTGCGCCTCGCCGCGCTTCGTCGCCCGCCGTTTCGGCGACGACGGGCGTCACCGCGTGCGCGATGCGGCTCATCGCGGCGTAGAACGCGCTCTCGATTTCGGGATTCCACGTGTGGTCCTGCTGCGCGGTGCGCGCCTTCGACATCGCTTCGATATCGTGCTCGTCGAGCGGTTTGCCATTCTTCGCGCCATACGAAACGAGGTCGCGGCAGTGATCGAGATCGACGACGATGCGTCGCCCCGGATACTGCACCGATGCCGCGATGCGGCTCATCGCGCCGTAGAACGCGCTGCCGATCGCACGGCTCCAGATGCCTTGATCGAAGGCGGCCCGGGCGCCGCGCACCGCATCGACGTCGGTCTTCTCGAGGATGGTCCCGGTTTCGGCCGCATGCGAGATCAGCGCCTCGCACTTGGCGATGTCCGCCGCCGCGCGCGGGCCGGGCTCGCCGTCGCTGAAGTCGTCGTCGTTCGTCTGGGCGTCGATGTCGGCCGGCGCGCCATGCCCGGTGAAGTCCGTCGTCGTAGTCGTGCTCATGCCGGTCTCCTCGTGTCCGGGCGGAGCATAGGCTGCGGGCGGACGTCGGCCCGAGCCACGCGCCTCGGGCAGATGGTTTCACATGCAACTACTTACGCGCGGCCGTCGAAAGCACTGCGTCGAAATCTGCGATTCGTTCGCATCGCAAACGTTTGATAGACGAATTCTAGGCATCGTTTTTTAACGACGTGTGCGGGCATGCGCACACAAGTCGTCAGGCGATGCGGATTCCTGAATTAATCTCCGACGGGCAGCGTTTTCAGCTGCGCGACGAGCGCCGGATACATGTCGAGAAAACCGGGCGCGCTCAAGCGTTGAAGCAGGCTCGGGTCGATTGTTTCATTCAACGCCGTTCCCGCTACGCGTGGCTCCTTTTTGCACACGGCCTGCAAAAACGGGTGATGCGCGGTGAACTCGGTGTACGAATCGATCGGCTGCGACTGGAACGCCTGCGGCGGTATCGCGATCGGACCGCCGATCGAAAGGCCGTGGTCCGCTGCCTTTCTGCGAAGCCACTCGGCGGGAATGAGCGGCAGCAGATCCTCGGGCGTGCGCGGCGGCGTGACGTAGCCGCCGCCCACGTTCGCATGCGCGCCCGCGAACCAGCGTTGCTCGAGGGGCAGATTGCTGCCGCGCGTGTCGGCGCCGGGCGTCCACAAGGTCGGCTTGTAGAGCGAGCGAAACTCGTTCGCGGCGATCGCGTGATAAGCCGCCCTGGTTCTGTTCGAGAGCGTCGTGTCGTGGAACTTGTAGTAGCTCGAAAAGCCCGGCACCGGCACGCCGTCGAGCGGAATGCCGAGTTCACCGACGGTATCCCATACGCCGATGAATTCGACATCGACTTCCCGCGTGAACTGCTTGCGAAACTCGACCACCGATTGATCGGCAGGCCCGACGTCCTTGTCGCGATAAACGCCATACGCCTGATCGATCGACTGCGGGCTCCAGTCGTTCGCGAGTCCGCATTTGCGGATCAGCCCGGCGAGGCTGCGCGCGGAATAGGCGCCACGGCTGAAGCCGAAGATGTAGATCTTCGCATCGGACTTGTAGCGCTGACATAGCCACGCGTAGCCGCTTTTGATGTTGTCGCTCAGACCGTCGCCGAACGCGCCGCCGAGAAACTTGTTCGCGAGCGAGAAAAGCCCGTTGCCTTGCGTGCCGACACCGGGGACATAGAAGGTTTCCTGCTGGTCGGTCTCGGGCGCGAGCTTATAGAGCAGATACGCATTGGTGCGGTCGTTGGGCTCGTTCCACGTGCCGTCGAAGAAGATGGCGAGATTCATGAGCGCGCGGGTCTCCGTGTGTGCCGTTCGTCGCGGCGCCGGTATGACAAAAGACGCCGTCAAGTAAGGAATAGGTAATTCGCGCGCGGTGCGCAAGCACGCGAACGGTGCAAACGGCGCTCATGCGAAGGCATGCTGGATTTTGGCGGAAAGACGAGGGATGCCAGGAGCAATGAAGCACGCACGCGCCGCGCAGCGTTGCGGCCGATGTGCGATCCTAGTCTCGCGGCGGCACTCGGGGCCTGCCGCGTTCAATCGCGGGGTGAATCATGAAAAGAACGCCTTTCGCCACGGTCATCGTCCTTGCGGCAGCGACGCTCGCCGCACCCGCTTTCGCACGCGACGACGGGCCGCGCTTCGCGCAGGACCGGCTCGATGCGCTCGTCGCGCAGCACAGGGAAGCGAGCCGTCACATCGCTCAAGAGACATCGCAGGACAAGCAGGCTCAGTCGAAAGCGCAGCGGCACGGCGCTTCGTAAGACGACTTCGCTTGCGGCCTGACAAGGCACCTCGGGTCGCAAAAGCCTTCGATGAACCGGCGTGCAACGCGCCGGAAGCGATCGTGCGCGCCAGGCTCCCAACGGTATGAATTTTGCGGCTTCGGCCCGGGTGTTCCGCGGCCGTGGGCCGTCGATCCTCCTTATCTCCTTCATATAGAGCCATGACAAGGAAAGCCTTATCGGTTGCCATTCTCTCCGTCTCCTTTCTCGCAGCAGGCTGCGCGGGCATCGGCCCGGGCCGCCTCAAGGCCGATCAGGTCGATTACGCCCGCGCGCTCGGCGATGCGAAAAAGCGTGAAATACTTGCCGCGATTGTCGGATTGCGCTTCGCGGACGCGCCGTCGTTTCTCACCGTGAGCAGCATCATCGCCGCGTATACGTTCGATACCACGGGCGGCGTCGTGCTCAATGCCGGCTCGGGCGCGCAGCCGAACTACGCGCAGGCGACAGGCAGCGTCTCCTACTCGAATCATCCGACGTTCACGTTCACACCGACGACCGGCGATGCCTATGCAAGCGCCTATATTCGTCCGCTTTCCCCTACGCTCGTATTGCCGCTCGCCGAAAGCGGCATTCCGATCGATCTGCTGTTGCGCATCACCGCGCAGTCGATCAGCGGCTTGCAGAATGGCAACGCACTGGGCGGGCCGAACGCATCGGGCTCGCCCGAGTTCTTCCTGCTCCTGCAGGCGTTGCGCAGGCTACAGCTGGCGGGCGAACTCAACATCGAAACGCGTAACACGGATGACAAGAACGGCAAGAGCGACAAGAGCGCGAAGGGCAACAGCCCCGACAAGGGCGGCGTCTTCATCACGCTAGGCGCGACGCGCAGCGGGTCGAACAAGGAAGTCGTCGAGGATCTCACGCTCGTGAGAAGGCTCCTGCACCTTTCGCCGAAGATGAAGACTTACGAAATCGTCTATGGACAGTCGTCGGATCGGAACCGCGTTCCGATGGTCACGCGCTCGGTGCTCGGCATCCTCACCGATCTGGGCGCGCAGATCGCAGTGCCCGACGAGCAGGTCGGCAGCGGCGCGACCAAGCCGGGCATCGGGCTGATCGGCGGGGAGACGCGGCCGACCATCATCGTGAAGGTGGGCGAGAAGGTGCCGCGGGACGCATATGTGAGCGCGCTCTATGACAAGTCCCACTACTGGATCGATCGCGGCGACTTCGATTCGAAATACGCGTTCACGGTCGTGCAGAACCTGATGGCGCTCGCGGAGGTCACGGACACGGCGAAGTCGCCGGTCGTTACGATTCCGGCGAACTGAGCCTGGCGGGGGATGGCCTGCTAACGCCGCTCGTATCGAATGTGTCGAATGCAACATGCCATCATGGATAAAGCATTTCGCATGCAAAACGCAACGGGGCGACATCTCGCGGATGTCGCCCCGTTGCGCCAAAGCCGATGCGAATTGGCTGTCGAAGCTGCGCGCTTACTGGCCGAAGTAGGCGCCGAGTGCACGCGATTGGGCGCCGGTCGTGCGACCCGACTGCGACGCGCCGTTAGCGACCGAGCCGTAGTCGCTCGATTGCGTCGGTGCTTGCGCGAGTTGCGTTGCGCTCACGCGAGCTTGCGCTGCCTGGATGTTCGACGGATACGACGGGTCGCTGATGTTCGGGTTGTAGCCGGCTTTTTCGAGTTGGACGAGCTCGGCACGCACCTGAGCGCGGGTGACGGGCGCATCCGACTGCTGCGCAAAGGAAAGGGCGGGAATGGCGAGCGCTGCGGCGACTGCGACGGTGGAAATGAACGTCTTCATGTTGACTACCTCCGATTCGGATATCTGATCATACTGCCGGTTTGGTCTTAAGCAGCTTGTGAACGGAGTGTAAAGACGCGCGTTCCGAAGATCATTCTCGTTTCCGTTGAATGATCTTTGTCGATATAGGAATAATCGGACGGACGCGTTTTGCGTGGCGTCGAAATCGTTTTCGATTCGGCTCCGATAGAGCCTCGCTGCCGTTCTGCCGACGTTACGCTGCATTATGGATCTCCCCCGTGAGACCCTTTCTTTACTGATTTTGCAAAGATGCTTCCTTGACGCTGTGAATGATCATCCGCGGCTATGCCCCTACACTTCGGTCGTTCGCTCGGCATGTCATGAATTCGAAGCGCGCCGGGCTTCATCGGAATATCAGGGAGAGTCAAATGAAATCGTGGGTCAATGCAGTTATCGCAGCCGCCATCTTGTCCACACCGCTTGCGTCGTTCGCGCAATCGAGCGCACCCGTGAGTCGCGCCGAAGTCCGCGGGGAACTCGTCCAACTGGAGAAGGCCGGTTATTCGCCCATCGCGGAAGACGCGTCTTACCCGGCGAAATTGCAGGCAGCCGAAACGCGCGTCGCCGATGTGCGCCTCGCCCAAGTGCAGGCTGAAGGATATGGGTCATCGACGGGTGCGGCGTCGCAATCGGGCCGTGGCAGCAAGCGGGTCGATCCGCAGGGTGTCTTCTTCGGGCAGTGAACCAGTTCAAGATGTCCGCCGATCCGTGCTCGTAATGTGCCGCGTGCTGGTCGATTGCATCCAAAACTCGAAATGCGCTTCTCGGCGTGACTTACGCAAGGCGTGAAGCGACCTCCGCTGCCGGATAACCGGTGGTTTTGCCCAGTCCGTCTGTACGGCTGGGCTTTTTTGCGCGCCGACGCTGGGCGCTCAGACGTGTGATCGCATCGGGTTAACGCGATGCTATTTAAGTCGAAATAGCCGCAAGCAAAATTAATCAACCGGACGGTCGGTTAATAGTTATACTCGGCTCCATCGTATCTTAGAAAAGACGGTGGAACTCCGCATGTACACCCAATCCCTCGACCTCCCGAGTCCCACGCACACAAGCGAAGCGGCCCCTGGCGCCGCCGCACCCGAACAGGCCCGCTTTGACGCGGTGATGCAAGCCGACGGCAAGATCGAGCCGCAGGACTGGATGCCCGAGGCCTATCGCAAGACGCTGGTGCGGCAGA
>NZ_JALQDT010000017.1:0-44955 GCF_023631085.1 Caballeronia sp. INML1 | reverse complement strand
GTGCTCGAAGGCGAAGTGAAGATGGAAAAGAACTACACGCTCGAACAACATGAAATCGATGACGGCTTCGTGCTGACTTGCCAATGTCATCCGGTGAGCGAGCGGGTGGTCGTGAGTTTCGACGAGCGCTGAACGTCGTTCTTGCTGCAGCGAAAGACGCGCATCGCAACGATGCGTGTGAAGCCGAAGATTTCCAATCAATCAATTCAAGCGCGAAGTCGTTAGCAATGCAACCATTGCACGGCTTCGTTGTGATCGATCATCCTCCACATCGAGACTTGTCATGACTGAAGCCTTCATCTGCGATGCTATTCGTACGCCCATCGGCCGCTATGGTGGTGTTTTCAAGGACGTCCGCGCCGACGACCTCGGCGCCGTGCCCATCACCGCGCTCATGAAGCGCAATGCATCGGTGGACTGGACGCAGGTTGACGATGTGATCTACGGCTGCGCGAACCAGGCAGGCGAGGACAACCGCAACGTCGCGCGCATGTCGGGCCTGCTGGCGGGCTTGCCCATCGACGTACCCGGCTCGACAATCAACCGCTTGTGCGGTTCGGGCATGGATGCGGTCGGCAGCGCGGCGCGCGCCATTAAGGCGGGCGATGGCTCGCTCTATCTCGCGGGCGGCGTCGAGAGCATGACGCGTGCGCCTTTCGTGATGGGCAAGGCGTCGAGCGCGTTCTCGCGGTCGGCCGACATCTTCGATACCACCATAGGCTGGCGTTTCATCAATCGCGCAATGCGCGAGCGCTATGGCGTCGATTCGATGCCCGAGACCGCGGAAAACGTCGCCGTCGATTTCGGCATCACGCGCGATGCGCAGGACCGCTTCGCACTGCGCAGCCAGCAACGCGCCGCGCGCGCACAGGCCGATGGCACGCTCGCGCAGGAGATCGTTGCAGTGAACGTGCCGCAAAAGAAGGGCGAAACGATCGCGATCGATCGCGACGAGCATCCGCGCGAAACCACGCTCGAAACGCTCGCCAAACTGAAGGGCGTCGTGCGCCCTGACGGCAGCGTGACGGCGGGCAATGCATCGGGCGTAAATGATGGTGCGTGTGCGCTCATCATTGCGAACGAGGAGGCGGCCCGGCGCCACGGACTTACGCCGCGCGCACGCATCATCGGCATGGCGACGGCGGGCGTCGAGCCACGCATCATGGGCATCGGTCCCGCGCCCGCGACGAAGAAGCTCCTCGCGCGCACAGGGCTCGCGCTGGAACAGTTCGACGTCATCGAACTCAATGAAGCCTTCGCATCGCAAGGCATCGCGGTGCTGCGTCAACTGCGTCTCGCCGAAGACGATCCACGCGTGAATCCGAACGGCGGCGCCATTGCGCTCGGCCATCCGCTCGGTGCATCCGGCGCGCGTCTCGTCACGACCGCGCTGTACGAGCTGGAACGCCGCAACGGCCGCTATGCGCTGTGCACGATGTGCATCGGCGTGGGCCAGGGCATCGCCATCGCGATCGAGCGCGTCTGAGGGCTGCGAAACATGACACAGGCCATTCAGTCATCGGCGGTCGTCGGCGTGATCGGCGCGGGGGCGATGGGCGCGGGCATCGCACAAGTCGCGGCACTCGCGGGACACACCGTGCTGCTTTACGATCTCGACGGGAAAGCGCTCGACAAGGCGCGCTCGAGCATCGCGGCCAACGTGCAGCGCCTGATCGACAAGAAGAGGCTCGATCAGGCCACGGGACACAAGGCCATCGACCGCGCGCATAGCGTGACGAACCTCGCGGACATGCGCACGGCATCGCTCGTGATCGAAGCCGTCGCCGAGAGGCTCGATGTCAAGCGTGCATTGTTCAGCGAACTCGAAAGCATCGTCACGCCCGAGTGCATACTCGCGACCAACACGTCGTCGATTTCGATCACGGCGATCGCTGCGCCCCTGAAGCATCCGTCGCGTGTGGTCGGCATGCACTTCTTCAACCCCGCGCCGCTGATGGCGCTCGTCGAAGTCGTGCGTGGACTCGCAACATCGCATGACGTTGCGCAAACGGTCTACGCGACGTCGGCCGCATGGGGCAAGAGGCCGGTTCATGCAAGGTCGACGCCGGGTTTCATCGTCAATCGCGTGGCGCGGCCCTTCTATGCCGAAGCTCTGCGCGTGCTCAACGAGCAGGGCGCGGACGCAGCTTCCATCGATGCCGTCATGCGCGATTCGGGCGGCTTCAGAATGGGCCCGTTCGAACTGATGGACCTGATCGGTCACGATGTGAACTTCGCCGTGACGCTATCGGTGTTCAACGCGTACTTCAACGATCCGCGCTTCACGCCTTCGCTGATTCAGCAGGAACTGGTGAATGCGGGCTTTCTGGGTCGAAAGACGGAACGCGGCTTCTATGACTATGGCGCCAACGCCGCGAAGCCTGCTGCGCGCATCGAGACGCATACGCGCACGCCTTCGAAGATCGTGCCCGGTGAAAGCGCCCCGTTGTATGAGCGACTGCAAGCGCGCCTCGCCGAAGCGAGCGCGAGCCGTAACGATATGCCCGGCCTCGTCGCGCAAATCGACGATGCTTATCTCTTTCTGACCGATGGACGCACCGCCACCGAACGCGCGCACGCGCTCGGCATCGACAACATCGTGCTGATCGATCTCGCGCTCGATTATGCGACCGCGCAAAGCGTCGCGATCACGCGAGCGCGTCAATGCGCCGACGATGCCTACGCTGCCGCAGCCGGCGCACTGACGAAGGCTGGCTATGCCGTGGTGCCATTGAAAGATATCGCCGGCATGGCCGTGATGCGCACCGTTGCGATGCTCGTCAACGAAGCGGCGGAGGCGGTGAATCAGGGCGTCTGCACGAGCGCGGATCTCGATCTCGCGATGGAGAAGGGCGTGAACTATCCGCTCGGGCCGCTTGCGTGGGGCGAGCGCATCGGCATCGCGCGCATTCACGATGTGTTGCTCCATCTCACGGCGCATTACGGCGAAGACCGCTATCGCGCATCGCCACTCATCGCTGGCTTGCGCTATTCAGACCAACGCTTCCACTAAAGCGAATTCGCGTCATTCACTCATCGATCATTCATGCAGGAGACAACCATGGTCCAAACCATTGCACAGCAGAGCGAACTGGAACCGATCGAACGCGCGAGCCGTGACGAGCTTCAGGCGCTGCAACTCGAACGCCTGAAGTGGACGTTGCGACACGCCTATGAGAACGTGCCGCACTATCGTCGCGCATTCGACGCGGCAGGTGTGCATCCCGACGACTTGCGCGAGCTGTCCGATCTCGCACGGTTTCCGACCACGACGAAAACCGATTTACGTGACAACTATCCCTTCGGACTCTTTGCGGTGCCGCGGGATCAGGTCGTGCGTGTGCATGCATCGAGCGGCACGACAGGCAAGCCGACCGTGGTCGGCTACACGGCGAAGGATATCGACACATGGGCGAACGTCACCGCGCGTTCGATTCGCGCCGCGGGCGGGCGCAAGGGCGATACGCTGCATAACGCCTTCGGTTATGGCCTTTTCACAGGCGGCCTCGGGATTCACTACGGCGCGGAACGTCTGGGCTGCATGGTCGTGCCGATGTCGGGCGGCCAGACCGAGAAGCAGGTGCAACTGATCCGCGACTTCGAGCCGAAAATCATACTCGTCACGCCTTCGTACATGTTGAATCTGCTCGACGAGATGGCGCGACAGGGCATGGACCCGGCCAACACGTCGCTCAAGATCGGCATCTTCGGCGCGGAGCCGTGGAGCCAGGGCTTACGCAGCGAGATCGAAACGCGCGCGGGCATTCAGGCGCTCGATATCTACGGGCTTTCGGAAATCATGGGTCCGGGCGTCGCATGCGAATGCATCGAAACGAAGGACGGCCCGACCATCTGGGAAGATCATTTCTATCCCGAGATCATCGATCCGGTGACGGGAGAGGTGCTTCCCGAAGGCGCCACGGGCGAGCTCGTTTTCACGTCGCTCACGAAGGAAGCGATGCCGATGATCCGCTACCGCACGCGCGATCTCACGTCTTTGCTGCCGCCGAGCGCGCGTTCGATGCGCCGCCTCGCGAAGATCACGGGCCGCTCGGACGACATGCTCATCATTCGCGGCGTGAATGTGTTCCCGAGCCAGATTGAAGAATTGGTTCTCGCGATTCCGCGTTTGAGCGGTCAGTATCAATTGTGCGTATCGCGCGAGGGCCACATGGATTCGCTGTCGGTTTCGGTCGAAGCGCGCGCCGAAGTCTGCGCGACGTTGAACGAGAGCGAACGTGCCGGTCTGTCGCGCGAGTTGCAAAGCCGCGTGAAGACGATGGTCGGCGTATCGACGCAAGTGCGCGTGCTCGATTCCGGCGCACTGCCGACGACTGCAACGGGCAAGGCGAAACGCGTGCTCGATCTACGTTCCGCAACCGTCTGAACCCTGTTTATTCAGCGCCTCGCGTTCCGCGAGGCGCCATTCGATTCCCACCAATTGGAAGCACTTGTTCCATTTCCGGTGCGGCTCCGCATTCTTCTGCAGAAATCTTTCCGCATAAACCCTCGCAACCGTTTGCGCGAATTGTTTTGTAAGCTTCTGTTGTGTCATCGTAGCGGGTGCATTCGCGCAGTCGTCGAACAGTATTCGAATAACGAACACCAAACGGGGCAGGCAGAATTTAGATGTGGATCGTCAGACTCGCGCTCAAGCGCCCGTACACGTTCATCGTCCTGTCGCTGCTCTTGCTGATCATCGGTCCGCTCGTCATCCTGCGCACACCGACCGATATCTTCCCCAACATCGATATTCCGGTAGTCAGCGTCATCTGGTCGTACACGGGCCTGCCGCCCGATCAGATGGAGCGCCGCATCACGCTGAATTACGAACGCGGCTTGTCGGTGGCGGTCAACGACATCGAGCACATCGAGTCGGAATCGCTGCCGGGCATCGCGGTGATTCGCATCTACTTTCAGCCGAACGCGAATGTCGATGAAGCGATCGCGGAAATCACCGCGCTTTCGCAGACGCAATTGCGCTCGCTGCCGCCCGGCATCACGCCGCCCAACATCTTGCGCTTCAATGCATCGACGGTGCCGATTCTGCGGCTCGCGTTGTCCTCGGCTGAACTCACCGAGCAGCAGCTCTACGACTTCGGCAACAGCTTCCTGAAGACGCAACTCGCGACCGTGCAGGGCGCGTCGGTGCCGCTGCCTTATGGCGGCAAGCAGCAGCAGATCATGGTCGATATCGACTCGCGCAAGCTGCAGGCGAAGAACCTCGCGCCCACCGATGTCGTCAATGCGATCAGCGCGCAAAACCTCATTCTTCCCACGGGCACGACGAAGATCGGTTCGACGGAGTACTCGGTCGGCCTGAACGCGAGCCCGGGCTCGATAGAAGGGCTCAACGACATCCCGATCCGCACGGGTCCGGGCGGCACGATCTATATCAAGGACGTCGCCCATGTGCGCGACGGTTTTCAGCCGCAGACCAATATCGTGCGCGTGAACGGCACGCGCGCGTCCTTACTCACGATCAACAAGAGCGGCAATGCATCGACGCTCGATATCGTCGCGCGCGTGAAGAACCTGTTGCCGACCTTGCGCGGCATGGTGCCCGACTCGCTCAAGATCGAGCCGGTCGCGGATCAATCGCTCTTCGTGCGCGCATCGGTGTCGGGCGTGTTGCGCGAAGCGGTGATCGCGGCTGGCCTGACCGCGCTGATGGTCCTGCTCTTCCTGGGAAGCTGGCGCGCGACGCTCATCATCGCGATCTCCATACCGCTCTCGATGCTGACGTCCATCGTCGCGCTTTCCGCGATCGGGCAGACCATCAACATCATGACGCTGGGCGGCCTCGCGCTGGCGGTCGGCATTCTCGTCGACGATGCGACAGTTGCAATCGAAAATATCAGCCAGAACCTGGAGCAGGGCAAGGAACTGGAGCAGGCGATCCTCGACGGCGCTCAACAGATCGCAGTGCCGACGCTCGTATCCACGCTCTCGATCTGCATCGTGTTCATTCCGATGTTCCTGCTGACCGGCGTCGCGCATTACCTCTTCGTGCCGATGGCCGAGGCCGTCGTGTTCGCGATGCTCGCGTCGTACTTCTTCTCGCGCACGCTCGTTCCGACGCTCGCGAAATACCTGTTGCGTCATCACGAGCACATGGGCGGCGATGTCGAGTCGATGAAGGGATCGCGCAATCCGTTCGTGCGCATCCATCTCGCGTTCGAGCGTCACTTCGAATCCGTGCGCAATCGATATCGACGTTTTCTCGAAGCGCGGCTTTTGCATCCGGGACGCTTTGCATCGCTGTTCCTGCTGTGCTGCCTGCTTTCGCTCGGGCTTGCACCGTTCCTCGGACGCGACTTCTTTCCGTCGATCGATTCAGGCGTGATTGCGCTGCATTTGCGCGCGAAGACCGGCACGCGCATCGAGGAAACGGCGGCACTCACCGACCGCGTCGATGCGCGCATCAGGCAACTCATTCCACGCGGCGAGATTCGCTCGATCATCGACAACATGGGCTTGCCGGTGTCGGGCATCAATCTCTCGTACAGCAACACGGGTACGGTCAGTTCCGCCGATGCCGACGTGCTCATCAGCCTGAACGAAGATCACGCGCCGACCGAAGGCTATATCCATGAGTTGCGCAAGCGCCTGCCGCAGGAGTTTCCCGGCGTGACGTTCTCGTTTCTGCCCGCGGATATCGTGAGTCAGATTCTCAACTTCGGCGTGCCCGCGCCGATCGACATCGCCATTACCGGACGCGATGCGCAGGCCAATCGCGCACTCGCGAACCGCTTGCTGGAAAAGATCCGCCGCGTGCCGGGGCTCGTCGATGCGCGCATCCAGCAGCCGTCCGATCTGCCATCGATCAATGTCGAAGTGGATCGCACCAAAGCGCTGCAAGCGGGTTTCACGCAGCGCGACGTCGCGAACAACCTGCTCATCACGCTCTCCGGCAGCCAGCAGACGACGCCCACGTTCTGGCTCAATCCGGTGAACGGCGTGAGCTACAACGTCATCACGACGGCGCCGCAATACGACATGAACTCGCTGCAATCGGTGGCCAACATTCCGGTCACGTCCGCGAGCGGCAAGACCAATATTCTCGGCGCGCTCGCAACGCTATCGCGCGGCGCGCGCGATGCGGTCGTGTATCACTACAACGCGCAGACCACCATCAATCTCTATGCGACGACCGAGCGGCGCGATCTCGGCGCGGTATCCGACGACGTGCAACGCATCATCGACGAAGCGCGCGGCGAGTTGCCCAAAGGCTCGTCGATCGACATGCGCGGCCAGGTCGAGACGATGAACGGATCGTTCTCCGGGCTCGCGTTCGGCCTCATTCTCGCGGTCGTGCTCGTGTATCTGTTGATCGTCGTGAACTTCCAGTCGTGGCTCGATCCGTTCATCATCATCACCGCATTGCCGGGCGCGCTCGCGGGCATCGTGTGGATGCTGTTCCTCACGCATACGACGCTGTCGATTCCCGCGTTGACGGGCGCGATCATGTGTATCGGCATCGCGACGGCGAACAGCATTCTCGTGGTGAGCTTCGCGCGCGCGGCGCTCGCCGAGCACGGCGATGCGGTGCGCTGCGCGCTCGAAGCAGGCTACTCGCGCTTCAGGCCGGTGCTGATGACGGCACTCGCAATGATGATCGGCATGGTGCCGATGGCGATCGGTCTCGGCGAAGGCGGCGAGCAGAATGCGCCGCTCGGGCGCGCGGTGATCGGCGGGCTGATGGTCGGCACGGTCGCGACATTGTTCTTCGTGCCGGTCGTGTTCTCGATGATCTACCGGCGCATGGAAGCACGCGGCAAGGGACCAGGCGCCACGGCCAGAGAAGCGGCGCAATAAAACAATCGATCAGTGGGTGGAGCAAGAATGGAAGAGCAGGGGTCGCAACGATCGGGCATCACGCGGCGAGGGCGTTTATGGCTCGTGATCGCGCTCGTGGTGGTCGTCGGGCTCGTCGCGCAAGGCATACTCTCGCGGCGCGCGGCGCATGCGGAACTCGAGCGCGATGCGAACGAGCATGGCGTGCAGACGGTGGAAGTCATCAAGCCGACGCGCATGAAGGCGTCGCAGGATCTCGTGTTGGCCGGCGATATCCGCGCGTTCTCCGATGCGCCGATCTTCGCGCGCACGAATGGTTATCTGAAGCGCTGGACCGTCGATATCGGCACGAAGGTGAAGAAGGGGCAGTTGCTCGCGGAGATCGATGCGCCCGAGATCAACGATCAGCTTCGCCAGGCCCGCGCCGATGCGCAAACGGCGCGCGCGAACTATCTGCTTGCAAAGACGACCGCGCAACGCTGGGCGGAGATGCTGAAGAACAATTCGGTGTCGCGTCAGGAAACC
This sequence comes from Caballeronia sp. INML1, assembly GCF_023631085.1. NCBI lineage: Bacteria > Pseudomonadati > Pseudomonadota > Betaproteobacteria > Burkholderiales > Burkholderiaceae > Caballeronia > Caballeronia sp. INML1. The sequence continues at coordinate 36,633 of NZ_JALQDT010000017.1, read as the reverse complement.
GATGAAAAGAACGGCGACATGCTCGCGAAGGAAGCCGCGCTGAATGCGGCGCAGGCGAACGTGTCGCGGCTCGAACAGCTCGTGTCGTTCCAAAAGATCTATGCGCCGTTCGATGGCGTCGTCACGGCGCGCAATACGGATGTCGGGCAGTTGATCGATGCGGGCAGCGGCAGTGCGGGCCGCGAGCTCTTTCACATTCAGGATGCGTCGACGTTGCGCGTGTTCGTCGATGTGCCGCAGGCGTATGCGCGCATGATTTCGGTCGGTTTGCCCGCGGAGTTGCTGCTCAACGAGGAGCGCAACCGCAAGTTCGACGGCGTCACGGTGCGCACGGCGGGCGCGGTCGATCCCGTCGCGCGCACGATGCGTGTCGAAGTCGATGTAAAGAATCCGACGGGCGACTTGCTCGCAGGTGCATATGCGCAGGTGCGCTTTCGTCTGACGAGCGCGAATCCTTCCTTCATGCTGCCGGGCAATGCGCTGCTGTTTCGTCCCGATGGCGTGCATGCCGCGAGCGTCGATGCGAACAATCGCGTGAAGCTCCTGCCTATCATGCTCGGCACGGACTACGGCACGCGCGTGTCCATCGTTTCCGGGTTGAATGGCGACGAGCGTGTGATCGTGAATCCGCCCGATTCGATCATCGACGGCGCGGCGGTGCGTATCGGACGCGAGGGCGCGCGCGGCGGGGCGGCGAAGCAGGAAGGAAACGAATCGTGATGATGCGCGCATCGGTCCGAATCGTTGCAGGGCTAACTATCGCCGCATCGGCGGGCTGTGCGGTCGGCCCGGATTACGTTCGGCCCGACGTGCCGGTGCCCGCGGCCTATAAATCGCAGACGCCGTCCGATGTGCCGCCTGCTGCGTCCGCCGCGGCATCGCAAGACTGGAAGCCCGCGCATCCCGCCGATGCGAAGCCGCGCGCGCCCTGGTGGGAGGCGTATGGCGACCCGCAACTGAACGCGCTCGAAGAACGCGTCGCGACTGCGAACCAGACCGTTGCCGCTGCCGCTGCGCGTTATCGCGGGGCGCGTGCCGCGGCCGCGCAGGCGCGTTCGGCTTACTTCCCGACGATCACCGCGAATGCTGCATTCAATCAGTCGCGCGTGTCGTCGAACGTGCTGTACAAATCGAGCGCGGGCATCACCGTGCCCGACTATCTGGTCGATGCGCAAATCTCCTGGGAGCCGGATCTGTGGGGGCGCATCTCGCGTGCCGTCGAGGGGGGGCGCGCGGCAGCGCAGGCGAGCGCGGCCGACCTGCAAAGCGCGATTCTGTCGATGCAGGCCGAACTCGCGACCAACTACTTCGATCTGCGCGGCACCGTTGAGGAAGAGCGGCTGCTGGACGCCACGCTGCAAGCCTATGAGAAAGCGCTCGCACTCACGCGCGATCGCTTCGCGGGCGGCGTCGCGGCGGAATCGGACGTGGCCCAGGCGGAAGAGCAGTTGCGCGCGACGCAGGCGCAACGGATCGATCTCGAGACCACGCGCACGAGCCTCGTCAACGCGATCGCGATCCTTGTCGGCGAAAATCCGTCGAATTTCGCGCTCGATGTCGCGCCGCTCAACGAAGCGCATTCGCCGCATCCGTCCGCGGCGCTCGCCGTGTTGCCGCTCAGCGTGCCGTCCGCGCTGCTCGAGCGGCGTCCGGACATCGCAGCGGCGGAACGGCGCGTCGCCGAGGCGAATGCGCGCGTCGGCGTGGCGACGGCCGCGTTCTTCCCGAACCTGCTGCTCGCCGCGACGGGCGGTCTCGAAGCGACGCGTTTTACGTCGTGGCTCGAAGCGCCGAGCCGCTTCTGGTCGCTCGGGCCGCAACTCGCGTTCACGGTGCTCGATTTCGGCGGACGCGCGGCGGCTCAAGATGCGGCGCGCGCCGCCTACGACGAGAACGTCGCGGATTATCGCCAGACGGTGCTGACCGCGTTCGGACAAGTGGAAGACAACCTGAACGCGCTGGAAGTGCTGCGCCGCGAAAGCGAAGCGCAGCGCGATGCCGTCGATGCCGCCCAGCGCGCGCTCGGCAAGGTGAGCAACCGCTACGAGAACGGCGCGATCACGTATCTGAGCGTCGTGGTGACGCAGGCCATCGTGCTGTCGGATCAGCGCACGGCGGTGCGCATCGAACGGCGGCGCATGGCGGCGAGCGTTGCGCTCGTGAAGGCGCTGGGCGGTGGATGGACCACGGTCGAACTGCCTGGCGCCGAAGCAGTGTCGCAGCGGGATTGAATTCCGCACGATGCATGCAAAATGCCACCGTGCATCACGCATGCAAAGTGCGTTTTTTCCGGCGCGCCGGGAGACACGCCGGGAACGCGCATCGAGGCTAGACGAGCAGAAACACGCCGCATGCGATCAGCGCCGCGCTCCAGAGCCAATCGACGTTGATCCAGCCGCTGCGCAGAAAGCCTAGGCCGCCGCGTTCCTGAAGGGACATCGCGAACATGGAGATCGCGGCGATCACGGCGAGCATCGCAGCGGTGTGGACGGCGAGCGCCAGCGCGGTGGCTTCGAACGCGGTGTTCGCAAGCTGGCCGGTGCATAGCGGCAACAGCGCCGGCACGAGCATCAGCCCCGCGCCGTGCGCGCTCGACATCACGAAGGACCACAGCGCGAGGCCCGCCAGCCCGGTGCGCATGCCGACGGTCGGCCGTCCGCGGTGCCCGCGCCACGCACTCCACACGCCCCAGCCGATCAGAAGCGCCCCGGATGCGCGCGCGAGCACGTCATGGCCGATCACCATGCCGAGCGTGAGCGCGCCCGCGAGCACGAGCGCGACCGATGCCGCGTGACCCAGCGCGATCGGCACGAGCGATACCAGTGCGACACGGCGGCTCTGCGCATACAGGCCGAGCGCGACCGCGAAGAGCCATCCCATCGCCGGATTGAGGCCGTGAAACGCGCCGAGGCCCGCGGCTGTCAAGAGGAGCGCGGGCGACGCGGCGTCCATGCGAAGCGGCTCGCGGCGTCTCAGGGATAGCAGTACGAATCCGACGAACAATCGCCGCCCTGCAGCCGGATCTGATGCGGCCGATGCCCCTTTGGCCAGTCGATGAAGAACTTGTCGTCGACGGCGAGGCCGCCGTTCGGATCGGCGTCGAGCTTCACCATCCAGCCGTCTATGCCTTCTGGATAAAACTGCGCATCCACCGCGCCGTAGAGCGAGTTGGTGAAGTAGACGCGGCGGCCGTCGCGGCTCACCTCGACCATCTGCGGTCCGCCGTTCAACGCGCCATTCGCGGCGCCCGGATGCGTCGCGCGCGCGACCACGCCGCCGATGCGCACCTTGCCCGTCAGCTTCGGCGCGAACGGATCGGAGACGTCGTATTGCAGCATGTCGCCCGTGCCCCAGCAGGACACGTAGAGAAAGCGATCGTCCATGGACAGATCGATGTCCGAGACGAGCGGCGGGACCGCGCCGAAGCCTTTGAGGAGCGGCGGCAGCGCATCGGCATCGGCGGGCTCGGCGGGAATGTCGATGATCTTCTTCACCGCCCATTTGTCGCCGTCGCGATACCACGTCCAGATCGACGACGACAGATCCTTCAGGCTGATCACGCAATTGACGAAGCCGTATGGCTTGGTCGGATCGTGCGCGGGGCGCAGTTCGAACACGAGCTGATACTCGTCGCCGAAGTCGATTTCCTGAATGTGCCTGCGCTTCGTGAAGTCCCAGAAATGCAGCTTGCGGCCGTACTTCGCGCCGAGCAGCAAGTCCGGCACGAGGCCGTTCTCGAAGGTATCGGGCGTGCCCCATTCGCTCGTGACCATCGTGTCGTAGCCGAGATGCCACCATCCGTCATACGCGAGCTGCTGCGGGCCGCGATCGACTTCCCAGCGGCCGAGCGGATCGAAGCTCTGCTGATCGAGCATCAGCACGCCGCCAGGCGCCTTGCCTTCGGCGTTGCCGAGCGCGGTGATATAGATCCCGCCCGGCCCGCAGTGCACCGTGTGCGGACGCGTATAGCCGGTTTTTTCCGCGAGCTCCGCGGGCTCGATCGTTTTGACGATGACGGGCTTCTTCGGATCGGGCTTCGTGTCGAGGATATGAATGCGCGACGACCGCAGCCCCGGCACGACGAGATAGCGCCGCTCCATGTGCGGATGCGGCGCGTTCGGGCACAGGCATGACGAGCAGGCGTTCCAGCCGAAGTGATGCAGCTCGTCGCCGGTATCGGGCATCGAGATTTCGCCGACGATTTTCGTGTAGTCCGGCGAATCCGGATCGACATCGACGACGGCGATCCTGTCGGGCGTCTGGCGTTCAGGATCGAACGTCGCGACGTAGGCCAGCGTTTCACGCGGCGCTTTCGCCGCGAGCCGCGGGGAAGGGTAGAAGCTCGGATCCGGTTTCCATGTCGCCATGCTGCGTCTCCCAGTTGTGTCGTCGTCGATTCGCTTGCAAAAGCACTATAGGACACGCGGACGCGACACGCTTGCGATGCCCTCGCGGCGCAACGATGCTTTTGTGCTTAGCTTTCGCATGACGCATGAATCGGCGGCGGAAACAAGGCCTAGAATACAGGCATCGCCCCTGGACCAAAAAGGAGGTAGCGATGGCCGAGCCGATGATCAGCCTGATGGCGGGAGTCATTCTGGTGCTATGCGTCGCGGTGGTTCTCGTGATGCATCACCGGCACCCGCATATCCATACCCCCAAAGCGCGCTGGCTGGATTCCCATCCGCCGCGTGACTGGCGGCACAGGCATTGAACGTGCAGCAGGACGTGAATTAAACGGATAGGGCGCCGGCATCGACCGGCGCTTTTTTTTCGCACGGCGCGCGAAGCGCGTCAGCGTCTTGGCCCTTTCATCGCCTCGGCTTCCATCGCGGCGTGCCATTCCTCGCTATTCTCGATCGGGTCCATGCCTTCGTCGATGAACGCGGACGCGCGTTCCGCCACCGAGCGCGTTTCGTCGTCGGTGTCGTCCTCGGTGACACTGTCCTCGTCGGCGGGCGGCTCCAGCATGTCCTGCAACATCGCCTCCAGTTCGGGCGTATCCCACGGTTCGCCGCGCTGCTTTTTCTTTTTGATGTAGTGCCGTACTTCGGCATCCTGCTCGGATGTCAGCGGAAGCCCGCGGAAGGTGCGGTTGGCGTCGAAGTCACTCATGTTCGTTCCTCTCGCGCAAAACCTGTGATGCGTCGGCAAGCGCCTCAAGTGTAACGCCGTTCGTCTGCGCATAAAAACGCGCGATTCAGTCAGCCGAGCGGCGGCAGGCGTCGTTCGATCGGCGTCGCTTTCACGATGGCCGTGCTCGTCGCGGCGCGCTCGGTCACTCGGGAAAGAATGTCGTCGAGATGCTCGATCGAGCGCAGAAAGAGGCGGCATACGAAGCAGTCGTCGCCCGTCACCTTGTCGCATTCGACGAACTCGGGAATGCGCCGGATCGCGTCCTCGACGAGATGCAACTGCCCGGGCAACGGCTGCACGCGCACGATCGCCTGCAGCGTGTAGCCGAGCGCGCGCGGATCGATATCGACGGTGAAGCCGCGAATCACGCCCTGCGTTTCGAGCCGGCGCATGCGCTCGGCAGTGCTCGGCGCCGAGAGGCCGACGCGTTTCGCAAGTTCGCTCACCGCGATGCGCCCGTCGCTCGCGAGCACGTTGATGAGTTCGCGATCGATGGCGTCGATGCCCACGTGGGGCGCGCTGCTGAGGTTCTTTCCCATGATGGCCTTGGATTCGAAGGTCGAAAGATGCACTTGCCTAATTCTAGGCATGGTTTCAGCGCGAGCGCCCGGATAGACTTGAACCCATCGAAAATTGCATGGCGGGCACGAGATGAACACGGAAAGAATCAATGCGCGTTTTGCGGGCGCATCGAACGCGAATGAACTGCGTCGCGGCGCGATCGAGATGTCGCTCGCAATGTTGATGTCGGGCACGATCGGCTGGCTCGTCGTGTCGTCGGGGCAGACGCTGTGGAACGTCGTGTTCTTTCGCTGCGTGTTCGGCGCGGCGACGCTCGTCGCCGTGTGCGCGGCGTTCGGCTTTCTGAAGAAGCGCTATTTCTCGTGGCGCATGATGGGGCTCGTCGCGCTCGGCAGCGTGGCGATCGTCGGCAACTGGCTGCTGCTGTTCGCCGCGTATTCGCGCGCGTCGATCTCGATGGCGACGACCGTCTACAACACGCAGCCATTCATGCTTGTGGCGCTCGGCGTGGTCGTGCTGCGCGAGCGCGTGTCGGCGTCGACGATCGCGTGGCTCGGTGTCGCGTTCATCGGCCTTGTGATGGTGGTGCGCGTCGAGCCCGCCGTGCTGGCGATGCCGGGGCAATATTTCGAAGGCATCGCGTATGCGCTCGGCGCGGCGTTCCTGTACGCGATATCGTCGATCGTCACGAAGCGCCTGAAGGGCACGCCGCCGCATCTGATTGCGATGCTGCACGTGCTGTTCGGCATCGTCATGCTCGCGCCGTTCGCACGTTTCGACCAGACGCCCGCGTCGATTACCGGCTGGTCCGATCTCGTCATGCTCGGCATCGTCAACACGGGACTCATGTACGTGCTGCTCTACGGCGCCATCCAGAAGCTGCCGACGGCGATGACGGGCGCGCTGTCGTTCATCTATCCGGTCGTGGCGATCGTCGTCGACTGGCTCGCGTTCGGGCAAAGGCTCGCGTGGCTGCAAGTGGCCGGGGCGGTGCTCATTCTGCTCGCGGCGGCGGGCGTGAATCTGCAGTGGCGGATCGTGCCGCAAAAACGGCGCGCGAACGATTGACGCGCACTCGTATAGAATGGCGCCCCTTTCCGACTACATCGAAATCCCGCGCCATGTGGTTCAAGAACCTCCAGCTTCACCGTCTCCCCGCACACTGGTCCGTCACGCCGCAACACATGCAGCAATGGCTCGCGCCGCTCGCGTTCAACGCGGCGTCGAGCATCGAGAACGAGCGGCGCGGCTGGGTCTCGCCGCGCGGCGACGATGAACTCGTCTACACGGCGAATCGTCAGACGCTCATCGTCTATCGCGCGGAGAAGAAGCTCCTGCCCGCATCGGTCGTCACGCAGTTCGTCAAGGAACGCGCGGCCGAAATCGAAGAGCAGCAGGGCTTCAAACCCGGCAGAAAGCAGTTGCGCGAACTGAAAGAGCAGGTCACCGACGAACTCCTGCCGCGCGCGTTCAGCATTCGCCGAGATACGCGCGTATGGATCGACCCGGTGAACGGCTGGCTTGCGATCGATTCGTCGTCGGCGACGGTGTGCGACGACATCATCGGCTTGCTCGTGAAGTCCGTCACCGATCTGCCGCTCGCCAGCGTGCGCACCGCGCGCTCCCCCGTTTCCGCGATGACCGACTGGCTGCTGTCGGGCGACGGTCCCGCGGGCTTCACGCTCGATCGCGACACCGAACTGCGCTCGACGGGCGAAGGCAACGCGACGGTCCGCTATGTCGGCCACGCGCTCGAAACCGAAGACATGCGCCGGCATATCGAAGCGGGCAAGCAATGCATGCGTCTCGCGATGACGTGGGATGACCGCGTTTCCTTCGTGCTGACGCCATCGCTCACGTTGAAGCGCGTGAGCGCGCTCGACGTCATCAAGGAAGCCGCCGATCCCACCGCCGCGAACGACGACGAGCGCTTCGAATCCGACTTCATCCTGATGACGGGCGAACTCGCGCGCATGTTGTCGGCGCTGACCGAAGCACTGGGCGGCGAAGAGGATCTGCGCGCCGCCGCGTAGGGAAACAGGCGAATCAGGCGGACGGCGACGGCGAGAACGCGTAGCCGTTCTTGCCATTGCGCTTCACGGTGTACATCGTGTCGTCGGCGGCGGCGACGAGCCGCCAGTAATCGTTGACGCGATCCGGGAAGCTCGCGATGCCGATGCTCGCGCGCACGAGCGACAGGCCCATCTGCGCATCGGTTTCGCCGACGCACGCGATGATTCTTTGCGCGATCACGGCCAGTTCACCATCGCTCGAAAACTCGCTCACGAGCAGCGCGAATTCGTCGCCGCCGATGCGCGCGACGAGATCGCCGCCGCGCACCGCATGGCGGAAACGGCGTGACACCGCGATCAGAAATTCATCGCCGATGCGGTGGCCATGCGTATCGTTGACGCGCTTGAAGCCATCGAGATCGATGTACAGCACCGCGATGCGCGTCGAGCCGCGCGCGCCGCTCGCGAGCGCGTTGGCCGCTTCCTCCAGCGCCGCGAAGAGCTTGCGGCGGTTGGGCAGGCCGGTCATCGGATCGTGCAGCGACGCCTGCTCGAACTCGTTGGAAATGCCGAGGAGTTGCCGGTTGCGTTTTGCATACATGCCGAGCGCGGTGATGAGCACGCCGAAGACGATCGCCGAGAGCGCGATCAACGTATGCGACACGCTCAGAATGCGTTCGCGCACGTCCGCGCTCGCGCGATCGCGAGCGGTGCGCCACCAGGCATAGGTGGAATCGAGCGCGGAACTCGCCTCGCCGAGCGCGGTGGCGGGCGAGAGGACGGCGGAGGGCAGGGACGGCGCCGACATGGGGCTTGCCGCCACCAGCGCGTGCAGCGCCGCGAGCCGTGCCGCCAGTTCGATGCGCGACTCGCGATAAGCCGCCTGACGCTGGGTGTCGCCGGCTGGGGCGTTCTGCAGCGACAGCGCGGCCGCGCGGGCGGTATCGGCGCGCTCGACCGCTTCGAGCACGAGCCCGACATACTCCTGTTGCAGTTGCGCGGAAAAGATCGCGCGGATCTGCATCGCGAGGAACAGCAGGCCGATCAGCAGGCACAGCAATGCGGCGCCCGCGAGCGGCGCGGGGCCGGGCATGCGCATGCGTTCGAGCGCGCGCCGCACGCGGCCCGCCAGCGTGTCCTCAGGGGCGTGAATACTCCTCTCGCTGACGGTTCGGGACATTGTGTCGATAGCTCACTCGGTTAAAAAACGCGCCCACGCGGGCGAAGAGACCGCCCTCGCGCTTCGCGTGCGCCTGGCGCTTGCGCGCCTGCGCGTAGGAGTCGTTGCCGGCGCGATTCGCGGCGGCGGCCCGCGCCGTCGCGGATGGCGCGCCGCGGCGTTGCACGGCGGCGCCCTGGACGGGCGCGGCGGTCGATCCGTCGGCCTGCGACGGTCGTGTCGAGGACTGCGCGTAGGCCGTCGTCGCGAGGGTCGTGTCGGAGCCGTCCGTGCCGGTGTCGGCGACGGTGGGTTCGTCGGCGGCGTCGGCGACCGGCGCATTGTCGGCAAGCGATGCGGTGTCGATGGGCGCGGGTCCATCGTTCGACGCATAGCGGACCGCGTTGCCGGGAGCCCCGGCCAGGGGCGTTTCCACGGCCCCCGCCGACTGCGTTTGCGCGGCGATGGCGGGCTGGTCGATGCCGAGCGTGCGGCGCGCGCTCGCCATCGCTTCGGCGTACACCCGCTGATCGTGGTTGAACCACATGCCGTACGCCACGGTGCCGAGCACGCCGATGCCGAGCGCGGTCGCCGATGCCATCCACAGCGCGAGTCGCCCGAAACGCAATGGCATGCGCATGGGGCCGGGTTCGTCGTCGTAATCGATTGCAGTCTCGGGCGAATTGGTGACAGTGGGATCATTCGCGGGACTTGCGTGCTCCGCGATGCTCTCCTCGGGTAGCTTTGCGTGCTGAGGCATGACAGCGCTCTCCAGAACGTATTCGTCAGACAGCGGACCAGCGCGGACGCACGGCGCGCGCTCGCCCATATTCGCCCCGCGCGTCCCATCATCTGAACAATGAATGCGATGTGCCTGCGCGGAACGTCACAGCCGGATGCCGGTTCAGCCTGCACTGCCGGGCCATTTTTTGCCAAACAATGTAACTCGCGCCACATACCGCGACAATCCGGGGCGGCGATGAGGCGCGTGAACGAAGATGCGGATGATCGCGCGCAACACCCGGCGAAAAGGGCGCGAGCAGGGTCGGACGGACCGGTGCGCCGTGATTTCACCGCATCGCGCGAGACGATGGCGAAGCAGGTTCGGCCACTCTGCAGCATTCTTCATTCCAGCCCCGATTTGATGAGCGGCGCATACATCATTCTTCAGAGGAAGTTCCCGCACGTATGTGAGGTGGCGCACATACGCGCGTGGCGGGACTTTCGGTGTGGAGTGCGCGCCACATGCCCTCATCGGCGTTTGGACGATACGACGAGCGCGATGCCGCCGAGTATCGCGACCGCGCTCGCGGCGAGGCGCGCGGTCAGCGGTTCGCCGAGCAACAGCACGCCGCCCGCCGCCGCGATTACGGGCACGCTCAGTTGCACCGTGGCGGCCGTCGCAGGCTTCAAGCCTTTCAACGCCGCGTACCAGATGACATAGCCGAGTGCCGAGGTCAGCGCACCTGATGCGACGGCGTAGGCGAAGCCCGCAACATCGAAGCGCGCATGCGCGAACGCGAGCGCGAGGGCCGACACGGTGAGGGCGAACGGCAGCGCGCGCAGGAAATTGCCCGCCGTCTCGGCGACGGGGTCGGACCGGCCGCGTCCGCGCAGCGAGTAGACGCCCCAGCCGATGCCCGCGGCGATCATCAGCGCCGACGACAGCGGATCCGGCGCGGCGAGTCCCGGCAGCACAAGCCACACGAAGCCGGCGAGCGCGAGCAGCAGGCCGAGCCACTGCGTCGCGGCGAGACGCTCGCCGATCGCGATCCCGTAGCCGATCATCGTCGCCTGCACGGCGCCGAAGAGCAGCAGCGCGCCCGCGCCCGCCGCGAGCCGCACGTAGGCGTAGGAGAACGGTGCAGCATAGACGATGAGCGCGAGCGCCGACGTCCAGTTGCCGGCGCGTCGCGCATCGTCGCGAACATGGCCGCCGCGCACGAGCAGCATCATCCACAGCACGAGCGCCGCCGACGCGATGCGCACGAGCGTGAAGCTCGCAGCGTCGATTTGCGTGCCCTTGAGCGCGAGACGGCACAAGAGCGAGTTGCCGGCGAAGGCGAGCATCGCGATGACGGTGAGCACGGCCACGCGCGCGCCATGCGGCGAGGACGCGGCTGAGGCGGCCGTAGACGTGAGCTTGGACATCGGAAGTGTGCCGGACGGTGCCGCATCACTGTAGCGCGGGCGCGCCGTGAAGGCATGCTGCAGTGCTTCAGCCGGTGGTGAAAGGCTGCGGCGGCGCATTGCCTTCGATGCCGAAGCGCTCGAATTCGGAAATCACCTGCGCGCCGAAGAGCAGCAGGGTGGCGAGCGCTTCGAGGCTGAACAGCACGACGATCGACGTCGTGAGCGAGCCGTACACGACGCTCACTTGCGAGAGCGTCGCGAAGTACCACACGAGCACGTGGCGCGTGATTTCCCAGAGCACGGCCGCCGTCACGCTGCCGAGCAGCGCGAGCCGCAGCGACGGCCTTCCGACCGGCATCACGAGATAGATCGACGTGAGCACGAAAATCTCACCGGCGACGCCGAGCAGATAGAGCAACACCCGCGACACGCCTTTGAGCGACACCTCGACGCCGAGCAGATCGACGCTATTGCTGCCCATCGCCTGCAAGCCGTTCGAGACGAGCGTGACGATCAGCATGCCGACGCCGAGAAACAGGATGTAGCAGTACGGCAGGAGCGCCGAGAGCAGAAAATGCCGCCGCCGGATCGCGACGCGATGCACGAAGATCACGGACATCGCGTTCTCCAGCACCGTGAAAGCGAGCGAGCTGAAGAAAATCATCGTGACGAGCAGAAGCCAGCCGAGCACCGCGCGATGGGCGAGAAAGTTGGCGAGCTCACGTACCACTGCGCGCGCCTGGCCGGGCACGAGCCATTCGAGCAGATGCGCGAGTGTGTCGAGCAATTGCTGCTGTCCGATGAATTTCGACAGCACGATCACGATCAGGATCAGCAGCGGAACGATGGACAGAAGCGCGTAGTACGCGACCGCGCCCGCGAGCAGCATGCCCTGATTGGCGCGAAAAGCCCGCAGCGTGCGCATCGCGAAGGCGAAAGGATGACGTGCGACGCTTTTCACCTGCGGGCCCAGCACGGGGCCCAGAATCTTCGACATGGAACCTCCGCGGCGCGATGCTGCCCATCTTGTCCGGACGAGCAAGTATCGCTCCCGTATGCGCTCGCGCGCACGGAAGATGTCAGCCCGGGCGACGCGCCTCGCTGCGTGCGGCCGCCTGCTGCGCGGCTTCTTCGAACGCAAGATCGAGCAGGGTGTCGACTTCCCCCGCGGGAAGCTCGGTCGCGTCGACGTTGCGCAATCGGCAGAAAAGCGCGAGCGCCTCGGCTGCGGCGGCGAAAGCGTCGTTCATGTCGCGGGAATTAAGGCGTCGTTTTCTCATGGTTCACATAACGGCAGCCGCACGGCCGGACTTTAATATGCCGCGACGCAGCGCACTGCCGCATGCACCTTCATCTTTTGGATGGATTAATCTAGGTACATAACACGCGCCCGTCGAAGGCACAGGAGGACATCATGGCCGCATCCCACGCAACCTCCGCCGCCGACGCGCTCGGCGCCGACGCCGAAATCGTCAACGCCGACGAACGCCTCTACAACCACGATCTCGCGCCCGTACCGCGCGCGAAGCGAACCTGGACCGGCTACAGCATCTTCGCGATGTGGATGTCCGACGTGCACAGCGTCGGCGGTTATACCTTCGCCGCGAGCCTCTTTCTGCTCGGCATCTCCGGCTGGCAGGTGCTGCTCGCGCTCACCATCGGCATTCTCATCGTGTATGTGCTGATGAACTGGGTGGGCAAGCCAAGCCTCAGGCACGGCATTCCGTTTCCCGTGATGGCGCGCGTCTCGATGGGCGTGATGGGCGCCAATCTCGCCGCGCTGATCCGCGGCGTGGTCGGCATCGTGTGGTACGGGGTGCAGACGTATTTCGCGTCGAAGGCGGTCGCGACGCTGCTGCTTCTGTTCGTGCCGTCGGTCGCCGCGTGGCGCGATACGAGCTTTCTGCGCCTCGACATGCTCGGCTGGGTGAGCTTTCTTTTCATGTGGCTGCTGCAGCTCATCATCTTTCAGCGCGGCATGGAGATCATCCGCAAGTTCATCGATTTCTGCGGGCCGGCGGTGTATGTCGTGATGTTCGTGCTGATGGGCTGGATCCTGTACCGCGCGGGTCTCGGCAGCCTCAATCTCACGCTTTCGGGCAAGGTGCTGTCCGGCGACGAGCAACTGCACGCGATGGTCAACGCGACCCTGCTCGTCGTGAGCTACTTCGCCGCGTTGCTGCTGAACTTCGGCGACTTCTCGCGCTTTGCGAAGAGCGAGCGGCAGATGAAGATCGGCAATTTTCTCGGCTTGCCGTTCAATTTCGTTGCGTTTGCAATCATCACGGTGATCGTCACAGCGGGCAGCGAAAAGGTGTTCGGCACGATGATCATGGACCCGGTCGAGATCGTCTCGCGCATCGAGAACAAGGTGTGGGTCGCGATCGGCAGCATCACCTTCATCATCGCGACGATGGGCATCAATATCGTCGCTAACTTCGTCTCGCCCGCCTATGACATCGCCAATCTGTTCCCGAAGCATGTGGACTTCAAGAAGGGCGGCCTGATCGCGTCGATACTCGCGGTGATCGTGTGCCCGTGGATCTTCGTCGACAGCCCGAAGGCGATCACGATCTTCGTGTCCGTGTTCGGCGCCGTGCTCGCGCCAATGTACGGCGTGATGATGGCCGACTACTATCTCGTGAAGCGCCAGCAGGTCAAGACCGCCGATCTCTACACGATGCAGCCCGGCGGACGCTTCTACTACGATGGCGGCTGGAACAAGGTCGGGCTCGCGGCGCTCCTCTTGTCGGGCGCGATCTCGGTCGGTTGGGAGCTGTCGACCCAAATGCTAAAGCTTCTGCCGCCGAACAATCTCGGCTGGCTGATCGGCGCGGCCGCGGGCGCGCTGCTCTACGTCGTGCTGATGCGCATGGCGAATCGACAATAGAACGACTTCATTTGATCCACTTGCGCACGTCCTGCTCCCATTCGGGCTGGCCGCAGTTCGGCGGATTCTCCGGGCCGAGCACGGTGATGTAGCCCTTGTCCTTCATGCACGCCTCGTAGGCGCGCACCTGCACGCAGCGGCCTGCGCCGGCTTTCTTCGCGGCGGCCTTGCACGCGGACATCGAATTGTCCATGCCGCTGAAATCGGCATCGGCGTTGGCATCGTTCCATGAGGGCGGGTTCGCGCTCGCCGAGAACTCGACGGGCGTGCTGCACGCGGCGAGCGCCAGTGCGGCAGCGGGAAGAAAACACGAGCGGAAAAGTCCATTCATCTGCTTGAACTCCTTTTTCTTAAGCTCTTGTTGAAGGCCCACGATCCGCCGCCTATTATTCCCCGCTGTCGTGACGCGCGTTGCGTTTTTTATTCCGCCCGGAGCCTTCGATGAAACCCATGCCGCTCGCTCACGTCGCTTGCGCGGCATATCGATGCATTCGTATCGAAGTGATTCGCCGCGCGCAAACGGCCTCGTTGCTTATGGATGCGCGTGCAGCCAGTGCCACGCGAGCGGGCCGCAGATCACGCCCCAGGTCATCGCGGCGATCAGGAGCGCGATCGTGACGGCGGCGCTGCCGCAATCCTTCGCCCGTCCGGAGAGTTCGTGACGTTCGAGCGAGATGCGATCGATCGCCGCTTCGATGCTCGAGTTGAGCAGTTCGACAAGTAACACGAGCAGCACCGATCCTGCGAGCAGCACACGTTCCGCGGCGCTCACGCCGACGAGCGCGGCAATCGGCAGCAGCACGATCGCGAGGCACACTTCCTGGCGAAACGCGCTTTCCTCACGCCATGTGGCGGCCATGCCGGCCCATGAATGACGCAGCGCGAAGAGGGCGCGCAAGGGGCCGCGCCGCTTGACGTGCGCACCTTGCGTGGGCGTCGATGAAGAACGTGAAGTGGAATCAGTCGGCCGGTTCATGACGGGAATGTTATCGCGTTGGCCGGAGTGTATCGCACGTGCCGATACGAAAACGTTTGCCGATCCGAAGCGCACGTAGCGGCGATGAATGGGCTTGTCAGGGGATTCGCCGGACCTTCATACTGTCGCGCAATCGCGAGGCGAAAGCACTCACGCCGATAACTAAAAGAGAGCCGGGGAATCATCATGAAGTCACGCTTCACCGCTGTTCATCTACGTCCTGTCGAGCTTGCCGATCCGCATCTCGCGCATCTGTACATGGAGTGCGTCGATGCGCAAGCGCGCCTCTCCGGTGCGAGCAAGCTCGCGGCGGCAGCCGTGTTCGAGGCGCGCGAAAAGTCGCTCGATGTCTTGTGGTCACGTCTCGATGCGCTCGACCCCAGGCTATGCCGCGAATTGAAGCACGCGGTGCAGGACTGGCACGACATCGCCGTGAAGCTGCGCGGCGGCGAATGATTTGAGACGCGCGAGCAGCGCAACGAGACGCTGCGACATTCGCGCGGAAGGCCGCCGCCCTTAACCTTTCTCCAACGACACGACGAGCGCGCTCCTTCGCTTTCGTCGGAAAATTTACGGAGAAGGGCAATGGACAGCAACAATGGTACGAACAATCATGCACCGATGCCGGTCGCGTTCTTCGGCATCGCCGTCGGTTCGCTCGCGCTCGCGGGCGCATGGCGCGCGGCCGCCCGCGTATGGACGATTCCCGAGGCGGTGCCCGCGCTGCTGACGGCGAGTGCGCTCGTCGTCTGGCTCGCGTATCTCGTCGCCTACGGGCGCAAGTGGCTCGTGCAACGCGACGCGGCCGTCGCCGAGATGCGTCATCCGGTGCAGTCTTCGTTCGCGGCCCTCGTGCCGGTATCGACGATGCTCGCCGCGCAAGCCGTGCAAGCATATTCGCGCGATTTCGCCATCGCGCTCTTCGTGATTGGCGCGGTGAGCTCGCTTGCGCTCGGCGCGTATCTGCAAGGACGGTTCTGGCAAGGCGGCCGCAAGCCCGAGCTGATCACGCCCGCGATCTATCTGCCGACTGTCGCGCCGAGCTTCGTCGCAGGAACGGCAGCGGCCGGTCTCGGCTTCACGCAACTCGGCATGTTGTTCTTCGGCGCGGGTGTGTTCTCGTGGCTCGCGATCGAATCCATCGTGCTGCATCGCGCCGCCGTGCATGAGCCACTGCCCGAAGCGCTGCGCCCGAGCCTCGGCATTCAGCTTGCGCCGCCGGTCGTCGGAGGCGTGTCGTATCTCGCGATGACGCATGGCGTACCGGATATGTTCGCCTACATGCTGCTCGGCTACGGTCTTTATCAGGCGCTGATGCTGACGCGTCTCGTCCCGTGGATTCGTCAAACCGCATTCACGCCTTCGTACTGGGCCTTCAGCTTCGGCGCGGCCGCATTGCCGACGATGGCGATCCGGATGCTCGAACGCGGCGCGACGGGGCCGATGGTGTGGATCGCGCCGGCGGCGTTCGTCGTGGCGAACGTCGTGATCGGTCTCATGATCGCGGGGACGCTGCGGGCGATTGCACGAGGCACCCTGTTGCCGGTCTCAACGCCTGCCGCGCCCGCGAATGTGACACCGCTCAAGGACAACGTGCGCTCCATCGAAAGCCGTGCCGTAGCAGGCTCACGTTGAGCGCTGATGCAATCGATTAGCGATGCAACTATCGGCGGGACGTCACAAGATCAACACCTCGCCAGAGCGCAACGCACGTAGCGACACTCCCGGCAACGCGGCGCGCAGTTCATCGAGAATCTGCGCGCCGTGCGGCGGTTTCAGATGCGAAATCAGCAATTCGGCCTTCATCTCGACGCCGCGCACATCATCCGCCATGAGACTCGGGCAGTAGTGATGCGCCGCATGCGCCAGCTTGATCTGCGCATCAGGAAACGCGGTCTCGACGATCACATGGCGTAATCCGGGCAACGCCGAAATCGCCGCCCAGAACGCGGGATTGGTCGTCGTATCGCCGCTGAAAGCCAGACACGCTGTCTCACTCGATACCGCGAAGCCCATCGACGGCACCGTATGTCGCGCAGGCAATGCCGTCACGGTGCGCTCATTCAACGTAATGCGCTCGCCGACCTCCAGTGCTTTGAACCGCACGCCCGGCGCCTGCGGCGAAGGAATGCGCGTGAAGTCCGGCCAGATCAGGTTGTTGAAGATATGCGCCTGCAGGATGTCGAGCGTCGCGCGGCTCGCGTGGACGATCAGTGGCGCGTCGCGGGCATCGCCCACGGCATCGATCATGAGCGGCAGATACGCGATGTGATCCAGATGCGAATGCGTGAGAAACACATGATCGACGCGCGCGAGCTCATCGTCGGTCAGAACAGCGACGCCTGTGCCGGCGTCGATCATGATGTCGTGATCGACGAGCAGCGCGGTCGTGCCGCCGGCGTCGTTCGCCGCGACCGGGCCGCTGCTGATCGCGCCGCTACAGCCGAGTACCCGAACCTTCATGATGCGCCCCGCCTGATGGTCTATTTCGTATCGAATGCGCTTACGCAGTCCCAGTCCTCGGGCAACGCGACGCCTCGCAGCGCATCGATACGCTTGCGATAGATCGCATACACCTGTCGCTCAGGATACTGCGCCGCGAGCGTCGCGAGTAGCGTTTGCGCTTCGTCCCACTCGCGCGCGCGATAGTGCGCGAGCGCCGCGTGCCAGCGCGCGAGCGCATCGGCATGTTCGTGCGGCGGCTGCGGCTCGAACACCGCGATCGGTGCGACGCGTCCCTTCACGCGCACGCGATCGATCTCGCGGAATACGACATCCGGCACCCGCTCGCGCGTCGCCTCGCCGACGATGATGTCGATATCGAAGCGTCGCGTCAGTCCTTCGAGCCGCGCCGCGACGTTCACCGCATCGCCCATCACGGTGTACGCCTTGCGCACGGACGAGCCCATGTCGCCGACCGTCATCGGTCCCGTATTGATGCCGATGCCGATCCACAAGGTCGGCCAGCCGCGCGCCGTGAGCGTGCGGTTCAGTTCGACGAGCGCGGCGCGCATGCCGAGCGCCGCGGCGAGCGCATGGCGCGCATGATCCGGATCGTCGACGGGCGCGCCCCAGAAGCCCATGATCGCATCGCCGATGTACTTGTCGAGCGTGCCGCGATGCGCGCGGATCACCTCGGTCATCGTGCCGAGATACTCGTTCATCAGCCGCGCGAGCGCTTCCGGCTCCAGTGTCTCGGCGATCGCGGTGAAGCCGAGCACGTCGCAGAAGAGCACGGTGAGTTCCGCGCGACGGCCCGCCATGCTGTAGTCCTCGGGATGCCGGCTCATCTCCTCGACCAGTTCCGGCGGCACGTATTGCCCGAAAAGCGCGGCGAAATAGCGTTTCGCGCGGGCCTCCACGAAATAGCCGTAGGACATGTTGAGCACATGGAGCGCGAGCACGGCAAGCAGCAGGGACGCCACGGGAATCGACCAGCCGAGCCGCGCGAACGCGAAGAGATCCGCCGCGACGATCGCAGCGAACAGCATCGCGCTGGAAAGCGTCGCGCGGGCGGGGCTGCGCCACGGCCACAGGAAGATCATCGCGAGGCCGGCGAGCACGAGCATCGACGCCTGCAACGCCGCCGCGAAAGGCGGCTCGAAGCGGATCGTGCCGTCGAGCATGCCGGCGATGAGGTTCGCGTTCACCTCGACACCCGGATACACCTCGCCGACGGGCGTCGTGCGCTGATCCATCAGCCCCGGCGCCGTCGTGCCGACGAGCGCGATCTTGCCCGCGAGCGCGCCCGCCGGAATGCGCTGCCCGAGCACATCGGCGATGGAGTAGTAAGGGAAGCTGCCCGTCGTGCCGCGATAAGGCACGAGTGCCGCGCCGTTCTCATCGACGGGAATGACGCGCGTGCCGCGCGGCGTCGTGAGCGCGAGTCCGGCGAGCGGTGACGTTGGATCGGACGGATCGTCGAAAACGGGTGTGACCGAGGCATCGCCTAAAAGGGCGCGGAACACTTCGAGCGAGAGCGCGCCGTACACGCCGTCGCGAAATGCGCTGATGAGCGGCACCCGGCGCACGGAGCCATCGAAGTCGATCACCGGATTGAAATAACCCGCGCGCCGCGCCGCGCTTTGCAGCGCGCTCAGGTTGCCGCCATAGCCCGTCCAGTCGAAGAGCGTGAACGGATGCGTGCCGAACGCGCGCTCGTTCATCAGCGGCGACGGAATCGCGCCGCTCGATGCGTCCCGATTCGAGAAGTAATAGCCGAGCACGACGGGACGACCCGCGAGGGCATCGGCGAAGCGCTGATCGTAATCCAGACGCGGCGCGAGCCGCTCGAGCGCCTGCCGGTAAGCGGCGTTGTCCGCGAGCGGGCCGCGCGCGAGCTCGTCGAGCACGGCGAGGCCCGAGCTCGCGTCGGCTTCCGCGAACACCATGTCGAAGCCGAGCACCGCGACATGCTCGCGCGAAAACAGCGTATCGGCGAGCGTCGCCATGCGCGCGCGATTCCACGGCCAGCGGCCGAGTTCCGCGAGACTTTTTTCGTCGATGTCGAGGATCGCGATGCGCGCATCGGTCGTGCGCGGCATGAAGAGGCGCACTTTCGCGTCGTAGAGCATCGCGGCCAGCGAATCGATGAAGCGGATGTCGTAGCGCGCGAGCGCGTGCCCCGCGAGCGCGACGACGATCGCGAGGCCCAGAACCCAACGCACGCCCGAGCGTTTGAGCACGGACGCAAAGAGTTCGCGCGCACTCATTGCGCGGCCCGGATCTGCTCGTTCGCGGCGACGAGCCGCGCCGCGAGCACCCGCGCGACGAACTTGTGCATGCGCGCGGCGAGCGCGGGATCGTCGCTTTCCAGTCGCTTCAGGGTCGCGAGCGCGAGGCGCAGCACGACGGTCGGCTCGTCGGCGACGACGTCCGCGCTGCGCCGCGCGCCGGTGTACACGGCCATTTCGCCGACGATCGTGCCCGCGCCGAAGCTGCGCAGCCGCAACGTGCGCCCCTCGCCGACGCTGAGCGCCACCGTCACGCGTCCCGTTTCGACGAAATAGATCGAATCGCCCGGATCGGCCTGCCGGAACACGTACTCGCCGGGCGCGAGCGCGAGCGTGTCGAGATGCGGGCGCAGCGCGTCGAGCGTGTCGGGCAAGGTCGATGCGAACCCGCCCGCGCGCGTCGCACGCGACGGATCCAGCGCGCGCAGCATCTGCGTTTCGATCCATTCGAGGCCGCTGTCCAGATCGGCGAATTCATGCGGGCCGCTCGCGCGTTTCGTATCGGTGATGCCTTTGGCGAACCACGCCTTCAGCCCCGGCGAAAGGCCGGTCAAAACGAGCTGCGCGTTCGCGCGCGCGCAGGCCTCGCGCAGCCTCACGAAGCTCGCGGTGCTCGACGCATCGACGCCATGCACGCGCGCGAAATCGACGAGCACGAAGCGCACGCCCGGGCGTGCATCGGGGGCATCGGCGCTCGCTTCGAGGCGTGCGAGGATATGCGTGAGGATCGAATACGCGGTGCCGAAGAACAGAAACCCCTGCAACGCGACGCCGTAGAGCGCGCGCGCCTCGCCATCGAGCGCGCGGCTTTCGTCGACGGTGCGCTCGACGTTCGAGCGCCGGCCACGCCCGTCGAATTCGAGGCGAAAGCAGCTCACGCGGCCATAGCGCACGACGAACAGCATGCACGCGGCGACCACGCCGAGGAGCACGCCCGCGACGATCCCATACACGGCGATGATCGCCATGATCGCGGGAATCAGCAGATAGTCGTGCCACGGCAGGCGCCGCAACGAGTTGATGAGCCATTCGTTCAGCATGGCCGCGCCGATGAAGATCTGCAGCCCCACGAGCACGGGCTTCGGCAACAGCGCCATCAGGCTCGGAAAGCGCGCGACCACGACGAGGCAGAAGAGCGCCGCCAGCACGCCCGCGCGCCGCTCTCGTACGCCGAGACGCCAGTTGGTGATCGTGCGCGTCATCGACTGCGCGCCGACGAGTCCGCCCGCGAGCCCGGTCAGCACGTTCGCGATGCCGGCCGCGCGCATCTCGCGATTGAAGTCGACATCGCGCGAGGTCGTCACGCCGATGCTCGTCGCGTTGAGCAGCACGGTCATCGACGAGACAGCGGCGACGGCGAGAATCTCGGGCGTGCGCGAGACGAGCGTCGGCAGCCAGGCGTCGTGCAGCAGCGAGAACGGCAGGCGCATGCCGGTGATCGACTCGTAGTGAAACAGCAGCCCCATGCGGCGCGCGTCTTCCAGACTCTTGCCCGCTCCGTGCAGCCCGCCGTAGAAGATCACGATGCCGAGCGCGATCATCGACGGCAACACGATCACGTAGCGCGACAGCGGCGTGATGCGCGTGAGCACGAAGAGGCCGACCCCCACGACGAGCGCGGGCACGCTCGCGAGCCACGGCAGCGTCATGAAAAGACGCGGCGTCGCGGCGCCGACGGGCGCATCGGTGAGCACGCGCAGCGCGCCTTCGAGCAAGAGCAGGCCGGTGCCCGCGAGAAAGCCGCCGATCACCGGAAACGGGATGTACTGGATCAGGTTGCCGCGTTTCCAGTGCGCGAGCGCGAAGAGCAGCGCGCCCGTCGTCAGCGACGACACCGCAATCAGCATCAGCACGGTGGCGAGCACGGCGCCGTCGTCGCCGCCCGCGGCATGCACCGACAGCGCGACGGACGAGGCCAGTCCCGCGAGCAGCGCCGTCGCGTTCGAATCCGGCCCCGCGATCATGAAGGGCACCGAACTCGTCAGCGCGACCACGAACGCGACGATCACGCAGCTCAGAAGCGCAGTCGGCATGCCGGCGGAGATCCACGGCGTGAGCCCGGCCGAGAAGATCGTCGCGCCATAGCCGGCGGCGTAGGCGAGCGCGAGCAGCGCGGTGAGCACGCCCGCGAGGGCATCGACGCCGAACGCCGCGATGGCCGAGCGACCGCTCGATGCGCTCGCATCGGGCCTCGCGCGCATGAGTTTCGTGTCGCGGCTCGCGTTCTCGCTCATCGCGGCTCCCGCTAGCGGCACGCCGCCGAGGGCACCACCGGCGTGACGCGCGACGCCGGGAGCACCCCGAACGGCGAGCGCGCGCTGATGACGATCGTGCCTTCGCCCGCGCGCACGATCTGCCGGTCCACCTGATTGATCACGACGATCTGCCCGTCATAGACGACGATCTGATCGCCCTTGCAATCCGCATTGCCGCCGGGTTCGAGGTTCGCGCAGTCCGTCACGGAATATTCGGTGCCGCGTATGCCGATGGTCGAAGTCGGCGTCTTCACGCGATAGTTCTCCGGCTTGCCTTCCTTCGCGACGAGCCCGTCCACGGCGCGCAATCCGCCTTTCACGAGCGAGAGAAAGCTGCGGTCTTCCTGCGGCGCGTTCGCCGCGTAGCGGAAATCGTCGACGCGAAAGACCGAGCCGGGCTTCAGATACACGCGTTGCTTGTCGGTGAAGATCATCACGATCTCGGACGCGACGCCCGTCTGCACGGTGTCGCCGTTTTCGATGTTGCCGCCGACCGCCGCCACACGCTGCGCGCCGTTCGCGCCTTGAATCGCGACATTGCCGACGAGCGCCGTGATGGTGGCGACCGGCTCGGCCGCCGCCACGCGCACCGATATCGCCAGAAGGAGAAGCAGAAGCGGGAGGAATCGTCGGGCGCGCGTCATGATCGGTTTCAGAAGGACTTCGTGAGCGCGACCCAGAAGCGGTTCGCGTGGCCCGTGCCGAGGGTCGGCGGGACGTAGCCGAGGGTGTGCGCATACGACATCGACAGCAGGAACGCATGCGGCGCGGTGAAGGTGGCGCCGACGCCCAGTCCCGACAGCCTCACGTGATCGCTGCCGGGCACGACCGGATGCGCGACGATCCTGCCAGCGGCGGTATCGATGAAACCGGCCAGCGTGACGAGCACCGGCACGAGCGATTGCCTGAGCGTCTGACGCACTTCGAAGGTCGCGATATACGCTTCGTCGACGGGCGCGTCGCCGGTCGCATAGGCGCGCACCGCGTAGGGGCCGCCGAGCGAGATCTGTTCGGACGAGTCGAGATTGCGCGAGGTCGCCTGGCCGCTGAGCGAGAAGTAGAGTTGCGTGCCGTTGGCCTGATCGCCGATCACCTGCGTATGCGTGGCGGCGAAGACGAACTTCGTGAACGAGCCGGCGATCTGCGAGGCGACTTGCTCCGGCTGCGGCGACTTGAAGCGCAGGTTGCCTTGCTGGATGCCCGTGTCGAAGGTCGTGATGCTTTTTTCGAGCGTCAGATTGCCCGACAGCCCGAGGCGCGCGACATCGCTCGTTTTGTCGCTCACGGAATCGAACGCGCCCAGATGATCCGACAGCAGCTTGTGGTCGTAGCCGAGGGTCGTGTACACGTTTGCCGCGGGCGCGCGCAGCAGCGGATAGCTGACGAACGTCGAGAAGACGTTCGCGCTGCCGTAGGCGTCGAGTTCGTCGAACTGGCCGCCGACCGAATAAGTCGAGCGGGTATAGCCGATGCCCCACGCGAGGCCGCTGCCGCCGAGCGGCACCGTATAGCCGATGTTGCCGTAGAACTGCCCGGTGATCGAGCCGAGCAGCCGCGCGCCCAGCTGATCGCCGATGCCAAGCGGATTGTTCCATTGCAGCGCGCCGATGAGACGCGCGGTGCCGGTCGTCGTCTGGCCGTAGTTGTCGGCCTGCATGCTGCCCGACAGGGGCCGCGCCTTCGGCACCTGCAGCGTCATGTCGGACGTGCCGGGAAGCAGTCCGGGCGAGATCGTCGCGTTCGCGCCCGTCGTGCCGGCCGCGTCCTGCGCGAGCAGCGTGGCGCGGGTCAGCGCGTGCTCGTCGATCACGTCGCCCGGTTCGAGCCCGCCGAAAAAGCGCGCGATGACCGTATCGCGCGTGCGTGACCGATTGTCGATGCCGATGCGCCCATAGCGCCCCTCGCTGAGCGCGATGCGCACGATGCCGTTGTCGATCTGCTGCGGCGGCACGTAGGCCCGCGCGACCAGATAGCCATGCCGGCGATAAAACGCGCTGACGCGATCGGCCGCGCTTTCTAGGTCGTCCAGCGAACGGTCCGCGCCGATGAGCGGGCGCACGACGTCGAGCAGCGTCGCGGCCGGAAAAAGCGTGTTCCCGGTGAACTCGAAGCCTTTCACCTCGAAGCGGATGCCGCCGGGCGCGCTCGACGCGGGCGGCGGCCCGGGCGCGGGCGTCACGTTCAGGCGAAGGTCGGAGGGCGGCACGGGCGCGGGCGATTGCTGCTGCTGTTCGCGCAGGATGCTGCCCGCGTTCGGCAGTGCCTGCGCGTGCGCCTCGCGCATGTCGCGCGCCGTCGCCGCGACGAGCGTCGCGAAAAGCACGGCGAGCCGGCGGCCTGCGCCGCTGCGGCGTCGTTCGCGGGGCCCGAAGCGTCGCACGCGCCTGGGCTTCACATGCGGCATACGTGACCGGGCCATGCGTCGTCAGGCAGGCGGCTGCCGTCGCTCGACGAATCGGTGCGCTGCTGCACGAGCGGCGCCGACTCGGGCTGAAGCCCGGGCGTCGCATTGGACAAAGGCGCGGGATTGGCGGCGTCGGTGCGTACGGAATCGAGAATGCCGGGCAGCACCGCGGCGGTTGTGACGGCGGTTCCCGGCGTTTGCGGCACTTGCGGCGCCACCGGCTGCACGGGCGGCGTCACGGGTTGCACGGGTGCGCCGGCGATGCGCAGCGTGCCGCCTTGCGTCGTGATCTTGTAGCCCGTGGGGCCGCCCGTCGCGGTGATCGTGATCGCGTAGGTGCCGACCGCGGCGCCCGGCACCGCGCCCGTGCTCGTCACCGTGAAGACGAAAGGTTCGTGCTTCGTCGGACTGTCGGCGAATGCGCCGCCATAGTTCGCGCCGTTGTAGCGCAGCGCGAGCGTGACGTCGTTCGGTCCGAGCGTGCGGGGCATGTCGAACGGCACGTCGATGTTGATCGCCGTCAATGTGACTTGCTGGAGCGCATTGAACGCGAAACGGTTGCCCGGGGACGTTGCGGCGCGCGCATCGGCGCCGCCCGTGTACGCGTCGCCCCAGAGCGCGAGATTGCCGCTTTGCAGACCGCCGAATGCGTCCGCATCGGGCGCCTCGGAGTAGACGAGCCAGCGTCCGTTCGGCGAGGAAAGGGCACGCGCGCCCGCGCGGTTGACGAAGGTCGCGGCCGCGAGCGTGATGGCCGTGCCGCTCGCGCGGCTCGCGATCGGCGCGGCGAGCGTGAGCAACGGCGCCGCGAGCGTCACCGCGCCGCTCGCCGAGACGCCCGTCAAACCCGCGACGCCGCCGATGGTGAGCGGCGCGTTATCGTCGAGGGCGATCGAACCGGCGTCGGCGGCGAGCGTGCCGATGCGATTGCCCGCGTTCGTCAGTCGATAGGCGCCGGTGCCGCCTCGCAGCGCGACATTGGCTACTTCGATGGGCGCGCGCTGCGTGGCCGTGCCGCCCGTCGTCATCGAGAGCGTGCCGCGCGGCGCGCTGATGGGCGCGTGGAGCCGGATGCCGCTTTGCGCCGCGAGCGAAAGCGTATTCGCGCCGCGCCACGCGACCGGGCCATCGATCAGGACGAAGCCGAACGGCTCGAAGCCCGAAGGCGATGCGGCGCTGATCGACACATTGGTCGATTCGAGCACGCGCGAGAGCGTCGCGCTCTGAATCGTGCCGAAACGCCGTCCGATGGGATCGTCCGCGCCGACGAGCGCCGCGAAGTCGCTCGCGATGCGCCACGTGCCGGTCTGTCCCGAGGCCGCCGCCGTCGTGACCTGCGCATCGGGCGCGACGCGCACCTGCGTGCCCGCCGTCTCGATGACGCCGCCCTTGCCGCCATTGGGCGCGGATGCGTCGAGCGTGCCGCCGACCTGCACGACGCCCGTGTCCGCGACGAGCCGGATCACGCCGTTCTGGTGCACGGCGCTGCGCGCGCGGATGATGCCTGTGTTGTTCACGACGTTGGCGAACAGCGCATCCTCGGCGCTCGCGGCGAGCCACGCCTGGCCGCCGTCGGCCTGAATCAGCCCGTGGTTGGCGGCGAGCGCATTCAGCGCGCCGCGCTCCACCGACAGGCCGATCATGCTGTGGTCGCCGAGCGTGACGGCAATGCGTTCGCCCGCCGCGAGCGCGGCGAAACCGCCGGGCGCGTCGATCGTGCCGGCGTTGATCGCGCGCGTGCCGATCAACGCGACATAGCCGCCGGGCGCGCTCTCGATCGTCCCGAGATTGACGACCGCGCCACCGCCGCGATGATGATGGTGGCGCTCGCCGCCCGCGAACGTGTAATGGCCGCTCATGAAGTCGTTCGCCGACAAATCGAGCGTCGACGCGAGCAATCCGCCGACGTTGACCTGCGCGCCGGGCCCGAAAATCACGCCGTTCGGATTGACGATGAAAACCTGTCCATTCGCGTCGAGCTTGCCGAAGAGCGCCGAAGGGTGCGGCCCGACGACGCGGTTGAGCGCGATCGCGTTCGCGCCCGGCTGATTGAACGTGACCGATTCGCCGGGACGCGTGCTGAATGAATGCCAGTCGATCGCCAGCCGGCCGCTATTCTGCTGAATGGACGTATTCGCGCCCGCGCTCGTAACAGAGCCGGAGCCCGCGACGATGCGCGCGCCGGTCGGCTCCGCGTGCGCAAACGTGAAGAACACGCTCAGGAGCGTGATGGAGCACAGCCGCAGCGCGGAGGAGGCGGGGCTTGCGCGCAGAGCCTTGATCATGTCGGCAGACTCCTTTCTGTTGCGCTGCATCGTCGTCGCCAAATGCAGGCGCACCATCAAGCAGTTTAGTGTTCCGAACCATGCTTGCAACTACGCGTTTAGAGAATGTTTGAGCGCATCCCGCGCGTTATTTGTCTTAGGGATGCGATGTTTATATGACGTTCACGCCGGCTCGCGCGCGAGCGTGCCTTCGACGAACTCGCGCAGGAACGCAACCCACGTGCGGATCTTCGCATCGAGATACTGGCGGGACGCATACATCGCGTAGATCGTCATGGTCTGCAGTTCCCATTCGGGCAACACGCGCACGAGCGCGCCGCTTTGCAGCCACGGGAGCGCGGCGAGCATCGGCAACGGGGCGATACCCAGGCCGTTCGACAAGGCGACGGCGAGCGCGTCGGCGGAATTGACGCGCAGCCGGCCGGGCTCGAGCTCCACTTCCACCTGTCCGCGCGGGCCTTCGAAGACCCATCGGTCGACCGGGAAGAAGGTCGTCACGAGTTGCAGGCACGTGTGATCGGTCAGATCCTCGATGCGCTGCGGCGCGCCCGCGCGCTTCAGATAGCCGGGCGACGCGCAGAGAACGCTCGGCATCGAGCAGATTTTCGTGGAAACGAGCGCCGAGTCGGGCAGGGTGGACGTGGTGACTTGCAGGAAGACGTCGAAGCCTTCGTCGAGCATGTCGGGCACGTGCTGCGAGAGCGTCAGCTCGACGCGCACCTGCGGATGCTCCTCCAGATAGCGCGTGAGCGCCGGCACGACGTAATGCTGGCCGAAGGTGATCGGCGCATGCATACGCAGCACGCCGCTCGGCGAGACCTGCGCGTCGCCCGCTTCGGCCTCGGAGAGATCGACGAGCTCGAGCACCTCCTTGCAGCGGGTCAGATAACGGTTGCCGGCGTCGGTGAGCGCGACGCGCCGCGTCGTGCGATTCAGAAGACGCGTGCGCAGATGCGTCTCGAGTTCGGTGACGGCGCGCGATGCCTGCGCCGTCGTAATGTCCATTTGCTGCGCCGCGATCGTGAAGCTCGCTGCTTCCGCCACGCGCGCAAAGATCCTCATGCTGCGCAGTAAGTCCATTGGCCCGCCATCCGTTTGACGAAGCCGGAACTATCCCACGGCGGCAGAAGGGCGTGCAACCGGCGGCGTTTTCCGCACATTCGTTTCAGTGTTCACATCTGTTACAGGGCTTGTAACTCAGCGGGCAAGAGGCGCGGCTACTATCGATTCATGGCTGCATGCGAATTCAGGATCGCATCGCGGTCTGCTTGATCGACTTCTCGGAAGAGGACGAAATTAATATCAGGAGCTTGGTCGGGATCGGAGTCGCGTTGTCGGCGGGCCTCGTTTGCGAAGCCGCGTCGGCGGGCGTGAGTGTCGGTGTAAATCTCGGGGTGCCGGTCGCGCCGGTCTATGCGGCGCCGGTGTATGCCGCGCCTGCGCCCGTTTATCAGGCGCCGCCGCCTCCGCCAGTCGTGTATCAGCCGGCGCCGGTCGTCGTCACGCCTGCGCCCGCGGTTGTCGTCGGCTGGCATGGCGACCGGTACTGGGATGGTTATCGCTACTGGGGACGCCGCGACTGGTATGCGCATCACGGCGGCTATGGCTATCGCCACTGGTAAGCCGAAGACAACCGGAAGCAGGGCATCATCATGAAAAATTCAATTCGAACTCGAACCAGGGCGCTGATCGCGCCTGTCGCATTGGTGCTGGCCGCGGGGCTCGGCGGTTGCGTCTATGCGCCGCCTTATGGCTATGCGCCCGCGCCGGCGTATGGCTACGCGCCCGCTTATGGCTACGGATATGGGCCCGGGTATTACACGGCGCCGTCGGTGTCGCTCGGCATCGGCTTTTCTAACGGCGGCGGACACTGGCACGGGCGTTGAAGCGGCTCGAGACGAAGTGGAACGGCCGTTGCTGCGTTTTCCCAGACTCTTCGGGAGAATGCGCGAGATGGCTGAACAAACCGTAAACCTGCTCGCGCAAGGCGCGCGCTGCGAAGACTTCATGCTGCCGCCCAACGGCTGGGTGCCGAACAATTCACGTCTGCCGGTACTCGTGTGGCGCGGCGCGGTCGACCCGAAAGGCGATTGCGCCGCGCGTTTCGAAGCCTTGTTCGCGCAGAACGGCTGGCCGCCGCAATGGCGCGACAGCGTTTTCGACTATCACCATTTTCATTCGACGGCGCATGAGGCGCTCGGCATTGCTTCCGGCGACGCTGAGCTTATTCTCGGCGGTCCGCACGGCCGCGTGATCGCAGTCAGCGCCGGCGATGCGCTCGTTCTCCCCGCCGGCACCGGCCATTGTCTGCTGACGGCAGGCCGCCGATTTCAGGTGGTCGGCGCGTATCCGCCCGGCCAGCAGTGGGATATTCGACGCGATGCGATCAGCGAGGCCGAACGCATCGCGATGGAAGCGTTGCCTTTCCCGAGCAGCGATCCGGTTGCCGGAGAAGACGGGCCGCTCGCACGTCACTGGCACTGACCGCCTCAGGCCTTACTTTCCTTCGCGCACGACGTCCGGCGCGCGCCGAGCAACGGCACGCGCTTGACGACGCCCGTTGCGAGCGCGGTGCCGATCAGCACGATCGAACACGCCACCGCCATCCCCACCGACACACGCTCGGCGAGAAACAGCGCGCCCCACAGGATCCCGAAAATCGGAATCAGAAAGGTCACCGTGATCGCGCGCGCAGGCCCAGCCACCGCGATGAGATGGAAGAACATCATGTAGGCGACGCCGGTGCACGCGACGCCCAGTCCGAGCACCGCGCCCCACGCGTGCAGCGATACCGTCCCCGCGGGCCAGAAGAAGAGCGCGAACGGCAGGAGCACGAGCGTGGCCGCGCTCATCGTGCCGGCGGCGACCGTCAGCGAATCGACGCCCATCAGATGCTTTTTCGTATAGCTCGCGGCCACGCCGTAACTCGCGGACGCCGCGAGCGCGGCCAGCGCGGCGAGCGCGGTGGCCATCGGCGAAACGGGCGCGGCGCTCGCGTCGTGCGCGAACATCTGGTTCCAGACGAGCGCGAGCACGCCGGCGAAACCGATCGCGAGGCCGGCCACGCGCATGCCCGTGAGCCGGTCGTTGAGCCATAGGTACGCGACGAGCGCGCCCCAGAGCGGCGTCGTCGCGTTGATGACGGACGTGACGCCCGCCGATAACGTCAGCTCCGCATAAGCGAACAGACAGAACGGCGCGGCAGAGTTGAGCACGCCCACGACGATAAGCGGCCACGCGCGCTCGCGCATCGTCGAGAAAGCCTGTCGCGCCGTGCCGCGCAAGGCGAGCATCAGAAGCAGAAATAACGCGCCGATGCCGACGCGCAATGCCATCAGCGGCGCGACGCCGAGATCGGTCACGCCGACGCGGATGAACAGGAACGAGCCGCCCCACAGCGCGGCGAGGATGAACAGTTGAGCGAGATTGACGGGCTTCATGGCGGGCTTCGCAAAAGGAGTCGGGAGGCGAAGCCATCGTATCGGCGTGTGGCGGCCCGACGTTTCGGCCCGGCGTGAAACGAAAGATGCAGCGCTGCCGGCGTGGTTTCGGCTTCGCCGCTTCTTTCGGGACGCTCGCCCGGCTTCGCTCTACGCCGGCATCGTAGGCGCGTGCGCTTACGCCGACAAACGAGCAATTCTCACCGTTATGTGAGAAAAATTGCCATGCGCGGCACGGGGTGCGTGGCGGCTTGCACGCGGGTTGCCGGCATGTGGATTCGGTGCGACTCTTGCTGTATTGAAAGTTGGATAGCGGATGTTGCAATGCGACGGACGCAGTCAACCGGAGAAAAGCCATGGACAATGCAAACGGCAGCGCATCCCCGATTCATTCGATGCAGGCGGGCGATCCGCCGCTCACCCGCAAGTCGGTCGAAAGCGCGATGGAAGCGGCGCTCGCGCCCGGCATGGCGCACGGACAGGGCGCGAGCGTGACGCCGCTTACGCCGGCCACGGCGCACGAGCCGGCGGCGTACGCGCCGTATCACGTGCACGGCAGCGTGCTCGAAGGCGGCGACAGCCCGACCGTGCTCGCGCAGCCCGCCGCCACGACGTGCGCGGGGCTGGGCAGTCAGTATCATCCGTCCCGGCCTATGCCGCGCCGCGCGCGCGACGTGCTGGCGGGCGCTCAGGATGTCGTTGCGACACGTTATCGGCAGGCAAGGGAAGGCACCGATGACTACGTGCACGAAAACCCCTGGAAGTCGATCGCGCTGGCGGCGGTCGGCGGCTTGATCGTCGGTCTGCTGGCCGCGCGTTGAACGAGCCGCCGACCGGGTTCTCGCGGCTCCTCGCGGATGACAGCGGGCCTCATCCTTGCTGAACTAGAGGTACCGGCATGTGCTTTTTCGCGGTGCCGGGCCGACATGGAAGAACGTTCGTACGACATCCGCACCGAGAAGTGCGAAATATTCAACCCGGTCACCACCGCGCTCGCCGGTCCGCGAAGGGTGTTGTTCGTACATTCGGAAACGAACGTCGGCGATTCGTTCGCGCTGCTGCTCGCGATGCGCGGGTTCGAGGCTTTGCAGATCGGCAATGCGCCCGGCGTCCTTCAGTTTCTCTGCAACTGGCGGCCCCAAGTGCTGTTCGTCGATACGCTCATCGGTGACGCGCACGATCACGCGTTGGCGCGCGCGCTGCGCGCCGCATTGACGGCGGATCGGATGGAAGGCGAAGTCGAGTTGCTGATCGCGCTGGCCGCCGATGCCCAACGCGACCCGCGCGATGCGCTCTGTGCTGCCGGCTACGACGGCTTTTGCAGAACGCCCTGTCCGGTATGGTGGATGATCGACGTACTGAAGTGCTTCTATGCCGACTGACGCAGGCGGCCGGCCGACGAGCCGCCGCCTGACCCGATGCTTCAGACCGCCCGGGATGCCTTGAAATCGCTGGTTTCCAGTTCGACTGACTGGCCGTGGTTGCGCTCGAGCGCTCGCCGGGCCGCGTCTTCTATTTGCACGCGTCCTCCTTCGAACGCGGAGAGGAGATCGTGCGACGACGTCCCGCTGTTGCCGAAGTGATCGTTGAGCGCATCGAGGGAGACGCTGCACCATACCTCGCGGCCGTCCACGCTGGCCTCGAAAGCGACACGCGCTGCCGCCACGACATGACGCCGCCCGCTGAACTCTATCGTCATCCTTATCACCTCCTGTTATCCGATCGGAACACGTTAAGCGCAATCACCGCTAAAACCGCAACTGTCAGCGGCCCGCGATGGCGATGCCCTCGACTGCGCGCGGCCTTGCGCACCGCGCATCGTCGTCTTGCATGATACGCCCGCCATGCGCGGGACGTTCGGCACGGTGGCTTTGCAATGGCCGTGCCCGCGGTGGCGGCGTAGCGGGGCTAGCGGCAGCAGAAGCAGCCGCCTCGATGCGACATGCCGTAGCTGCCGGCACCCTCCGCGACGTCGCCGGATGAACTCGCGCCGCCCACGCTCGGTGCGCCGATGGTCACGCGTGCCGCCGTCGCGCCGCAGTGCGGACAGGCCGCGGGATCGTCGCGCTCGGCGATGCGGCGGACGGCTTCGAATGCGCCGCAATCCGCGCACTCGTAATCGTAGACAGGCATGACGTTTTCCATTCGAAGAAGATCGCTGATCCAGTCAGTCTAGCAATCGAGACGCCAGCGCTTTTGTTCCGGCTGCGAAAAGGCCGTGGCACCTTCATTGCTCGAATGAAACGGATCAATCGGGAATCAACCGGGAATCGATCGGGAATCAATCGGGAATCAACTGCTCAGGAGGCCATTCTCATGAATCGCAATGCAAAACTGCGCACGACACTCGCTGCGGCGCTCATCGCGACGCTGCCGCTCGGCGCGCTCGCACAAACAGAGGCGGCAAGCACGACCATGGCGAACGACCTGGCGCCCGTGGACAAGGCGTTCGTGCAGGCCGCGTCGGCGGCGGGATCGACCGAGATCGACGCCGCCAAGCTCGCCACGAAGCAATCGCAGGACAAGGACGTAAAAAGCTTCGCCCATCACATGATGGCCGATCACACCAAGCTCGCGATGCAGTTGAAGATGGCCGCGCCGCACGGCGTCACGGTGCCGAGGAACAACTCCGATACGTCGGTGCTCGACTCGCTGAAGCCGTTGCACGGCAAGGAATTCGATACCGCGTACATCCAGAAGGTGGGCGTGCAGGGGCATGAGGAGGCGGTGCAGGTCTTCCAGAAGGAGGCGAACGAAGGCCAGAACGCGAAGCTCAAGCAGGCCGCGCAAAAAGCGCTGCCGACGATTCAGCAGCACCTGAAAATGGCGCAGGATTTAGCCGCGAAGAAGGGCGCGCAGTAAAGCGACGACGTGCCGCGCGTGGAGCACGCGCGGCGTCGCGCGAGCATCAGCGCGCGTCCTTGCGCAGCATGCGCAGGCGCGCTTCTTCCAGCGATTCGAACTTGCTGTCGGCTTCGTCGAAGACCGACACCTTGCCGCGTCCGATGTCGTAGACCCAGCCCTGCACCTGGAGCTTGCCGAGCGCGAGCCTGCCGGCGACCGCCGGATGCGTGCGCAGGTGAGTGAGTTGGAGGCGGATGTTCTCCTCGACCATCGCCTGGACGATGCGCTCTTCTTCCAGCTTTCTCGCCATCACGACGCTGCGTGCGGCTTCGGCATTGCGCAGCCACGCATGGACGGTAGGCATTTCATCGGCGATTGTTGCACCGGACGCGAGGCCTTTCATCGCGCCGCAGTCCGAATGCCCGCAAATCACGATTTGCCGCACGTTGAGCGCGAGCACCGCATATTCCACGACCGCCGATACGCCGCCGAGCATTTCGCCATAGGCCGGCACAATATTTCCGATGTTGCGGCATACGAAGAGTTCGCCGGGGCGCGTCTGCGTGATCATTTCCGGCGAGACACGGGAATCCGCGCAGGTGATGAAGAGTGTGTGCGGCGCCTGCCGCCGCGCTAGGCTCTTGAAAAGGGCTTCGCTGTCGGGGAAAACGAGGCGGCTGAATTCATCGGCGCCTTGCAGCAGATACAGGAGATCGGGCGTTTCGGCGCCGCCGCGTTCTTCGCTCATCGATTTGTCGGGCATCGTGGGGCCTTTGGTGTGCGGTTGCGGCGCGCGCGACGCGCGCCGTTTCAAACCGAGAGCTTGCGGGGTTTTGAGATGGATCGCAAGTGTGTACCGCTCCGAGCACGCGTGAGCAGTCTATGCGCGCCCGCGCGGCCAATCCTCCGATGTGTGCCGCTTACTTCGGTTTTTCCGAACTGAAGCGCTCAAAATCTCCCATTTTTCGATCTCGATTCTTCCGTTAGATTGACTTTCATCGAAAGCAATCAGAAAGGAATCGACATGAAATGCCCCGTGTGCCCCGATACCGAACTGCTCATGACCGTGCGCGAGGGCATCGAGATCGACTATTGCCCGCAATGCCGCGGCGTATGGCTCGACCGTGGAGAACTCGATCAGATCATCCGGCGCGCGGCGCAGGCGTCGGCGGCCGAAGCGCAGGCGGGCGGACGCGAGGAGTGGCACGAGCGCGGCCACGAGCGCGAGCACCGCACCCATCGCCACGACGACTATCAATACGGCGATCAGCGCGGCAAGCGTGAACACGCGCGTCGCAAGAAATCGTTTCTCGGTGACCTTTTCGATTTCGATTGAACGCGAAAACATGAGGCTCATGGGCAGGCTTTGAAACGCTACGGAAAACAGCAACGGAGAACGGCAAATGTCAACGGTGAAGCAAGTCCTGAAGGCGAAAAGCGACATGACGGTACACACCATCGACGCGGAGGCGAGCGTGTACGAAGCAGTGGCGCAGATGTCGCGGGCGGAAGTGGGCGCGCTCGTCGTCATGGTGGGCGACGCGGTGTGCGGCATCGTCACCGAGCGCGACTATGCGCGCAAGGTGATCCTGCAGGACAAGGCCTCACGCACGACCACGGTGTGCGAAATCATGACCGCGCCCGTGATGGCCGTGAGACTCGGAACGAACACCGACGAATGCATGGCGCTGATGACGCGGCACCGCATTCGTCATCTGCCGGTGATCGAGGGCGGAGGGCTCGTCGGCATGATTTCGATCGGCGACATGGTGCGGCATCTGATCGAGGAACAGCAGTTCGCCATCGACCAGTTGGAAAGTTACGTGCGCGGCCCGCGCCACGACATGCCGACGTGCGCGCTCACGCGGCGCAGCCCGATTCCGCAGACGCTCGCGGCGCGCTTCGCGTAGTGGATCGGGTTTGATCGGCTGTCCGCGGTTGGGCGAGTATGAAGCCGGCCGCGGATAGTTGGTCAGGAACGCTGATGTTTTCGAGCGCGGCAATCGTCGAGGTCGTGCTTTGCAGCGGCGCAGGGCGGGGCCAGCCGGCAACGCATCGCTAACCCGTTTGCACGACCGTCAGCGCATGTCAGAGACGAGATGCTGTTGCAGCTTGCGCACGACATCGTCCCAATCGCCGAGGCGACGGGCGCGCACCAGTTGCATCGTCGGATACCACGGCGTGCGATGCGGATCGCTGTCGTAGCGCCAATCCGCTACCTGATTGAGGAACAGATAGCAGCGCTTGCCGAGCGCGCCCGCGATATGGGACAGTCCGCCGTCGTTGCCGACGAACGCATCGAGTCTGTCGATGATGCTCACACTCTGCGCGAGCGTCATGTCCGGGGGCAGCGTCGTGAAGCGCTCGAAATCGTGCGCGCGCGGGTCGTTCAGCCAGCGCTTGCGTTCGAAACCGCGCTGCATGATGACCCAGTGAATATCGTTCGTACTGTCCAAAAGCGGCGCGAGATCGGGCAGGCTGAGACTGCGATTGGCGAAATTGTTCGCCGATTCGCACGAGGACCAGAAGATGCCGACGCAGCGTCGTCCAGCCGCGCGCTGTCGCATTTCATCGACGACGGCATCGGTGGCGCTGGCATCGACTGGCTCGATGTAGCGCGTCGTGGACGCATAGCCGAGCACCGGGAAGAGTGCGGTGAAGAGGGCGAAAGGCTCCGTCCACTGGGAGCCATCGGGCGCCACGACGAAACCTGCTGCGCGCATGGCTTCGGCGTCTCGTTGCCGTTCGGCCTCGGGCATCACGAAACGATACGTGTGATCGGAGCCGTCGGCGTACGTGATCTGCACGCCCAGTGCCTGAAGCGCTCCGGCGTAGCGCGCCCAGTTGACGTGATCGCCGTGGCCCGACGCGATCGACACGAACGTCATGTGCGCCGGCAACGCGCGCGATCCGCACCAATAATGTTCGACGTCGACGTGCGGGAACAGCACGCGCCGCGCCTCGTGCGACGACCAGTGGCGATGCATCAACTCGACGCCGCTCGCGATGCCGTTCAGGCGCATCGCGCTGCGCCCCTGGTGGTGGCCGAGCACGCACGCCGAATGTTCGTCGATGCCTTCCGCGCTCAACTGGAGGACGCGCGCGACCTCGCCAAGGTAGTGCCAGCCGTAGACGCGCCACAAGAAGGCGCCGATGGGCACGGTGGAAGGTTTGCGCGCGAAGTATTCGATCAGGGTGAGCGCGACTTCTTTCAGGCCGAGGTGCGCGCATACATCGCTCATGCAATGAATCTGGTAACCGAACTCCGATTCACGCGTAAGCCGGCAGCAAATCTCGAGCGCCTCCTTGAAATCTCCGCCTCGCAGATGCGTGACCGCGCGCCAATGCCAGTAGTCCGAAAGGTGGCTGTCCTCTGCGGCGCGCTCGTCGAGAAAGCGGAAACATTCGTCGATCTCGCCTGCGAATAGTTTGGCGGAAAGCTGCGCGTCGTATTGTTCGATCATGAGAGAGGCGTCGATTCCTTGATGCCGGATTATTGCGCGCACGCGCGCGCGGGCACGTTGGGACTACGCTATTGGCACAAAAATTTCAAAACGTTGATTAATGTTTAAGAAGGTCAACAATTTTTGAAATATGGAGCAACGTCTGATTCGTTTGAGTAGTTCAATGCCGTGGCATTCCCGTAATTTCTCGCACGCCAGCGTCGGGCCAAAATCGGCGTAGCGCTCACGGATCAGCGCGAGCGCACGCTGCGCCACGCCGTCCGGCAACCGGTGATTACTCGTGCGTGCGCGCTTGCCGGACACCAGACCGCGTGCACCGTCCGCACGATAACGCATGACAAGCCGTTCGATCTGCCGCACGCTCACGTGTAGCCGCTCGG
>NZ_JALQDT010000016.1:0-1177 GCF_023631085.1 Caballeronia sp. INML1 | reverse complement strand
TCCCACACCTCGATGTCACGGTGGATCAGCGCGCGGTTCGCGTCGGTATCTTCCAGCAGATACAACACGCGGTCGTATTGCACGGTGAGCGTCTTGGTGACCCGTCGCGCTTCGCGCCACGTCAGCGCCCGCTCCAGACTCTCGTCGGCGCGCAGTGAACGATGCGCGTCATGGTCGCTTCTCAGTGGCTTGGCAAAGCGCGCGTTGTAGTCGGCCATGAAGCAGGGCGCATAGGCGTTGGCTTGCGCCACCGTGCTGATGCCGCGCAGGCGTAATTCCTTGACCAGCCGGTCCTGCAAGGTCAGATGCGCGCGTTCCACGCGACCCTTGGCCGGGCTCGAATTGGCGCAGAAGGTGTCGATGTTGAGCTCGTACATGGCCCGGCCAAATTGCGTCATGGGGTTGCCGGTCTTGCCCGCGCGCGCATTGCGAAACACCGTGAACTTGTCGCTATAGAACGCGCCTGGCTTGCCATGGCGCTCGATGTACGCGCGCGTGGCCTCGAAGTAGCTGAAAGTCGACTCGCTGCGCGTGAAATGCAGCAACATCAGCCGGCTGGTGGCGTCGTCGACGTACACCAGCAGCGTGCATTGTGGCGCGCGCGCCTCGAACCAGCGATGCTCGCAGCCGTCGATCTGAATCAGTTCACCCAGACACGAACGGCGCGCGCGCGGCTGATAGACCTTGGGCGGGCGCTGCCGGCGCGGCACCCATAGGCCCGCTTCGGTCATCAGATGCCGCACCGTTTCCTTGGCCAGCCGGATGCCGTGGCATTGCTCGAGCTTCTCGCGCGCCAAAGTCGGGCCGAAGTCGGCGTAGCGCTCTCGGATAATGCTCACGGCGCGCTGCGCCAAGGCATCGTCGAGCTTGCGATTGCCCGGTCGGCCACGCTTGCCCGAAGCCACGCCTTGCAGTCCGTGCTCACGATAGCGCGTCACCAGCCGCTCGATCTGGCGTACCGTCAGGCTCAAACGCTCTGCCGCGCGTCCGGGCTTCAAACCCGACTCGACTACCGCCTCGATAACCTTCAGTCTGTCCCATTCGCGCATGGTCAAGCTCACAGGTGGGTTCGGTGACATGGCGGACTCCCGCTGACGAACAGTCGCCAGCTTGCCACCGGTTAAAAACCCGACATCTGTAAATAGCCAGAACACGACATTAGGATAAAGCCGCAACA
>NZ_JALQDT010000015.1:0-142538 GCF_023631085.1 Caballeronia sp. INML1 | reverse complement strand
AGTCGCCAGCTTGCCACCGGTTAAAAACCCGACATCTGTAAATAGCCAGAACACGACATTAGGATAAAGCCGCAACAAAGCCAAAATACGCTAATTTGTCTTATGTTAAATCACCAATGCGACTAGCTGAAGTCGAACCCATCACCCCATCTCCCCAGCCCGTCCCAACAAGAACTCCCGCTCCCGCACATTCTTCGTGAGCGCCGCAGCACGCTCGAATTCCGCGCGAGCCTCGTCCTTGCGCCCGAGCCTCGCCAGCAAATCGGCGCGCACGCTCGGCAGCCAGTGATAGCTTCGGAGCGCGGCCGTCCCGGAAAGCGCATCGACTATCGGAAGTGCCGCGTCCGGCCCATACGCCATGCTCACCGCGACCGCGCGATTCAGTTCCACCACCGGCGTCGGCGCGGTCTGCATGAGCGCGTCGTAGAGCGCGACGATCATCGGCCAGTCGGTGTCGGCGGCGGTCGGCGCGCGCGCATGGCACGCCGCGAGCGCCGCCTGCAGCGCGTACACGCCGCGCGCACCGCCGAGCGCTTCGGAGCGTTCCAGCGCCGCGAGCCCGCGCCGGATCAAAAGCGGATCCCAGCGGCTGCGGTCCTGATCCGGCAGGAGCACCGGCCGGCCTTCACGGTCGACGCGCGCCTTCGTTCTCGACGCCTGAATCTCCATCAGCGCGACGAGCCCGTGGACCTCGCTCTCGTCGGGCGCCAATTCGGCCAGGATGCGTCCGAGCCTGAGCGCGTCTTCACACAGGCCCGGACGCATCCAGTCGTCGCCGGCGGTCGCCGAATAGCCTTCGTTGAAAATCAGATAGATGACTTCGAGCACCGAGCCGAGCCGCGCGCCGCGCGCGTCGGCCTTCGGCACCTCGAACGGCACGCGTGCCGCCGATAGCGTGCGCTTTGCCCGCACGATGCGCTGCGCGATCGTCGGCTCCGGCACGAGAAACGCGCGCGCGATCTCATCGGTCGTGAGTCCGCCGATCAGGCGCAGCGTCAGCGCGGCGCGCGCATCGACGGATAACACCGGATGGCATGCCGTGAAAATGAGTCGCAGCAGATCGTCGCCGATATCGTTCTCGCGCGCGGCGTCGAGCGAATCGACGAAATCCGGCGTGATGTGCGCTTCCTGCGCGTCGAGATCGCGCCCGTATTCCTCGTGCTTGCGCGCGTGCAGCGCGTGCTGTCGCAGACGGTCGAGCGCCTTGTTCTTCGCTGTCGTCATGAGCCACGCTCCCGGCTTTTCGGGCACGCCCACGCCCGGTTGGCTCCAGTGCTCCAGCGCGGCGACGAACGCGTCCTGCGCCAGTTCCTCGGCGAGCGCGACATCGCGCACGACGCGCGCCACGCTCGCAATCACCTTCGCGGACTCGATGCGCCACACCGCGTCGATGGCGCGCCGGGCCGCATCGTCCGCGGCGCCCAGCTCCTTCGCGCGCCCGCTCACGCCGCTTCCGGATTCATGTGAACGAGTTCCCAGATATGACCGTCCGGATCTTCGAAGCCGTGGCCGTACATGAAGCCGTGATCCTGCGGCTCGCGCGGCGCGCGTCCGCCCGCGGCGACGGCCTTCGCGACCAGTTCGTCGACTTGCGCCCTGCTCTCGCACGACAGGCACACGAGCGTTTCGGTGCTCGCGTGGGCGTCGGCGATCGGCTTTTCCGTGAACGTCTGGAAGAAGCGTTCCACGAGCAGCATCGCGAAGATGTTTTCGCCGATGACGAGGCACGCGGCGTCATCGTTCGTAAATGCCGGGTCGAAACTCAGGCCCAGTGCCTTGAAGAAGGTCATCGAGCGCTTGAGGTCGCGGACCGGCAGGTTCACGAAGATTTGTTTGTGCATGATGTGCGGTCTCCGGATTGGATCGTTACGCGGCATCGCAGCCGTTATATGCACGACGATCCGCGCGCGCAAAAATCGACACGAACGTCACAAATAGCAAGGCCCGACCTTGCGGACTTCGATGGTGCACCACGTCGCCGCCGGACATTCGGCTGCAATCGCCACGGCCTGCGCATGCGTTTCGCAATCGATCAGAAAAAAGCCGCCGATCATTTCCTTGGCTTCGGCGAACGGTCCATCGATGATGCGGGCATCGCCATTGGCGTTCGTGACGCGCGCCGCATCCTTCAGCGACGTCAGTGATTCCACCGCGCGCAGCACGCCGCGCGCCTTCAGCGCATCGGCGAATTCCGCCATCTGGCGATACGCCTCGCGCCCCTCTTCCTGCGTGCGACGGCCGCGCTGTTCGACCGGTTCCACCACGAGTAACAGATAAGCCACGACGAACTCCGAAAGGTTTGGATGGCGTCCAAGTTAAACCGTCACGCGCGCGCCGGCAAGGTGTTGCCGGGCCGCGCATGTGCATCGCGCGTCTATCTCGATATTGACAAGCGTCATCGCGCCACACGATACTGCGACACATGCACGCAATCCTCACTCTCTCCATCGCCGCGATTAAAAACCGTATGAACGCCATCCGTGGCGGGTCATCGGGACAGCGTGTGCGCTAGCGAGACAGGCAAGCAAACGAATTCCGAAGGCCCCGCCGCAAGACGGGGCCTTCTTGTTTTTGCGTGCAAGGTTCCGTCTTCGGCTCACATCATGGAGAGCAGAGATGGAAGAGGTATCGCAGGTTTTCGCGCGTCATGGCGTCGGTCACGGCGTGGCGTCGGGCCGCCTGAGCGCATCGGGCGCGCGCGTCGTGGTCTAC
The DNA here is from genome assembly GCF_023631085.1 of Caballeronia sp. INML1. Classification (NCBI taxonomy): domain Bacteria; kingdom Pseudomonadati; phylum Pseudomonadota; class Betaproteobacteria; order Burkholderiales; family Burkholderiaceae; genus Caballeronia; species Caballeronia sp. INML1. Next base: position 139,826 of record NZ_JALQDT010000015.1, on the reverse strand, counting down.
GTCGACGTGCATCCGCATCAGATGGTGTCGTGGCGGCTTACGCGCGATGCCGAATTGCGCATCGGCGGCGCGTCGGCGTGTTCGCTCTGGCTCACGCGTCATCGCGATCCGTACGACTACTGGATGAAGCCCGGCGATGTCGTGCGCCTGTCGCAAGGCGAGCGCGTATGGCTCACATCGGAGAGCGATCAGGCGATCGAGGTGTCGCTCACGTCGTATCGAGTCGCTACGCGCGGGTTCGTGTCGCGCTGGCTTGCCAAGTTCTGGCCACGCATCGCGGACCATCCTGCGAAGGCGCGCTGACGATGCAGTTGCTCAGGGCTCCATGCAGCGAAAGTTCGCCGCGAGGTTGATACTGCCCTTGCCGAGATAACGCGGATAGCCCGGATAACGGCAGATCGGTCGCGTGCGTCCGTTGGTGGCGGGCGCGATATCGCTGCCGAGGAGCGTTTCCGGCGCGACGCCGTTGCTCACCCATTCGTCGAGCGCGCCGAGTTCGTCCCACGCGGGAATGAACACGCCGTTGCCGTGCTGAAATCCCGGCACCATGTAGAGCCGCATGAACGAATCGACAGTGTCCTTCCCGTAGCGATCGATGAGCCCGCGATAGAACGCGATCGTCTGATTCGGGCTGATGACTTCGTCGGCGAGGCCGTGCATCGCGATGAGCTTGCCGCCGTGCGCAATGAACGCGGAGAAATCCGGGTTCATTGCGCCGACGGTGTACGCGAGCGTCACGAGGCGCTGCCTGAAGCGGCCGGGATTGTCGAGGTCGAATGTGAGGGCGCCGAAGTCGAGATCGCGCGTGACGAAGTGGCGGATATAAGCGTCGCCCTGCGCGAAGAGATAGCCGTTCGCGGCGAAAGTCGGCGGAGTCAGAAGCGTCGGCGAGTCGCCGAGTCCGAGCGTCCCGGAGAAGTCGACGCCCTGAAACACGTTGTAGCCCGGATAGGTATCGACGCCGTACGCGAGCGGATACGGCAGCGTGACGCCGTCGCGCAGCGTATCGAGCGTGTCGATCTGCGCGTCGGACAGGCAACTGTCGCGCAAGGAAGGACGCTGCCCGTTCGCGCAACGCAGCGACGCGATGATCTGCGGTTCCAGCTTCCTGCACGCCTCCACGTTGCCGACGATGCCGTCCGCCGCGCCGTCGAGCCGGTCGCACTCGTGCACGACGGTCTCGAACACGCGCCGCTGCTGCGCGACGCCGACGAAGCCTCCCGGCTTCGCATACGACGCCTGGCCCACTTTCACGCCCATGAGCCGCACGCCGGAGAAGTTGATCGCGGGCGCGTTGGCGATCACGCCGTCGTAGTCATTCGGAAAGCGCTCGATCACGGTGAACCCTTCGCGCCCGCCCGTCGAGCCGCCCGCGAAGTAGGTCTTGTCGGGCGTCCGCCCGTAGCCCATCTGGATCAGCGCGAGCGCGACGTCGCGCGTTTTCTTGAGATGACCGAAGCCGAAATTGACGATGGCTTCGTCGTTGCCCGCGAAGTCGGCGCGCCCCGCGTTGCCGACGTGGCCCGAATCCGAACCGAAGGTCGCATAGCCGCGCGCGAGCGGCGTCGAGTCGGGCGCGAACGGCATCGGTTCGGTGCCGGAGACGATCGTGCCGTTGTACCCGCCGCCGCCCATCTGCAGCGCGCGGCCGTTCCAGCGGCTCGGCAGATTGACTTCGAAGCGGATATCGGGCGTCGAGTCCTGCAGCGCCTTGATGAAGCCGGTGATGCGGCAGTATTCGCCGTTGCGGTTGCCGGGCGCGGCCGCCTTGACGACCCACGCGGAAACGATCGTCGCGCCGCGCGTCGGCAGTCCGATGATCGACGCGGGCACGTTCTTGCCTTCGAGGTCGTCGCAATGCTTCGTCACGTACGAGGCCGCGTGGGCGTTCGAACACGCGGCGAGCGCGATTACCGCGAAGAGCGCACGGATGCTTACGTCGGACGAAAATAGGCGGAAGGAGCGAAACACGTCTTGGAAGTGGCTACTTCAAACGCCGCACAATATATAAGAACGAATTGGCGATAGCCATTCGGGTCTGCCGGTCGTTGCAGCGGCACAACCGGCCTCCCTGCCCTCGCGGGCTCCTTTCGATTTCATTCGCCGTCCCACTCGCCGCGAAGGTCGCTGTTTTCGAGAAGCTGCAGCAACGTTTCGGCCGGACGGCTCAGATGTTTCGCGCCGAACGCGATGAACTCCACTTCGGGCAATTCGGGCAGATCCGCGCGATTGACGGGCGCGGCCAATCCCCGGGCCGCGAGAAAATGCGAGCGCACGGTCAAGCCGAGGCCGCCGCGCGCCGCGGCAATGCAGCCCGCGTGACTGCTGCTCGTGCACACCATTTGCCAGCTCGCGCCGCTCATCGCGAGCGAACCGAGTACGACGCCCCGCGTGACACTCGGTTCCGAGACGAGGATGAGCGGCAGCGGACCACTCGTATCGACGATGGTGCCCGGCTTCGCGAGCCATTCGAGCCGTCCGGAGAAAAGCCGCATGCCGCGTGCATCGCCGATGCGCCGCTTGCCGACCGCGAGATCGAGCTCGCCGGCGTCAACCATCTGATAGAGCCGCCCGGTCATGCCGATCGTGATTTCCAGCTCGACGTCCGGATGCGTGTCGCGAAACGCCGCGAGCACGCTCGGCAGCGGCCCGAGCGCGATATCGTCCGATGAGCCGAGCCGAACGCGTCCGCGCAGTCGCGGCGAACTGAATTGCGACTGCGCGTGCGCCATCGCTTCGAGAATCACGCGGGCGTGGACGAGCATCGCTTCGCCGTCGGCGGTGAGTGCGAGCGAATGCGTGTCGCGCACGAACAGGCGCCGGCCGACGCTCTCCTCCAGGCGCCGGATATGCTCCGAGACGCTGGACTGTCGAAGGCCGAGCTGCCGCCCCGCATCGGTGAAACTGTGCGACGCGGCCACGGTCGCGAACGTGTTCAGCCAGAGTGGATTGAGCATGCGTCATTGTGATCGGCATTAACGATGACAGTCAATGCGGTTAGCGGTCTTCCCGATGACTCGGTAAGTCATTAACATTTCACATATTGCGCGACGGGCTTGTTTCTAAGCGCTTTCTTCGTCGCGCGGCGACCACCACCCGCTTCCCACATGACCAAGAGTTCTTCGCACACGGCGCTCCTTTGGATCGTCGCCGTGGGCTTTTTCATGCAGGCGCTCGACACGACCATCGTGAACACGGCGCTGCCTTCCATCGCGCGCAGCCTCCATGCCGCGCCGCTCGCCATGCAGTCGATCGTCGTCGCCTACACGCTCACGATGGCGCTCTTCACGCCTGCTTCCGGCTGGCTCGCGGACCGCTTCGGCACGCGCCGGGTCTATCTCGTCTCGATCTCGCTCTTCGTGATCGGCTCGCTCGCCTGCGCAGGCGCGCATTCGTTGAACCAGCTCGTGCTTGCGCGCGTGCTGCAAGGCATCGGCGGCTCGATGCTGCTGCCGATCGGACGTCTCGCCGTGCTGCGCGCCGTCTCCGGCGAAGCCTACGTCTCCGCACTCGCGATGATCTCCGTCGCCGGCCAGGTCGGCCCGATTCTCGGCCCCACGCTCGGCGGCTGGTTCGTCGAGTCGTTTTCCTGGCACTGGATCTTCCTGATCAACGTGCCGATCGGCGCGGTCGGCCTCTACGCGGTGCAGCGCTTTCTGCCGAACGACACGCTGCACGATGCGCCGCCCTTCGACTTCATCGGCTGCGGCTTGCTGTCGATGTGCATGGTGTCGTTCTCACTCGCGCTCGACAGCCCCGTAGAGACGCATCGCGGCGCGGTGTCCGCGGCGCTCTTCGCGCTCGCGGCGGTGTCGGCGTTCGCGTATGTGCCCTACGCGCGGCACAAGCGCAATCCGCTCTTTCATCTCGCGCTCTTTCAGGAGCCGAATTTCAGCGTCGGACTGATCGGCAATCTGCTGTGCCGCATCGGTTCGAGCGCGGTGCCTTTCCTGCTGCCGCTTCTCATGCAGCTCGAACTCGGCTACAGCCCGCTGCATTCGGGCCTGATGATGCTGCCGATCGCCATCGCCGGGACGCTCAGCAAGCGCTGGATCGCGCAACTCGTGAAGCGCTACGGCTACGACACGTTCCTGCTCGTGAACACGGCGCTCGTGGGCGCGTCGATCGTCGCGTTCGCGCTGTTCTCGCCGACCTTGCCGCTCGTCGTCGAGATCGCGATCCTCGTCGTGTTCGGCGCGTGCAACTCGATGCAGTTCGCGGCGATGAACAGCGTCACGCTCAAAGGCCTCTCGATCAAGGATGCCGGCAGCGGCAACAGCCTCTTTTCGATGGTGCAGATGCTCGCGATCGGCCTGGGCGTTTCCATCGGCGGCTCGCTCGTGCAGGTGTTCCAGGGGCCGTTCTCGACCGCGGCCGGCTTCAGGCTGAGCTTCGTCTGCATGGGCGTGGTGACGCTGCTGTCGGGCCTCGTGTTCCGTTACCTCGATTCCGCGCCGCAGAGCGCCGCGCCCGTGCGCGCCGGCACGTCCTGACAGTTGCGGCTATTCTGACGGTCCCATCGAAATCGTTTCTTCTGGAGCGCAACCGTGCAATACCGCAAATTCGGCAATACCGGTCTCACCGTTTCGCGTCTCACGCTCGGCACGATGACGTTCGGCCTGCAGACCGAGGAAGACGTGTCGCGCAGCATCATGGACCGCGCGGCGGACGCGGGCGTCAATTTCATCGATACGGCGAACGTCTATCCGCTCGGCAGCGGACATGATATCGCGGGCCGGACCGAGGAGATCGTCGGCCGCTGGCTCAAGGGCCGCCGCGATAATTACATTCTCGCGACCAAGGCCGTGCATGAAATGGGGCCGCTCGCGTGGCACAAGGGTGCATCGCGCAAGCATCTGCTCGATGCGATCGACGCGTCGCTCAAGCGGCTCGACACGGATTATGTCGACCTGTACCAGCTTCATAACGACGATCACGACACGCCGCTCGACGAGATGCTCGAAGCGCTCGACACCATCGTGCGGCAAGGCAAGGCGCGGTATATCGGCGTGTCGAATTTTCTGGCGTACCGGCTCGCGCGTGCGCTCGGCCGCTCGGACGTATTGCGCGCCGCGCGCTTCGTTTCCGTGCAGCCGCGTTACAACCTGCTGTTCCGCCAGATCGAGCGCGAACTGCTGCCGCTCGCGACTGAGGAAGGTCTCGCCGTGATTCCGTACAACCCGCTCGCGGGCGGTTTGCTGACGGGCAAGCATAGCTTCGATGCCGGCCCGAGCGAAGGCCGCTTCACCGGCGCGGTCGGCAAGGCGGGCGCGATGTACACCCAGCGTTACTGGCACGAGCGCGAGTTTCATACGATCGAGCAGATCAACAAGATCGTCGCGCCGACCGGGCGCTCGCTCGCGGGCACAGCGCTCGCGTGGGTCCTGGCCAATCCGGCGGTGAGCTCGGCGATCATCGGCGCGAGCCGGCCCGAACAACTCGACGAGACGCTCGCGGCCGTCGATCAGCCGATCGATCCGGACATCAAGGCGAAGCTCGACGAGGCGACGGTCGAATATCGTTTCGGCGACGCATTGCGCTGATCTCGTTTCAGACGCGGGCCGCGCGTGCGCGATACACGCCTTCGAGCGAGTAAATCGCGAGCGCGGCCCAGATCGCGCCATAGCCGATCAACTGATCGTGCCCGAAGAATTCCTGATAGATCACAACGCCGATCAGCAATTGCAGCGTCGGCGTGATGTACTGGATGAGCCCGAGCATCGATAGCGGAATGCGCCGCGCCCCCGCCGCAAAAAGCAGGAGCGGCACCGCGGTCACGGGCCCGGCCGCCGCGAGCAGCAGCTTCACACCGGGCGACGCGTGCGCGAAGCCGCTGCCGCCGTGCGAAGTCAGAAAGAAGAGATAAAGCAGCGCGACGGGACACAGCAGCATCGTTTCGAGCGTGAGACCTTCGAGCGCGCCGAGCGACGCGGTCTTGCGCAAAAGTCCGTAGCCGCCGAACGTCAGCGCAAGCGCAAGGCTGATCCACGGCGGTGCGCCGTTCACCCAGGTCAGCCACAGCACCCCGAGCGCGGCGATCGTCACCGCGATCCATTGCACCGGCCGCAGCCGCTCGTGCAGGAACGCCATCCCGAACACGACGTTGACGAGCGGATTGATGAAGTAGCCGAGGCTCGCCTCGACGATGCGCCCGTCGTTCACCGCCCAGATATAGATGCCCCAGTTCGCCGACAGCAGTACGGCGCTCGCGGCGAAACGCGCAAGCAGGCGCCTGTCGCGCAGAACCGGGCCGAGCCACTTCCATTGACGGCGCACGGTCATGACGATCAGCAGGAAGACCATCGACCACGCCATGCGATGCGCGAGCATCTCGACCGCGCCGATCGAATGCAGGGCCTTGAAGTAGATCGGGAAAAGGCCCCAGATGACGAAGGCCGAGAATGCGTAGATGACGCCTGGATTCATTGTTCGATACGTAGAGCGGAGTGGCCGCGCACGAACGATCGGCTCGTTCGTGCGCGCTTGCCTGGCCGTTCGGCAGGAAAGCGATCCGCAAGGATTGGAAGCCGGATTTTAGTCGACGCGCGGGGTAGCGCTCCAGCGGCAATCGAACGATGGCTGATTCATGGCGAACCCTTGGACGATTTCTTGCTCGAATCGAGAGCGCGAACTGAGCGCGAACTGAGCGCGAAAGCCATTCGGAAGGCTCGTGTTAGCATGCCGCCGCGCGCTTGCCGTTCGCCCTCCCCGCCTGCCCCTATGGTTCCCTGATGAATAACCGCACCGTCCAGCAGAACTTCTTTCACATCTTGTTGTGCGCCGTGACCCTCGCGCTCGCGTGGGTGTTGCTGCCGTTTTTCGGCGCAATCTTCTGGGGCGCGATTCTCGCGATCCTGTTCCAGCCGATGCAGCGCTATCTCGCCGCGCGCTTCGGCAAGCGCCGCAATCTCGCCGCACTGACGACGCTGTCCGCCGCGATCCTGATCGTCATCATTCCGCTTGCGGTCGTCGCGGTGACGCTAGTTCAGGAAGTCGCCCTCGTCTACGCGCGGATCAAGAGCGGCGAGCTGAATTTCGGCCTGTATTTCCAGCACGTCCTGCACGCGCTGCCGGCATCGGCGCAGGCGCTCCTCGGGCGTTTCGGGCTCGACGACATCCCCGGCGTGCAGCGCAAGCTAATCGAAGGCGCGTCGCAAATCAGCCAGTTCGCCGCGACGCAAGCGCTGTCGATCGGGCAGAACACGTTCCAGTTCGTCGTGAGCTTCGGCGTGATGCTGTACCTCGTGTTCTTTCTGCTGCGCGATGGCGGCGAGATCGCCCGACGCATCCGGCGCGCGATTCCGCTGGATCCGGAGCCCAAGCAGCATCTCATCGCGAAGTTCACGGCGGTGGTGCGCGCGACGGTGAAGGGCAATATCGCGGTCGCGGCTGTGCAGGGCCTGCTCGGAGGGCTGATTTTCTGGATACTCGGCATCAACGGCTCCCTGTTGTGGGGCGTGCTGATGGGGTTCCTTTCGCTGTTGCCCGCCGTCGGGGCGGCGATCGTCTGGGTGCCCGCCGCGCTCTATTTCTTCATGACGGGACAGATCATCAAGGGTCTGATTCTCGTCGTGTTCTGTGTCGTGGTGATCGGTCTCGTGGATAACGTGCTGCGGCCGATTCTCGTGGGCAAGGACACGAAGATGCCCGATTGGGTCGTGCTCATCTCGACCCTTGGCGGGATGGCGCTCTTCGGCATCAACGGATTCGTGATCGGGCCGCTGGTGGCGGCGCTGTTCATGGCGAGCTGGGACCTGTTTTCGCAGGACGAGGCGGGCAATCAGTAGCCGCAACGAAAAACCGGCGCTGGATCAGCGCCGGTTTTCCGGGGTTGATGCTCGTGGAGTTCAGCGCGTATTCGGCGCCACATACCGGCACTCGAAGCGCTTTCTCACCGTGCCGTTCTCATCGACGCTTTCGAGATAGACATCGAACTGCCACAAGCGCGCCATGTGCTTGAGGACTTCGTCGCTGTCGTTCGAGAGATGGCGGTTGTCGGTCATGAAGTGACGCAGCGTCAGACTGCGATCGCCACGCGTATTCACCGAATACACCTGGATGTTCGGCTCGCGATGATGAATATCGTATTGCCGCGACAGCGCCTGACGAACATAGCGATAGCCGCTGTCGTCATGAATCGCCGACACTTCGAGTGCGTCGCGCATGTCGTCGTCGAGAATCGAGAACAGGCGCATCTCGCGAATCAGATGCGGCGACAGATATTGCGCGATGAAGCTTTCGTCCTTGAAGTTGCGCATCGCGTAGTGCAAGGACTCCAGCCAGTCGCTGCCCGCGAGGTCGGGGAACCACTCGCGATCTTCGTCCGTCGGGTTTTCGCAGATGCGGCGGATATCGCTCATCATCGAAAAGCCGAGCGCGTACGGATTGATGCCGCTGTAATACGGCTTTGTCACCGGCGGTTGATACACGACGTTCGAATGCGAGTGCAGAAACTCCATCATGAAGCTGTCTTCGAGACGGCCTTCGTTGTAGAGCGTGTTGAGCAGCGTGTAGTGCCAGAACGTCGCCCAGCCTTCGTTCATCACCTGCGTCTGCCGCTGCGGATAAAAATACTGGCCGATCTTGCGCACGATGCGGATGACTTCGCGCTCCCACGGCTCGAGCAACGGCGCGTTTTTCTCCGCGAAGTACAACAAGTTCTCCTGCGGCTCCGGCGGATAGCGGCTTTCGATTTCCTCCGGCGATGGCTCCTTTCCCTTGGGCAGCGTGCGCCACAACTCGTTGACCTGCGATTGCAGATACGCTTCGCGTTCGCGCCGCATCGCCGCTTCCTTCGCAAGCGATAGCTTTTGCGGCCGCTTGTAGCGATCGACGCCATAGTTCATGAGCGCGTGGCACGAGTCGAGCAGTTCCTCGACGCGATCCAGTCCATATCGCTCCTCGCATTCCGCGATGTAATTCTTCGCGTAGACGAGGTAGTCGATGATCGCGTGCGCGTCCGTCCAGAGCCGGAAGAGGTAGTTGCCCTTGAAGAACGAGTTGTGCCCGTACGCCGCGTGAGCGATCACGAGCGCCTGCATCGTCATGGTGTTCTCTTCCATGAGATATGCGATGCAGGGATTCGAATTGATGACGATTTCGTACGCGAGGCCCATTTGCCCCCGCCGATAGCCTTTCTCTGTCGCGAGAAAATGCTTGCCGAACGACCAGTGCCGGTAGTTCACCGGCATGCCGACGGACGCATACGCATCCATCATCTGTTCGGAGCTGATGATTTCCAGCTGAATGGGATAAGTGTCGAGACCGTAACCGTTCGCGACGCGCGAAATTTCAGCGTCGTACTCCTCGATCAGCTCGACGCTCCAGTCCGACGGGCACGGCAGCGGTCGCCGTTTCTCCGAAACATTCATTCTGCCTTCCTCGTGCGCCTCGTCTGCCTCTGCGGACGCCTTGCGTTGCTCTGCCTCAGGCCCCAGTCTGGAAGCCGCACGATCGTCCGTGCCTTCCAGTTGGTACCCACGCGTCTCGTTCTGCCAAGGCCGTGTCGTCATGCGGCCGCCTGCTGTTTTTCGAACAGCTCGCGGAACACCGGATAGATGTCCGCAGCCGAATCGACTTTCTTCATGGCCAGTTCGGGCGCGCCCATCGCAAGCTGAGCATACTCCAACCAGAGATTTTGCTCCTCCGGCGCAACTTGAATATAGGCAAAATACCGGACCTTCGGCAGGATGTCTTCCGACAGCAGCCTGCGGCACTTCGGGGAATCGTCCGTCCAGTTGTCGCCGTCCGATGCCTGCGCGCCGTAAATGTTCCATTCAGTCGGCGAATAGCGCTCGTCCATGATCTTCTTCATGAGCTCGAGCGCGCTCGACACCACAGTGCCGCCGCTTTCGGTCGAATGGAAGAACGTGTCTTCGTCCACTTCCTCGGCGCGCGTATGGTGCCGGATAAACACGACTTCGATCTTTTCGTAGTTCCGTTGCAGGAACAGATACAGGAGGATGAAGAAGCGCTTGGACAAGTCCTTGCGCTGCTCGTCCATCGAGCCGGAGACGTCCATCAGGCAGAACATCACCGCCTTGCTCGATGGCGTCGGCTGCTTCACGCGGTTGATGTAGCGCAGATCGAACGGATCGATGAACGGAATGCGCGTGATCCGGCCCTGCATGACGACGATATCCGCTTCAAGACGCGCGATCTCTTCCGGATCGGCGTTCTCGTCTTTCAATTGCTCGAGCTGGCGCTCCATTTCGCGCAACTGCGACGCGAGCGGCCAGCCGAGCGCGATGCGCCGGCCGAGCGCGCTGCGCAGGGACCTGACCACGTCGATGTTGTTCGGCGTGCCTTCCGCCGCCCAGCCCGCGCGCACGTTCTTCCAGGTAGGCACCGCAAGCAGCTGGGTCTTGACGAGGCGCGGCAGTTCGAGGTCGTCGAAGAAGTACTGCATGAACTCCTCGCGAGACAGCTCGAAAACGAAATCATCCTGCCCTTCGCCTTCGTTGCTTGCGCTCTTGCCGCCGCCGCCCGCGCCGCCCGGCGGACGCGGAATCTTGTCGCCGCGAATGTAATCCGCGTTACCCGGATGGACATACTCGCGCTTGCCGCCCGGTCCGTGACGGAACGAGGGCTCGGAGATGTCCTTCTTGGGAATGGTGATGCTTTGGGTGCTTTGAATGTCTTTGATACTGCGATCGCGCACCGCGTCGGAAACCGCGCGGCGAATGTAACTCTTGACGCGTCGCAGGAAGCGTTCGCGGTTGGCAATGCTCTTGTTCTTGCCGGCTAACCTGCGGTCGATGATTTGGTGCAGCACATCCAGTCTCCCGCGTTATTGGCGAGCTTGGGAGGCGCTGCGCACAGTTTCGACTGATCGCAGCGTCTTTCGTCTCGCAATTCGTCCACTGTGCGGTCCGGACGCAATCCACGCACCCGGGCCGCAGGGGACATCCTGACTATCGCTTGCGCGGGACCGGAGTATGGCGCGTCAGCGCCCGCTCCCGTCGATTCCCCTATTCCTGTCCACTCTACATCACGACGACTTGCGCACGCGCAGATACCAGTCGCACAGGAGCCGGACCTGCTTCGGCGTGTAGCCCTTCGCGACCATGCGGTTGACGAAGTCTTCGTGCTTGCGTTGCTCCTCGGCCGAACCTTTCGCATTGAACGAAATTACCGGCAGAAGTTCTTCGGTGTTGGAGAACATCTTCTTTTCGATCACCACGCGCAGCTTCTCGTAGCTGATCCACGCGGGATTCTTGCCGCCGTTCGCCGCACGCGCACGCAACACGAAGTTCACGATCTCGTTGCGGAAATCCTTCGGGTTGCTGATGCCCGCGGGCTTTTCGATTTTCTCCAGCTCGGCATTCAGCGCCGCCCGGTCGAAGCTCTCGCCGGTGTCGTGATCGCGGAACTCCTGATCCTGAATCCAGAAGTCGGCGTACGTCACATAGCGGTCGAAGATGTTTTGTCCATACTCCGAATACGACTCCAGATACGCGGTCTGAATTTCCTTGCCGATGAACTCGGCATAGCGCGAAGCCAGCACGTCCTTGATGAACGACAGATACTTCTGCTCCGTCTCCGGCGGGAACTGTTCGCGTTCGATCTGCTGTTCGAGCACGTACATCAGATGCACCGGGTTCGCAGCGACTTCGCTCGAATCGAAGTTGAAGACGCGCGACAGGATCTTGAACGCGAAACGCGTGGACACGCCCGTCATGCCTTCGTCGACACCCGCGTAATCGCGATACTCCTGATACGACTTCGCCTTCGGGTCGGTGTCCTTCAGGTTCTCGCCGTCATAGACCTGCATCTTCGAAAAGAGACTCGAATTTTCCGGTTCGTGCAGGCGCGTGAGCACGGCCATCTGCGCCATCATCTTGAGCGTGCCCGGTGCGCAAACCGCCTCGGCGAGGGATGAGTTGCGCAAAAGCTTCTCGTAGATCTTGATCTCTTCGCCGTAACGCAGGCAGTACGGCACCTTCACGACGAAGATACGATCGAGCAGTGCTTCATTGTTCTTGTTGTTGCGAAACGCCTTCCACTCCGACTCGTTCGAGTGCGCGAGGATGACGCCGTCGAACGGAATCGCGCCGAAGCCTTCCGTGCCCTTGAAGTTGCCTTCCTGGGTCGCGGTGAGCAGCGGGTGCAGCACCTTGATCGGCGCCTTGAACATTTCGACGAATTCCAGCAAGCCCTGATTGGCGAGGCACAGGCCACCGGAATAGCTGTATGCGTCAGCGTCGTCCTGCGAATAGGTTTCGAGCTTGCGGATATCCACCTTGCCGACGAGCGACGAGATGTCCTGATTGTTTTCGTCACCGGGCTCGGTCTTCGCGATGCCGATCTGGCGAAGGATGGAAGGATAGCGGCGCACCACGCGGAACTTGCGGATGTCGCCGTTGTATTCGTGCAGGCGCTTCACTGCCCACGGCGAAAGGATGCTCTTCAGATAGCGGCGCGGAATGCCGTACTGCTCTTCGAGGACGGGACCGTCTTCGTCGTAATCGAAGAGGCCGAGCGGCGACTCATTGACGGGCGAACCCTTCAGCGAATAGAACGGAACGCGCTCCATGAGCTGCTTCAGTCGTTCGGCGATCGACGACTTGCCGCCGCCCACCGGACCCAGCAGATACAGGATCTGCTTCTTCTCTTCGAGACCCTGTGCCGCGTGCCGGAAGTACGACACGACGTTCTCGATCACCTCCTCCATTCCGTAGAATTCACGGAACGCCGGATACACCTTGATGACCTTGTTCGCAAACACACGCGATAAACGCGGGTCGAGGCGAGTGTCGACCATCTCCGGTTCCCCGATGGCCGTCAACATGCGTTCGCCCGCTGTTGCATATGTGGCAGGATCTTCTTTGCAGAGCGCGAGATACTCTTCGAGCGAGAATTCCTCCTCGCGGGTTTTTTCGAAGCGGGTCGCGAAACTGCTGTAGATATCCATGCTACCTCCTCGCCGAAGTCAGAAAGCTATGTCGTGCGCAACGCGCGTAATCGAAACGACATCGCTTGAATTCATCCTAAACCCTTTCGAATTTTTTTTCACGCACTTGCGTTGTTCATTTGCTTCGAAGAATTACTAGCTTGGTGAGTTATTTTCGTTCACCTACAATCCTCATCCCAATGTCTCTATCCTGTTGCTCCGCATCGTCCCTGCCTGTTCGCTTCCCCGCGCACTTCGCTACTTGAGCACAGCTTCTGTCCGCCAATGCGAGGCGCGCCTCACTCGCGCGCATGCCTATATCGCTTCATGTCGAATACGTGCGCTCGCGCTCATTCGATGCGATACATGAATGACATCGACGCCCATACGACAGCATCAAGAACCGTTCCCGATGCGGGATATTCCCGCCTCACGCGAGCACGAGTTCCAGTTCGCCGATGCGATCGATCGAGCCATGCAGCATCCCCGGTCCGTCGATGCGATACGCACCCGTATAAGAGCCCGTGGTGATGGTCCAGAACGGTTCGACGGTCAAACCCATGCGGCAACAATGGTTGACGAGCCAGGGCAGCAATTCGCGGGGATCGCCCGCCGGATTGCCGAGCGCTTCCGGCGCGATCGAAACGCCGTCCAGTGTGAATTCCAGGCGCGGCGTGAGGAAGTCGAAGCCCGGCGCGACGACGTCGTAGGGTTCCATGCCCGACACCACGAGCGCGCCATTGTTCTGTGAGTCGGCGAGCTGCGCGAGCGGGTCGAGATTGGGCCATTGCGCAAACCGGCTGTCGACCACTTCGAGCGCGACCGCGATGCCGCCTATCGCATCGAATACTTCCTCGCGCGTGTAAGGGTCATGTCGCGCGGGCAGCGCATAGGCGAAGCGGAACGCGACTTCGAGTTCCACCAGTACGCGAAAAAATGATTGAAAAGGCACGCGCGCGGGCGAGACGTGGACGAGCGCGGCGTCGATAGGCGCGCCCGTGGCGAGCGCATCGGGGGCGCGCGCGCCGATCTTCCATGCGCCGATGCGCGCATCCGACTCTCTCAGCATCTCATGCTGGATTGCGTAGGCGGTGGGCGCGTCGGCCGGAATGTCGGCGGGCTCCAGCGCTTCGATGAGCCGATGCCGGCGGCGGGCGTCCGCGAGCTTCGCGGCGAGTGTCGATCCGGTCATGTCGATATCCTCGTGTGAGCGGTGACGCACACCCCTCAGTGTACGGGTTACCGGATCGGCGTTGGTCGCGCGCGTGTGCATTCGCGCGCATTCATCTCCTGTTCGCGGCTACGCGCCCTATGCCGTGCTCAGAACGTCTCCCAGTCGCCGCCTGCGTCCACGGTCGGCGAGGCGCGCGTCACCGGCACGATTGCGGCGCGCTTCGCCTGCGCTGTCACGAGCGGCTTCGTCACGAGCGCACGCGTGTGCGCCGTCATCGTTGCACGCGATGCAATTTTCACCGCCGGCGTGGATGCGACCGACGCCGTCGCGTGCGGCGCGCCGTCCGCCACCTGGAACACCGCCACCGCCTGCCGCAGGCGCGCGGCCTGATCCTCGAGGGACTGCGCGGCCGCCGCCGCTTCCTCGACGAGCGCCGCGTTCTGCTGCGTCACCTCGTCCATCTGCGTGACTGCGCGCGACACTTGCTCGATGCCGCTCGACTGCTCCTCGGACGCCGCCGCGATCTCGCCCATGATGTCGGTCACGCGCTGCACTGCGCCGATGATCTCGTTCATCGTGCGGCCGGCTTCATCGACGAGTGTCGTGCCCGTGCGCACGCGCGCCACCGACGTGTCGATCAGTTCCTTGATTTCCTTCGCCGCCGCCGACGAGCGCTGCGCCAGGCTGCGCACCTCGCCTGCGACGACTGCGAAGCCGCGCCCTTCCTCGCCCGCGCGCGCCGCTTCGACGGCCGCATTGAGCGCAAGGATGTTGGTCTGGAACGCGATGCCCTCGATGATCGTGATGATGTCCGCGATCTTCGACGAGCTGCCGTCGATCTCGCGCATCGTATCGACGACCTGCGTCACGACCGCGCTGCCCTTGCCCGCGATGTGCGACGCATTCGCCGCGAGCGCGCTTGCCTGCCGGGCGTTGTCGGCGTTCTGGCGGACGGTGCCGGTCAGCTCCTCCATGCTCGACGCCGTTTCCTGCAGCGCGGACGCCTGTTCCTCGGTGCGCGAAGACAGATCGGTGTTCCCGGCGGCGATCTGCTGCGTCGCGGACGCGATCGATTCGCTGCCCGTGCGCACGGTGCGCACGGTCGTGAGCAGGCTCGCACGCATTCTGGCGAGACCTTCGAGCAACTGCCCCATTTCGTCGCGTGACGTGACGGTGACCTCGCGGCGCAGGTCGCCCGCGGCGATCGCGTCGAAATGGGCGAGCGCGGCTTCGAGCGGCCGCGCGATCGCCCGCCGCAGCGACACCCACGCGAACGCGGCCGCCGCGATGCCGAGCGCGATCGCCCCGAGGCTCAGCGCACGGAACCACAGGAAACGGCTCTGAGTCTCCTCGTAGCTCTGCTTCGATGCTTCGGTCAGATACTTGCGCAGCGCCTCATTCGCGTTGGCGAGCTCGTTGTACATGGCCTGCATCGCCTTCGCGTTCGCGATGATGCCGTCGTGGTCGTTCGCCATGACCGCGGCGACGCCCTTGTCGACGATGCCTTGCAGCGCGAGGCGTTTTTCCTGCGCGGCATCGGCGAGACGCTTTTCGCCCGGCGCTTGCGGCAACGACATGTATTCCTTCCAGTAGCCGTCCGCCCGTTCGCGCATCATGCGCGCGCGCTCGACGGTGGCGGCCACCTCCGGCGTGCCGGCGAGGAGCGCCGCGCGATCGAACACGAGCCGCTCGCGCGCGGCATACATCTCCGCGTTGCCGACTGCGATCGCCGCCGGCATTTGCACCGCGTAGGTATTCTGGAACGCGCCGTTCGAATGGCTCATGCCGGTGAGACCCAGCGCGCCGATCGCAATGAGCAGCGCACCCAGAAACGCCATCGACATGCCGAGGCGCGCCTTGATCGTCAAAGCCTTCTTCATTGTGTTTTCCCTGTTGTCGCCCGCGAGCGGTGTCGTCGTCTCCTGGCAGCGTGCGCGCGAGACATCACGCGGCCGCTAGCGATGTAAACGGCGCGAAAGCGCGAGCACTTGAGGGAATTATTTCGTATGAAGTAAAACGGCGCGTCAGACGCGCCGTTTTTTCAACGAACATTGAAAAGTTATGCGGAAATTTCGCTGCGGTGCGGAATCGACGGCTGCGCGCCTTCGCGCGTCACCGCCACCGCCGCCGCCCGCTGACCGAACGCGATCGCGTCGAGCGGCGCGGCGCCCCGCGCGAGTTCGGCCGCGAAGCCGCCGATGAACGTGTCGCCGGCGGCGGTCGTGTCGATCGCCTCGACTTTCGGCGATGGCAGATGGACGCCTTCATCGTCCGCGCCATCGAGCAGCGCGAGCACGCCTTGCGCGCCGAGCGTCACGATCACGTTGCGCGCGCCCTTCGCCTTGAGCGCCTGCGCGGCGCGGCGCGCGTCATCGGGCGTGTCGATCGCCACGCCCGAGAGCGTCGCGGCTTCCAGTTCGTTCGGAATCAGATAATCGACGAGCGGGAACCAGTCCGGCGGCAATTTGCGCGCGGCCGGCGCGGGGTTGAGGATCGTGGTGCACAGAAGACGCCGGCCGGCGGCGAGCGCGGCGCGCACGGTCTCGGGCGGCGTTTCGAGCTGGCACACGATGACATCGGCTTGCGCGATCAGCGCTTCCTGCGCCTCGATGCGCGCGGGCGTCACTTCGGCGTTGCTGCCCGCGACGATGACGATCGCGTTCTGGCTCGCGTCATCGACGACGATGAGCGCGACGCCCGTCGGCGCGTGAGCACTCGTCGCGAGCGCCGTGCAGTCGATGCCTTCCGCCTCCAGACTGCCCTTGAGCGTCGCACCGTTCGAATCGTTGCCGACGCAGCCGATCATCGCGACCCGTGCGCCGAGGCGCGCCGCGGCGACCGCCTGATTGCCGCCCTTGCCGCCCGGCACCTGGGCGAACGCATGTCCGGCGAGCGTTTCGCCCGGCCTCGGCAGACGCGGCGCGCGCGCGACGAGATCCATGTTGAGGCTGCCGACCACGGTCACGCGGCCGGTCTTGCTTGCATCGCCCGATTTGGCGCTATCTCCCATCTCGTTTCCTTTTGAACGGCACTACGCTTTGGCGCTGCGCGACTCGGGCACCACGGCGGTCGATTCGCGGCGCACGAGGCGCGGCGGGACCACGCGCCGGCGTGTCGTGCCGGTCAGCTTGCCAGTGATGCGGTCGATCAGCGTCTGCGCGGCCATTTCGCCGAGCGCGCGCACCGATTGTCCCACCGTCGACAAGGCCGGATAGGTGTAACGCGACAGCTCGACATCGTCGAAACCGATGATCGAGCAATCCGTCGGCACGTTGATGTGGCGCTCGGCCGCCGCACGCAGCGCGCCGATGCCCATCATGTCATTGCACGCGAAGATCGCGGTCGGCCTCATGTTGTCGAGCAGTTGCGACGCTGCCGCGTAGCCGCCCGTCGCGGAGAAGTCGCTCTGCTGAATCGCGTTCGGCTCGATCTCGATGCCGCGCTCGGCCATCGCGCGGATGAAGCCGTGCAGGCGCATCGCGGAGACGGCCGTCGCGACCGGCCCCGTGATGCAGCCGATCTTCGAATGCCCGAGCTGCAGCAGATGCCGCGTCGCGAGATACGCGCCCTTTTCGTGGTCGATCTGCACGAGGTCGGACTGCAGCCCCTCGATATTTCTATCGACGATCACGAGCGGCTCACGCGCGCCCGCGAGGCATTGCGCGAGCACGGAATCCTCGCCTGCCGAGGCGATCACCAGCCCGTCGATGCGCTTTTCCTGTAGCACGCGCAGATAGTTGCGCTGCTTGGCGGGATCGTCGTCGGAGTTGCAGAAGAATACGCAATAGCCGTTCTTCGCGCAGCCGTCCTCGACGCCGCGCGCCAGTTCGGCGAAGTACGGATTCGTCGCGTTCGGCACGAGCAGGCCGATGGTCGCCGTCGAGCGCGCCTTCAGCGAGCGCGCGACCGCCGACGGCACATAGTCGAGCTCGAGAATCGCCCGCTCGACTTTCGCCCGCACGTCGGCAGACACCGGCCGCGAATTGTTCACTACGTGGGATACCGTCGTAAACGACACCCCGGCAATGGCTGCCACGTCTTTGATCGTCGCCATACATCGTCCTTCGCTATCTTTGGTCCAACTGCTCTTATTGGTCGTAAGGCGTCCGGCGCCTAAACATGCTGTTCACGCGCCGCTTTGCTTTCCCCGCGCCCTGCCTGCTTTCATTGCCTGCTGCATCGGCTCTCGTGCGCCCATGCCGCTTGGCCACCGTCGCCGTCTCTCGGTCCGACAAACGATTACACACGCTTCCTTCTGCTGCGGTATGTATCCAGCACCACCGCCACCACGATCACCGCGCCGGTAATGATGCGCTTGGTCGGCTCGTTTGCGCCGATCTGCGCCAGCCCCGCCGCCAGCACGGAGATGATCAACACCCCGAAAAACGTGCTGATGACCGAGCCGCGCCCGCCCATCAGGCTCGTTCCGCCGATCACGACGGCCGCGATCACCTGCAGTTCCAGCCCGGCGCCCGCGTTCGGATCGGCCGCTTCCAGCCGCGAGATCTGAAACAGCGCCGCCAGTCCCGAAAGTGCGCCCATCAGCGCGAAAACGATGACCTTGTACGGCCGCGGATTGACGCCCGCGAGCCTCACCGCTTCCTCGTTCGTGCCGATCCCTACGAGATATCGGCCAAAAACCGTCCGGGTCAAGACCAGATGCGCAATTATCATCACCGCGACCGCGATCAGAAACGCGGGCGAGATGCCGAACGCGATTGGATTCGAAAGGAAATCGAACGCATCGCCGATATACGCCGTGCGCGAGTTCGTCATCTGATACGCGAGCCCGCGCGCGCCTTCAAGCACGCCGAGCGACACGATGAACGACGGAATCCGCCACGCCACCGTCACGAGGCCCGTGACCGTGCCCGTCAGCGCGGCGGCCGCGAGGCCGATCAGCGCGGCGGGAAACGCCGGCCAGTGCCACTTGAGCGCGGCCACGCTCACGACCGACGCCCCCAGTGCGAGCACCGAGCCGACCGACAGATCGATGCTCGCGATGATCAGCACGAACGTCATGCCGACCGACATCACGACGAGATCCGGAATCTGGTTCGCGATCGTGCTGAACGTGTCGTACGTCAGGAAGTGCGTGCTCAGCACCGAAAACAGCGCGATCATCGCGGCGAGCGCACCCGCGAGACCCAGGTAATTCGAAATGCCGAGGCGCGTGCCGACGCCTTTCGTGCTCTTCGGTGCATCGGCGGGCAGGTTCGCTTCGCTCATTCAGTGCTCCACGTTGTCTTCGGGCGCTTTCGCATCGGGCACGATCGGTTCGTGCAGGATCGCCTCGCGCTTCGCATAACCCGAGAACGCCGCGGCGAGCAGCGCGTCCTGCGTCCAGTCGGCGCGCTCGAACACGCCGGTCATGCGCCCGGCGGACATCACGCCGATCCGGTCGCAGATCAGCATCAGCTCGCGCAGGTCGCTCGACACGACGACGAGCGCGCGTCCTTCGCGGGCCAGGGCGCCCATCAGCCCGTAGATGTCGAACTTCGCGCCGACGTCGATGCCGCGCGTCGGTTCGTCGAACAGCAGCACCCCACAGTCGCGTGCGAGCCAGCGGCCGATCACGACCTTCTGCTGATTCCCGCCGGACAATTCGGACACCGCCTGCGCCGGCCCGGACGTGCGGATGCGCATCGCGTCGATCTGGCGTTGCGCGAGCGCGGATTCCCGGCGCGTGTCGACGACGCCATGCCGCGCCACCGCGCCCAGGTTGCCCAGTGAAACGTTCGCGGCGACGGGCAGGCTCAACAACAGGCCCTCGCCCTTGCGGTCCTCCGTGATCAGCGCGATGCCTTCATCGACCGCATCCGACGGCGATTGCACCGACACGCGCCGCAGCGCCTCGCCGTTGCGCGCGATCGACACCGTGCCCGCGTCCGCGCGATCCGCGCCGTAGATGAGGCGCATCAGCTCGGTCCGGCCCGCGCCGATCAGCCCGCTCACGCCGAAAATCTCGCCTGCGCGAACGTCGAACGACACGTCGCGCACCACGGGCGCGCGCGTCATGCCCTCCACTTTGAGCGCGACGCCGCCGATCCGGCGCTCGCCCAGATCAATGCGCTCGCCGATCTCGCGTCCGACCATCAGCGTGACGAGACGGTCGCTCGTGAGCTCGTCCATGGGGCCGACGTGCACGAGGCGTCCGTCGCGCAGCACGGCCGCACGCTCGGCGATGCGCCGCAATTCCTCCAGCCGGTGCGAGATGTAGACGAGCGCGACGCCGCGCGCCTTCAGCCGCTCGACCTGCTCGAACAGCAGGTCGACTTCGCGGGCGGTGAGCATCGCGGTCGGCTCGTCGAGGATCAGCACCCGGCAATCGCCGATCAAGTTGCGCGCGATCTCGACCATCTGCTGATGACCAATGCCGAGACCGCCGACGAGCGTGTCCGGGTCGATCGCGTCGAGCCCGACCTGCGCCATCGCGTGGCGCGCGTCTTCCGCGAGCCGTTTGCGGTCGATCCAGCCGAAGCCTTTGCGCGGCAAGCGGTTCAAAAACAGATTCTCCGCCACCGACAAGGTCGGCAGCAGGTTCAGCTCCTGCATCACCATGCGCACGCCGAGCGCCTCGGCGTCCTTGCGGCTTTTCGGCGCGTACGGCTGGCCCGCGAGGGTCATGGTGCCCGTGGTCGGGTCCGTGAGTCCGCCGACGATCTTCGACAGCGTGCTCTTGCCCGCGCCGTTCTCGCCCGTGAGCGCGAGCACTTCGCCCGCGACGAGTTCCAGCGAGACGTCCGACAGCACCGGCTCGACATAGGTCTTGCCGATGCCGGTCACCGTCAGCACGTTCGCATCGTTCGATCCGGTCATGGGGCGATTCAAGGCTTCGCTGTGCATCCTCGTGGTGGTCCCGCGTGGCTTCGGCAAACGGGCCGGCGCATCGAGGCGCGCGGCCCGGACGTGTTCCGATGCCCGCGCGAAAAGCTTCCGGATGGCCGCTGACACTGCCCGCGCCGTCTGCCTTCCGCGCTCGTCAGTGTGTTATCGGCACGCTGGCCGCGAACTTTAGATTGTCGCGCGACACGGCGCCGGACGCCGCCGCCGCGCGCCCGCCTTACTTCGTCACCAGATCGACCGGCGTTTCGACGACCTGCGAAAGGTCCGACTGCTTCTTGTGACCGGCGATCGCCTTCAGCGCAACGTCGATGCCGAATACCGCCTGCTTCGCCGCGTACTGGTCAGCGGTCGCGAGCACGCGGCCGTCTTTCAGCATCGGCTTGATCGCGCCGATATTGTCGAAGCCGACGACCTGCACCTTGCCCGCCTTGCCTGCCGCGCGAATCGCCGACACGGCGCCGATCGCCATGTTGTCGTTATCGCACAGGAGCGCCTTTACGTTCGGGTTCGCGTTCAGGATCTGCGATGCGACCGCATTGCCCTTGTCGATTTCCCATTCGCCCGACTGGAGCGCGACGACCTTCATGCCGGCCGCGTCCATCGCTTCCTTGAAGCCCGCGCTGCGTGCCTGCGAGTTCGTGGTGGTCGTCACGCCTTCGATGATCGCGACTTCATCGCCCTTTTTGAGCTTCGGAGCGAGATAATCGCCGACCTTTCTCGCGCCCTTCTTGTTGTCCGGTCCGACGAACGGCACATTCAGATCCTTGGACTTGAGCACGTCCGGATCGAGCCGGTTGTCGATATTCACGACGATGATGCCCGCGTCCGCCGCCTTCTTGATCACCGGCACGAGCGCCTTCGAATCGGCCGGCGCGATGACGAGCGCGTTGACCTTGGAAACGATCATCTGCTCGACGATGCGAATCTGCGCCGCGGTGTCGGTCTCATCCTTGATGCCGTTGGTGATCAGGTCGAACTGGCTGGAGTTGTGCGCCTGATAGTCTTTCGCGCCGTTTTCCATCGTCAGGAAGAACTCGTTGGCGAGCGACTTCATGACGAGCGCGACTTTCGGCTTGCCCGCCGTTTGCGCGAACGCGGATGACGAGGCGAACGGCAATGCGGTGCAGGCGGCGAGCGCGACGGCGGCCGACAGGACGCGTCGGCGGAGGGGTCGATTCATGCGGATCTCCAGTGCTTTGTTCTGGTTTGTCTGGTCGTGCGAGATGCAGCGAACGTGAGCAAGGCGTGTCGACCCGCGCGGGGCCATGAAGGGAAGTGATCGCGGGCGCCCTGTCGCGCCAGCGCTTCGTGTCACGCGCCGAAAGCCTTCGATCGCCTTTCGGGTGCGGTTTCAACGTTTGCTCGCCGTCGATTCTCGTTGGAGAGACGCCGCAGGTCAATCGGGCTAACGTGTAGGCCACACGCGACAACGCCGTCGATTTAGGGATCGACGGCGTTGTGGGTTGTCCGTGGGCAACGGCTCGCTGCCCGCATCAGAGATCTTCGACCGATTGCCCGTCCACCTTGTTGTCGATGATGTCGCGCGCGTAGTCGATGCCCGCGCGCGTCGCGTCGATCGGGCTATCGAAGGGTTCCTGCTCGGGCACGCCGAACATCACCGCGCGGCCACTCTCACCATGCGCGCTCTTCGCGATCGTCACGACGATGTCGAAGTGGCGCGGACCGTCGTCCGGCTCGTCGCGCTCTTTCGCGCGCCGCAATGCCTGCACCTTGATTTCGAAGCCTTTGTAATGGTCGGACAGCGGCGTGGACATGAACCGTCTCCTTTGCGTTGACATGCATCGCACGATCATACGTCGGCTGCCTGCTCCGTGCGGAACGCCGATAGATGCAAGGCGCTTGCAAGCCTCGTTCCCGTGCCCTGCGCGCCCGCCTCCCGATTTCACCTTATCCCACACACCGTTCATATTCGGTTTGCCATAATGCGCGGGCGGCATGCCGCTATGGACAGGCGCCGTCGAAGAATAACCGTCACTCAAATCAGGGAGCGTCACATGACTATTCGAGCCACCGCCCTCATCGCCGTGCTGAGCCTGACGCTCGGCGCGAATGTCGCGATCGCCGCCAACAGTCAGCAAAGCAAGATGACCGATTGCAACAAGCAGGCTGGCGACAAGAAAGGCGACGACCGCAAGGCCTTCATGAAGAGCTGTCTGTCCGCCGCGCCCGCCGCCGCTTCCACGCCGATGACGCAGCAGCAGAAGATGACCGCGTGCAATCAGCAGGCAACCGACAAGAAAGGCGATGACCGCAAGGCCTTCATGAAAAGCTGTCTCAGCAACAAAGGCTGATCTCGCCGACAGTCACACTTGCGCCGCGCCAGTCGCGCGCGGCGACCCTTTCGTATTTACCCTGCCTACCGGCCGATATTGCACTGCACCCAAGCAAGTGATTCGCACCGTCGTCTTTTTCTCATAAGATGGCGCGAAGGCGGCCCCTCACGAATACAAGAAATACGCCATCGGCCGCCGCCGTTTCGAGCGAGGCGAAAGCCACGCATGGAGGCATCCGGATGGCATGGAGACATAAGAACCGCTGGTTCAGGCGCTGGCTCGTGACGATCACGTTCTGGTTCGTGCCGGTGCTGATCGTCGCGGTCAGTGAGGTGCGCGAGGAGATGGCGTACAACAACGCCGATCTCCAGAAAGCGCTCTCCGCCTGGGAACTGACGGACGCGCAGCGCGCCGCCGGCGCCGCCGCGCACTGTCACGGCACATCCGACGAGGCCCGCGCCGCCGGCTGTCCCGAAGACGCCATCGCGGCCACCGAGGTGAAGCATCAGGAAGCGCTCGGCGAATATGCGCATCGCAAGGCGACGCTCGCGGATTATCTCTGGCACGCGTTCGTCGGCTACTGGATCGTGCCTGCTGTTTTCCTGCTCGTGCTCGGCATGCTGGTCGGAGGCATCAGACGCGCGCTGCGCCGCCCGCAAGGAACACACGCGGCGGCGTCCACCGAGGTAAAAACGACGACCCATCCGTAAGCGTTGGCCAGGTACGGTCGTTGCTACTTCTCCATGCGTTTTTCTCGTACGACCTTAAGGACGTTTCACGAAATTTATGCTTACCTTGAGGAGCGTGTCAGGCGAAAACGCCGGTCCCTATTCAGTTTCGTCGAAGCGTCGTCTACCCTTAAGCAGACGCGGTTTCGATCGAAAGACGAATGTAATTTAGCGTACCGGTTGGCGGTTATGGGGCCGGATTCGGAGTAAGCTAGGCTGGTGGATCGTTTGCCCCGAATGTTGCGGAGCCTGAAACGCAAGCGTGACAAGGCTTTGGGCGCATGGATCGGGGCTCGTTTTTCAGGTTGCTGTGCTATAACTTGGCGTGCCTCACCCTCCCGCTCTATGGGGTTTCCTAAATTCCACGATGGAGAACAATGATGCAAAGACGAAACTTCATGCTCAAGTCGACGGCCGTTCTGGCGCTGGGAGGCCTCGCGCTTGCCGGCTGTACGACAAACAAGAACACCGGCAGTGAAGCGGCTGCGGGCGCTGCCGATGACCGGCGCTCCATCGACGCCGACGTCGACAGCACCATCCAGCGTCTCTACGCCACGGTGAACGGCTCGCGCGAACTGGTGGCGAAAGCGCGCGGCGTGCTGGTGTTCCCGTCAGTGCTTCAGGCCGGCTTCATCGTCGGCGCGCAATACGGCAAGGGTGCGCTGCGTGTCGGCGGCAGCAGCGTCGGCTATTACAGCACGACTTCCGGCTCTTTCGGACTGCAGGCGGGCGCGCAATCGAAGGCGCTGATCTTCCTGTTCATGACGCAGGACGCACTCGACAAATTCCGCAATTCCGACGGCTGGTCGGCGGGTGCGGATGCATCGGTGGCGCTGGTGAAGATGGGCGCGAACGGCGCGATCGACACGACCACGGCCACGAAGCCTGTCGAGGTGATCGTCCTGACCAACGCCGGCCTGATGGCCGATGTCTCGCTGCAAGGCACCAAGATTTCGCGCATCAAATACTGAGCGCGCGCCGCCTTCCTCGCGGCGAATGCAAAACCGCCCTCTGGCGCGACCTTCGGGTCGCACCACACGGCGGTTTTTTTTACGTCTTTTCGAACGATCAGGGGCTCGTCGCGCGGTCGATCACCTTGAAGCGCGCACGCTT
The DNA here is from genome assembly GCF_023631085.1 of Caballeronia sp. INML1. Classification (NCBI taxonomy): domain Bacteria; kingdom Pseudomonadati; phylum Pseudomonadota; class Betaproteobacteria; order Burkholderiales; family Burkholderiaceae; genus Caballeronia; species Caballeronia sp. INML1. The sequence goes on along the minus strand of NZ_JALQDT010000015.1, from coordinate 114,779 downwards.
TTGCGCGCGCACGACGGCCTGATATGCCTCGAGATACTGCCGGGCCATGCGATGCGACGTGAAGCGCTCCTCGAAGCGCGCGCGCACGCGCTCGCGCGACAAGGTGTGCAGGCGATTCACCGCAGCCACCGCGCCGATTTCATCCTCCACGATGAACCCCGACACGCCTTCATCCAGCACTTCCGGCACCGAGCCTCGATTGAACGCGATGACAGGCGTGCCGCACGCCATCGCTTCGATCATCACGAGCCCGAAGGGCTCCGGCCAGTCGATCGGGAACAGGAGCGCATGGGCGCCCGACAGAAATTCGGCCTTCTGACTGTCGTTGATCTCGCCGACGTACTCGACATACGGCAACTTGAGAAGCGGTGCGATTTCGCGCTCGAAATACTCGTGATCGGCGAAATCGACCTTGGCGGCGATCTTGATCGGCAAACCGCAGCGGCCCGCGATGCGAATGGCCGTATCGACACGCTTTTCCGGCGAGATGCGTCCGAGGAACGCCAGGTACTTCTGCTCCACCGGCTGCGGCGTATAGAGCGTCTCCGGCAGGCCGTGATAGACCGTGCTGATCCACTTCGCCTGCGGCAGCGGATGACGCTGCGCATCGGAAATGGAAATCACCGGCGCCGTATTGAACGTATCGAACACCGGCTGCTGCTCGGGAAGATCGAGACGGCCGTGCATGGTCGTCACGAACGGCGTGTCCTGGCGCTTGAAGAGCGAGAACGAGTAATAGTCCATGTGGAAGTGCAGGACGTCGAACTCTTCGGCGCGGCGGCGCACGAGCTCCATCAGCAGCATGTGAGGCGCGATGCGGTCGCGGATCGCCGGATCGAGCCGCAACGCACGCGGCCAGACGGGTTCCAGGTTGGCGCTGGTCTGCGAATCGCCGGTGGCGAAAAGCGTGACGTCATGACCGAGCTCGACGAGCGCCTCGGTGAGGTACGACACGACGCGCTCGGTTCCGCCATACAGTTTCGGCGGCACCGACTCGGTCAGCGGAGCAATCTGGGCAATTCTCATCGTTGTCGTCTCCATGCGGATATCGGCGTGCAGCACGGACGTCGTACCGGCCCGGCGCGCATCGAGTATGACAGCGCGCCGAAAGGTCGGCCAACAAGGTTTGCCCTTACGCGTAATTCCGTCTCGCGTTGTCCGCCCGTGCCTGTCACGCGCCGGCAGTCGCCTGCGCGATGCACACCATATTGAGCGCGATGCCGACCGCCCGTGGCGTCTCTTGCACTTTCATCGCTCTGTTACAGGGGCGAAACATCCGTTTCGCGCGACGGTTACGCTTTGGGGTCGCCGCGCAGATCCGCGAGAAAGTCGTCGCGCCACACGCCCAGATCGTGCTTGCGCAACGCGGTCATGTTGGTTTCGTAGCGCTGCTTGCGCTCGGCGAGCGGCATCGCGAGCGCGCGCCCGATCGCCTCGCTCATGCCGACGATGTCGTGTGGATTGACCATCACCGCGCCGGTCATTTCGTCAGCGGCGCCGGCGAACTGCGAGAGCACGAGCACGCCGGGATCGTCCGGATTTTGCGCGGCGATGTATTCCTTCGCGACGAGATTCATGCCGTCGCGCAGCGGCGTGACGAGCCCGATCTGCGATTCGCGAAAGAGCGACATCAGTTTCCATCGGTCGTAACGCTGGTTGAGATAGCGTATCGGCGTGTAGTCGAGGCCTGAATAGCGCCCGTTGATACGCCCCGCTTCGTACTCCAGGTTCTGCCGGATCTGCTGATACGTTTCGACGTCCGAGCGCGTCGGCGGCGCGATCTGCACGAGCGTGACGTTGCCGCGCCACTCGGGCGACTTCTCCAGAAAATGCTCGAACGCGCGGAAACGCTCGACGAGCCCTTTCGAGTAATCGAGCCGGTCGACGCTCATGATGAGCTTGCGGCCTTCGAGGCTCTGCTTCAGATCCATCACGTCCTGGCGCGCTTCGCCGCGTTCGGCCTGTTCGGCGATTTCGTCCGGAAAAACGCCGATGCGATACACGTTCGTCCTGAGCTTCCTGCCGAACGCTTCGACGTGGCCGTCGGGCGTCGCGGTGCCGTGCGCATGCCGGATGATGTAGTCGTGAAACGCGACGCGGTCCCGCTCGGTCTGAAAGCCGACCACGTCATAGCAGCACAGGGACTTGACCAGTTCCTCGTGCGGCGGAATGTTCAGGAAAATCTGCGGCGACGGAAACGGGATATGCAGGAAGAAGCCGGTGCGATTGGTGATGCCCGCCGAGCGCAGCGCCTCGGCGAACGGGATCAGGTGATAGTCGTGAACCCAGATGATGTCGTCGGGCTCGAGCAGCTTGATGAGCTTGTGCGCGAGCCACGCGTTCACGCGCCGGTAACCGGCGTATTCATCGCGGTCGTAGACGGCGAGATCGTTGCGATAGTGAAAGACCGGCCACAGCATCGCGTTGGAGAAGCCGCGGTAATACTGGTCGTAGTCCTTCTTCGGCAGGCCGACGGTCGCGAAGGTCACCGCGCCGTCCTGTTCGAGTTTCGGCCCCTGATTGGCGACGGTTTCGCTCACCACGTCCCCGCTCCAGCCGAACCAGACGCCGCCACTGTCCTTCAGCGCGCCGAAGACGCCGACGGCGAGGCCGCCTGCGGAGCCCTTGGTTTCGGTCGGCGTGGCGACCCGGTTGGATACGACGACGAGACGGCTCATATGCTTTCCTTGTCCTCTTCGAGATTTTCTTGTTCAGGATAAACCCGAAATTTTCGACTGGAAAATGCGGTGCGGGTTTCCTGTCGATGCCGTCAGTGCTTTCCGGCAGGCGCCGGCGCGGTGGACGCCGACGAATGCGCGCGAGGGTCCGGGCCGGTCGGCTCACCGCGGCTCGCGACCGGATCGGCGGGCGTGTTTGCCGTGCTGCCGACATGCGTCGTGGCCGCGCGATCGAGCGGCGGCGCGAAGTCGACGTGATGTTCCCGGTCTGTCGACAAATCCGCGCGCGCGCGCGGCAGATACTGCGGATACGCGGCCTGCACGAAGTTCACGAGCCCTTCGCGCACGCGGCAGCGCAAGTCCCAGTTGAGTGCCGAATCGAAGGAACTGACGAGCACGCGAAGCTGCATCGCGCGGTCCGTGGCGTCGGTGACTTGCAGCACCTGCACGCGGCCGTCCCATTCCGGCGCGTGTGCGAGGATGCGCTCCAGTTCCTCGCGCAGCGGCGCGATCGGCATCCGGTAATCGACGAACAAAAACACCGTGCCGATGATCTGCGAGCTGTTGCGCGTCCAGTTCGTGAACGGATTCTCGATGAACCACTGTAACGGCACGATGAGGCGTCGCTGGTCCCAGATGCGAATCGACACGTACGTGCCGGTGATCTCCTCGACGCGCCCCCATTCGCCCTGAATCACGACGACATCGTCGAGGCGAATCGGCTGCGACAGCGCGATCTGCAATCCCGCGATCAGGTTGCCGAGCACCGGCCGCGCCGCGATACCGGCGACGAGACCGGCAACGCCCGCCGACGCGAGCAGGCTCGCGCCGATCTGCCTTACGCTCGGAAACGCCATCAGCGCCGCGCCGAAGCCGATGATCACGATCACCACCATCACCGAGCGCGCGAGCACGCGCGCCTGCGTGTGGATGCGGCGGGCGTTGAGATTGTCGTCGGTGTCGAGCGGATGCGCCTGCACGATCGCCTCGCCCACCGCGCCTGCCGAGCGCGCCGCGAGGAACGTGAGCGCGCCGATCAGCGCGACGGTTTCGACATCGCGCAGCACGCCGATGAACGGCAGCGTATCGGGCGCCTCGAAGATCATGAAACCGATTCCGAGGATGATGAGCAGGACGAGCGCGGGCGTGTCGACGTAGCGCAGAACGACGCTCATCAGCGGATACGGCCGCGCGATGCGCGTGAGGATGCGCGCGCCGATCCGATGCACGCCCACCGCGACCGCCACCGCGATGGCGGCCACGACGAGGGCGCCGGGCCACGTGCCGAGCGGCCGTTCTGCGAGGTTCAGGAAGTGATCGAATGAGAGCATGAGCGTCGCGGGATCGGCCTCGTGAAAGTGGAAGCAGCGAGGTGGATACGGCGGTCGCATCGCACGGATGCGGGATGCCGCGAAATGCAGCCGCGGTGGCCGCCCGGGCGCGGCCGTGGCGCATGTCGCGCCGGCAAGCACGACGCCGGGACGCGCGCTGGCGTCCTGGCGTCAAAAGACGTTCAGCGCTCCGCTTTGCAAGGGAACGCCTTGCCGAGGCCGAGCGAGACCATCGTGGTCGCGTTGAAATCGGCCTTGTCGGGATTATTGGCGATGTACTTGCGCACCGCGTCCGTAAGCTGCTGCGGCTTCACGTCCGCCGGCAGGCAGAAGTACTGGCCGATCTGCGGCCCGGAGGTTCCGCCGATCGCCTCGATCGTGTTGTAGATGCCGTCCGCCGCGCCTTCGATATAGGCCGCGCAGGCAGTCCGCGAGTTGGGATCCGTTTTGGTGCAGAGCTTGTTCAGATCGTTGCCGGTAAACGCAAACGCGCAGACGGGCGTCGCGAGAGCACAGGCGAGGACGAATTCCCGCAGCATGGTCTTCCTTTTATGGTGAGCGGCGGCTTGAATGGGGCAACCGGTTCGGGGCGATGCGCGGCCGCGCCTGGCCGCGCCTGCCCCGGAGCTTGACTGTCGCGCTGCGTTATTTTGCACCGTTTGAGCCGCTTTGCGGAGCGCCGCCGCCTTGCGGCATCGAATCCAGACGCGCCTGCAGGCCTTCGGCGACGTCCTTCTCGTTGTACTTGCGGGCGAAGTCGACCGCCGTCAGGCCGAGCTGGTTCTTCACGCGCAGATCCGCGCCTTCGTCGAGCAGCAGCTTGCAGGTCGAAAGATGACCGCCGCGCGCGGCCATCATGAGCGGCGTCGTGCCATTCGGCGAACCGGCGTCAATATAGGCGGAATGGTCGACCAGTATCTTCACGATGTCGTCATGGCCGTTGGTCGCTGCGTAGTGCAAAGGCGTCCAGCCCTTCTTGTTCACTTCGGCATCCTTTGCGATCAGCAGGTTCACGAAGGTCGCGTCGCCGTTGAGCGCGGCGAGCATCATCGCGTTTTCGCCGGCCGGGTCGAGCTTTTCCAGATCCGTCTTCGGGTTGTCGGCGAGCAGCTGGCCGACCTTGTCGGACTTCTCGCGCGCGGCGATCACGATGATCGGCGTGCCCGTGTTGTCGACCGTATTCGGGTCCGCGCCCTGCGCGAGCTGCTTCTTGACGGCGGATACGTCGTCGAACTTGACCGCCTTGATGAGCGAGTCCACGGATGCGGCCCAGACCGGCTGCGCAATTGCGCACGCTGCGAGGAGCGCACCGGCGACGAGGCCGCGCACGGCCGCGCTTTTTCGCGGATTGCGTGCGTGATGTGAATCGGGTGCACGGGAAACGTTTGGCGCGCTCGCCACGGACTGGGTGGAAACCATCGGGGAATTGTTCATAAGTGACCTTCGGATTGCCTTGAAACAGGTTGTTCGCGCGGCCGCCCGGCCGCCCTCAGGCTGGCCGCGCGATCTTGAAGAGCCGGAAGAAGTTGTCGGTGGTTGCCTGCGCGATGGCTTCTTCCGGCTGCTCGCGCAACTGCGCGATGAAACGTCCGACATAACTCACGTACGCAGGTTCGTTCGGCTTGCCGCGATACGGCACCGGCGCGAGATATGGGGAATCGGTCTCGATGAGCAGGCGCTCGAGCGGCACGCGGCGCGCAACGTCCTGCACATCCTTCGCGTTCTTGAACGTGACGATGCCGGACAGCGAAATGTGGAAGTTCTGTGCGAGCGCCCGTTCCGCGATCTCCCACGGTTCCGTGAAGCAATGCATCACGCCGCCCGGCACGCCGGCGCGCTCTTCCTCCATGATCCGCAGCGTGTCATCCGACGACGAGCGCGTGTGGATGATGAGCGCCTTGCCCGTCTTGTGCGCGGCCCGGATATGCGTGCGAAAACGCTCGCGCTGCCATTCCATGTCGGCGATGCTGCGCCCTTCCAGACGATAGTAGTCGAGCCCGGTCTCGCCGATCGCGCAAACCTTCGGGTGCGCGGCCAGTTCGACGAGTTCCGCGACGCTCGGCTCCTTCGCCTCCTCGTGATCCGGATGCACGCCGACGGACGCGTACACGTTGTCGTGCTTTTCGGCGATTTCGAGGACCGAAGGCAGCGTTTCCAGATCGACCGATACGCACAGCGCATGCGTCACCGCGTGCGCGCGCATCTTGTCGAGCACGTCGGGCAGACGGTCGGCGAGTCCTTCGAAGTTGATGTGGCAATGTGAATCGACGAACATCCGGTGCTCCTTAATGCAGGTGCTGCGCTCAGGCCGTATAGATCGCGCGGTAGCCGATGAACAGCTCCTCGAACACGAGGCGCGCATTGAGCGGGTGATTTTCCACCGCGCGCTGCCGCGTGACGGTCTTCATGTAGCGCGCGAGCGCGGCGGGATCGGCGCTTTGCGCGCAACGCGCGAGCGCTTTCGCCGCGCCGGGAAAATAGCGCGGCCGGCGCGCCGTGCGCTCGGCAAGCAGATCGTACAGCCAGCGTTGCAGCCAGCCGAGCACGAGCGGCACCGGCAGCTTCTGGAGGTTTTCTCCGCAGGCGAAGGCGTCGCAATTCGGGCCGGCGGCAAGTTGTGCGAGTGTGAAATCGCGCAACGCGTGGTTTTCGTCGTTGGCCAGCGCGAGCGCGGCAAGCGGCGCGCCGCCTGCCTGCGCGAGCAGTTCCGCCGGGTTGTCCACGCCCTGCGACGCGAGCCACGCGCTCGCCTCGTTTTGCGGCGGCACGCTCATCGGCCATTGACGGCATCGGCTGATGATGGTCGGCAGCAGCCGGTCCACGCGCGCCGACACCATCAGAAACACCACGCCCGATGGCGGCTCTTCGAGCGTCTTCAGCAACGCATTCGCCGCCGCGACGTTGAGCGCTTCGGCCGGATACAGCACCACGACGCGCATGCCGCCCCGATGGGAGCCGACACCGCAAAAGTCCAGCAGCGCGCGCACCTGCTCGATCTTGATTTCCTTGCTCGGCGTGCGGGTCTTCTTGCCTTCGTCGCCATCGGCTTTGTCGGCGGATGCTTCCGCTGCGTCGCCGTTGCCGGCAGCGAGGCCTGCAAGCGCTTCAGGCAGCACCGCCCGGTAGTCGGGATGATTGCCTTGCGAAAACCACAGACATGCCGGGCAAGCGCCACACGGCTCGCCATTTGCCGCGGGCGTCTCGCAAAGCAGTCCCTGCGCGAGATGCTGCGCGAACCGGAGCTTGCCGATACCCGCTTCTCCGTGAAGCAACAGCGCATGCGGCCAGTGCGCGCGCAATTGCTGGAGACGCTGCCAGTCGTCGGTTTGCCAAGGGTAGATCATCAGTATGTTTCTATATCAAATCAGAGGCTTGCAAGCAATTCTTGAAGTTCTTTCCGAATATCGTCGATGGACCGGGTCGAATCGACGATGAAAAATCGCTGCGGCGATTCCTCCGCGCGGCGCAGATACTCGTTGCGCGTGCGCTCGAAAAACGCCTCCGATTCGCTCTCGAACTTGTCCGGCGCCCGGGCCGCCGAGCGGCGCTGGCTCGCGGTGTCGGTCGGCACATCGAAAAGCACGGTCAGGTCGGGCTGAAAACCACCCTGCACCCAGCGCTCCAGCGCTTCCAGCTTGTCCCGCGGCAGGCCGCGTCCGCCGCCCTGATACGCGAAAGTCGCGTCCGTGAAACGGTCCGACAACACCCAGTCGCCGCGCGAAAGTGCCGGCTCGATCACCTGCGCCAGATGTTCGCGGCGCGCGGCGAACATCAGCAGCGCTTCGGTTTCGAGATCCATCGGCTGATTCAGCAGGATGCCGCGCAGCGTTTCGCCGAGCGGCGTGCCGCCCGGTTCCCGCGTCATCGCCACACGATGTCCCCCCGGCTCCAGTTTCGCTTCGAGGCGCTGGCGGAACCAGTCCAGATGCGTGGTCTTGCCCGCGCCGTCGATGCCTTCGAACGTAATGAACTTGCCGCGCGCCATTCATTGACCCCGGATGTATTTGTCGACGGCCTTGTTGTGGTCGCCCAGATTGTCGGAAAAGATGCTGCTGCCGTCGCCGCGCGACACGAAATACAGCGCGTTGCTCGCGGCGGGATTGAGCGTGGCATTCAATGCGGCCACGCCGGGCAGCGCGATCGGCGTCGGCGGCAGGCCCATGCGCGTGTAGGTATTGTACGGAGTGTCCGTCTGCAGGTCTTTTTTCCTGAGTTTGCCGCCGTAGGCGGGGCCGAGGCCGTAGATCACGCTCGGGTCGGTCTGCAGCGGCATGCCGATACGCAACCGGTTCGCGAACACCGCCGCGACGAGCGGCCGGTCCGAGGCGCGTCCCGTCTCCTTTTCGACGATCGACGCCATGATGAGCGCCTCATAAGGCGTCTTGTAAGGCAGATTCTGCGCGCGCGTGTTCCACGCTTCGGTGAGGCGCGCCTGCATCAGCCGATACGCGCGCTTGTAGACGGCGAGATCGCTCGTGCCCTTGTCGAAGAGATAGGTGTCAGGGAAGAACAGACCTTCGGCCGATGCCTTGTCGACTTCGGTCGCGCCGATCGCCCGCAGCAGGTCGGTGTCGGTCATGCCCGCCGTGTCGTGCGTGAGCGCGGGGTTGCTGTCGAGCTCGCCGCGCATCTTTTGCAGCGTCCATCCTTCGATGACGGTGGCGACATATTCGTTCACGTCGCCGCGCGCGATCTTCTCCAGCACCTCGTAAGGCGTGATGCCGCTCTTGAACGCGTAATTGCCTGACTTCAACTGCGCGGACAGCCCGAGCACGCGCGTCATCAGCACGAACAATTCGGGTTCGACGGGCACGCCGCCACGGTTCAACTGGGCGCTCACGCTGCGCAGGCTGCTGTGGGGCTTGATGGTGACGTCGAGTTCGGGCGTCGGCAGGGTCAGGGGCCGGTTGGCCCACCAGTACAGGCCGCCCGCGACGGCCGCCGCGAGCATCGCGACGAACACCGCCGCCACGACGCATTTCTTGAAAAGGGACATGCGAAACACGCTTGAGATAAGACCAATATAATAACTTGCCGCCTGCGTCAGAGCCGCTTTCTGCGGCTTGCGCCCAAACGATAGGATTGACAGCCCGCCCGCTCATGAATTCCCAGACCATCGCCCTCGCCCCCTCAGACTTCGAAGCCGTCAGGACCGCCGGCGCGTACATGCCGCTCACCCAGTTCGGCGTGATCGACGTCAAGGGCGAGGACGCCGCCTCGTTCCTGCATAACCAGATCACGAACGATGTCCAGCATCTCGATGCGTCGACCGCGCGCCTCGCCGGCTACTGCTCGCCGAAGGGTCGCCTGCTCGGCTCGTTCCTGATGTGGCGCACGGCCGATGCGGTGCGCCTCCTGATCGCGCGGGACGTGCAGGCCGCCGTGCAGAAACGCCTGTCGATGTTCGTGCTGCGCTCGAAGGCGAAGCTCACCGACGCGACATCCGAAGTGGGGGCGATCGCCTTCGCGGGCGACGTGCGCGCGGCGCTCTCCGGCATTTTCGATGCGCTGCCCGACGGTGTGCACGTGAAGGTCGAAGGCCCGCACGGCTCGCTGATCCGGGTGCCGGATGCCGCGCATCGGCCGCGCTTTCTGTGGGTCGGAGCGAAGGCCGATGTCGAGGCGCAAGTCGCGAAGCTCGACGAAAAACTGACACGCGTGCCCGAGCAGATGTGGGACTGGCTCGACATCCACGCGGGCGAGCCGCGCATCACGCACGCGACGGTCGAGCAGTTCGTCCCGCAAATGGTGAACTTCGACGTGCTCGGCGCGGTGAACTTCAAGAAAGGCTGCTATCCGGGACAGGAGATCGTCGCGCGCAGCCAGTATCGCGGCACGATCAAGCGTCGCACGGCGCTCGCCCACGTCGACACGCGCACCGATGCCGTCCTGCCCGGCGCCGAACTCTTCCATTCCGACGATCCCGGCCAGCCGTGCGGGCTCGTCGTCAACGTGGCGCCTGGCGAAAAAGGCGGCGTGGATTGTCTCGTCGAGATCAAGCTCGCCGCGCTCGAAAACGGCTCGGTGCACGTCGGCGCGGCCGATGGCCCCACGCTCGGTTTCGTGCCGCTGCCCTACGCTTTTCCCGCCGACGCCTGAGGTTGCGCCCGCATGTGTCTGATCGTCTTCGACTGGCAGCCGGCGGCTTCGCAGGAAAACAGCCGCGCCTTGCTGACGCTCTCGGCCAACCGCGACGAATTCCTGCGCCGCGACGCCGAGCCGATGCACTGGTGGAACGATGCGCCCGGTGTCCTCGCGGGTCGCGATCTGACGGGCGGAGGAACGTGGCTCGGCGTCTCGCGCGACGGCCGTTTTGCGGCGCTGACGAACTATCGCGCGCCGGACGACATGAAGCCGAACGCGCCGACGCGCGGCACGCTCGTGAGCGCGTTTCTCACGGGCGAGCGTGTGGCGCCGCTCGACTATTTGCAGCACGTGGCGCGCGAAGGTCATCGATATAACGGCTTCAACCTGCTGTGCGGTGATTTCACGCGACGCGAGCTCGGCTGGTACGGCAATCGCGCCGATGCACCGCCTTCGTTGCTCGACGCAGGCGTGCACGGCTTGTCCAACAGTCTGTTGAACACGCCGTGGCCCAAGCTCGTCGCGCAGCGCGAGGCGCTGTGCGAGCTGATTCACGCCGATGAACGCCCGTCGCTCGACGTGCTCATCGGCACATTGCGCGATCCGCGCATCGCGAACGACGAGCATTTGCCGTCGACGGGCATTTCGATCGAGCGGGAGCGCGTGCTGTCGGCGGCGTTCATCGAAACGCCCGATTACGCGACGCGCAGCACGACGGCTTTGCGCGTGAACCTGTCGGCGCGCGGGTTATCGCTGGAAATCAAGGAACGGAGCGACGATGACGGCTCGCATCGGATCGTGCGGCCGGGGGCGTTCGAGCGGGCGTTTGCGTTCGAGATCGAAGGCTGAGCGCATCACTCGAACGCCGCCCGCAACGCCCTCACCGCGTGCGCGTGCGCCTCGGCGACTTCCGGCACGAATCCGCCCATCTTGAAGAACTCGTGAATCATGCCTTCATGGCGCGTGAGCGTGACCGGCACGCCAGCCTTTTCGAGCGTGGCGGCAAATGCGATGTCCTCGTCGTACAGCGGATCGTGATCCGCCGCCGCGATCCAGGCGGGCGCGACGCCCGTGAAGTCGGGCACGCCGCCCGCCGCATCGAGCGGCGCGAAGCGCCAGTCGTCGCGGTCGCGGTCGTCGCGCAGATATTGCGCAAAAAACCACTGGATCGTCTCGCCGGAAAGCAGATAGCCATCGGCGAACCGCGCATGCGAGGCGCTCTTTTGCCACGCACTCGTGCCCGGATAAATCAGCAATTGCAGCCGCAAATCAATGCCGGCATCGCGCGCGAGCACCGCGCACACGATTGCGAGCGTGCCGCCCGCGCTGTCGCCGCCGACGGCGAGCCGCGCGGGATCGATGCCGAGCGTCGGCGCTTCGCGGGCGAGCCATTGCAGCGCGTCGAAGGCGTCGTTCACCGCGACGGGAAACTTGTGCTCCGGCGCGAGCCGGTAATCGACCGATACCACCGCGCAGCCCGCGTCGTGCGCGAGCTTGCGGCACAGCGCGTCATGCGTCGACACGCTGCCGACCGTGAACCCGCCGCCATGCAGATACATGAGCCCCGCGACGGGCTCGGCCCAGCCCGGCTCGACCGGATGATAGATGCGCACACCGATCGTTTCGCCATCGCGCACGGGAATGAGCAGATCTTCGACGCTGAACATCGGCAGCGGCGCGATGTCGAGGATCTGCGCGCTCATCGCGTAGGCGGCGCGCGCCTGTTGCGGCGTGAGTGTGTGATAAGGCGGTCGATTCGCGCGCGCGACCATCTCCAGGATTTGCGCGATCTTCGGATTGAGCGGCATCGGCGGTATGAGCGTCAAAGGGGCACGATGATGCCACGAACCGCGCGGCATCAGCGCGGTCGTTTCAGCGACATCGGGTCGGTCGGGTTGCGCAGTTGCGCGATGTCGTCGAGGCGCAGTCGCACCGACGGCATGATGTTCGGATGCGTGATGACATAGAAGCGCCCTTCGCGCACCGCATCGAACGTCAGCCGGGCGACGTCGCGCGCGGACAGCTTGCCGCCTTCCACCGCCCTCGTGAGCTGCCGCGCCGCGAGCTTTTGCGATGCCGTAAGAGGCGTTTCGTTGGCGAGCGCCTCGGGCCGCGAGCGTTCGGCCCGGGCAATGCCGGTCGGCACGAACGCGGGACACAGGAGCGACACACCGATCAGCGACGCGCCCGCGAGCCGCAAGTCGTGATGCAGCGTCTCGGTCAGCGCGACGACCGCGTGCTTCGATGCGTTGTAGACGCCCATCGCGGGCGCGGCGAGCAGGCCCGCCACGGACGCCGTGTTGACGATATGCGCCGGCTCGTTCTGTTCGAGCATGATCGGCACGAACGCGCGCAGCCCGTTCGCGACGCCCATCACGTTCACGCCGAAGACCCACTGCCAGTCGTTCGGGCTGTTCTCCCACACGAAGCCGCCCGCGCCGACGCCCGCGTTGTTGAAGAGCAGATGCACGCCGCCGTACGCATCGAGCGATGCGCGCGCGAGCGCTTCGACCTGAGCGGCGTCCGATACGTCCGTCGTGACGCCGATCGCGTCGCCGCCTTGCGCGCGCACCGCGTCGACGGTCGCGGCGAGCGCGGCGGCGTCGAGATCGGCGAGCACGAGCTTCATGCCGAGCGCCGCGCCCTCCTTCGCGAACTCGCGCCCGAATCCGCTGCCCGCGCCGGTGATGACGGCGACCTTGCCTTCGAAACGATCCACGTGCGTTCCTTCGCGATCAGACGAGCTTCACGAGTTGCTTGCCGAAGTTCTTTCCGCGCAAGAGGCCGAGGAACGCCTCGGGCGCATTCTCCAGCCCTTCGGCGATGCTCTCGCGAAAATGCAGCTTTTTCGTCGCGACGCGCTCGGCGAGCTCCTTCAGCGCTTGCGGCCAGACATCCAGATGTTCGTAGACGATGAAGCCCTGCAGCTTGAGCCGCTGGGTGAGGATGAGTCTGGGCGCGTTCATCGGCATGGGCTTGCCGTCATAACCGGAGATCATTCCGCACACGGCGACGCGCCCGAACGCGTTCATGCGCGCGAGCACGGCGTTGAGCGTTTCGCCGCCGACGTTTTCGAAGTAGCCATCCACGCCATTCGGCGTCGCGGCCTTCAGATCCTCGTAGAGCCTGCCCGCCTTGTAGTCGACGCACGCATCGAAGCCGAGCGTCTCGACGACATAGCGACACTTTTCCGCGCCGCCCGCGATGCCCACCGCCCGGCATCCCGCCGCCTTCGCCAGTTGCCCGACGACGCTGCCCACCGCCCCGCTCGCCGCGGAGACGACGACCGTCTCGCCCGCCTTCGGCTCGATGATGCGATTGAGCCCGTACCACGCCGTGACGCCCGGCATGCCGACCGCGCCGAGATACGCGGACAGCGGCACACGCGACGCATCGACCTTGTTCAGGCCGCGGCCATCGGACGTGCCGTATTCCTGCCAGCCGAGCACGCCGACGACGCTATCGCCCACCGCGAACGCCGGATTGCGCGATTCGCTCACGACGCCTACGGTGCCGCCGATCATCACTTCGTTGAGCGGCTGCGGCGCGGCATACGATTTCGCATCGTCCATGCGGCCGCGCATGTACGGATCGAGCGACAGATAGTGATTGCGCACGCGCACCTCGCCGTCCTGCAGCGGCGCGAGCGGCGTTTCGACCAGCTTGAAGTTCGACACCGACGCCTCGCCTTGCGGACGCGACACGAGCAGGATCTGGCGGTTGATTTGTGCATCTGCCATGCGGATTCTCCTTCGTATTTTTTTGACGACTCAGGCGTCGCTCGGACCGGGCGTCGCCTTCGGATCGGATCGCATCTTCTGCCTGACGATGTCGCGTCCGACCGCGAGCCGCTTCATGTACTTGAACGTGCCGAGCGCCTTCGCGACGAAGTGGCCCTCGCTGTCGCGGATCTCGCCTTCGCAATAGGCCATCGTCGTCGAGCGATGCAGCACGCGGCCATAGCCGCGCAGTTCGCCGCGGCCGGGCTGCATGAAGTTGACTTTCATCTCGACGGTGACGACCCCGATGCCGTCGCCCGCGACGCTGCGCGCGGCTAGCGCAAGCGATGCGTCGAGCAGGGTCATCGTGACGCCGCCGTGCGCGATGCCCCAGGTGTTCATGTGCGCTTCCTGAAGCGGCATGCGCACTTCGCTCTCGCCGTCGGCGGCCTTGACGAGCTGCACGCCGAGGGCGTCGATGAAGGGGCTTTCGATCGAGACGTTGCCGGCGGATGGTTCGGAAGAGGACATCGCGCTCACACTTCGTAGTCGACGCACTGCCGGTCTTCGCGGATCGCCGCGACGAAGTCCTTCAACGCCTGATGCTTCGGATGAACCTGATAGGCTTCGACCGCGGCCTTGTCGTCGAAGTCCGAGACGAGCACGACGTCGTACGTGCAATCGAAACCCGGCTGCGCGGTGCCGACTTCGAAATGTCCTTGCCCCTTGACGATGCTGCGGCAGGTTTCGAGCTTCGCCTTCAGTTTTTCGGCGTTCTCGGCGCGGCTCGCGCCCTCGGCATTTTCCTTCAGCTTCCACATGACGATGTGACGTAGCACGGCGGCTCCTGTTGTCGAACGAGACCTGAAGCGTAGCAAAAATCGCCATGCGGCGAAGGACGCGCAACCGTCACACGATTTCGAACAGCCCCGCCGCGCCCTGTCCGCCGCCAATGCACATCGTGACCACGACGAACCTCGCGCCGCGCCGCTTGCCTTCGATGAGCGCGTGTCCCGTCAGACGCGCGCCCGAGACGCCATACGGATGCCCGAGCGCGATCGCGCCGCCGTTCACGTTCAGACGGTCGTCCGGAATGCCCAGCTTGTCGCGGCAATAGAGCACCTGCACGGCGAACGCTTCGTTCAACTCCCACAGGCCGATATCGTCGACGGACAAGCCCGCGCGTTTCAGCAGCTTCGGCACCGCGAAGACCGGACCGATACCCATCTCGTCCGGCTCGCAGCCCGCGACCGCGAAACCGCGGAAGATGCCGAGCGGGACAAGCCCCTCCTTCTCGGCGAGCGTCGCGTTCATCACGACGCACGCCGATGCGCCGTCCGAAAACTGGCTCGCGTTGCCCGCGGTGATGACGCCGCCCGGCAGCGCGGTCCGGATGTCAGACACGCCTTGGAGCGTCGTGCCGGCGCGGATGCCTTCGTCGGCGGCGAGCGTCACTTCCTTCGTGAACATGCGCCCCGTGGCCTTGTCGGCGATGCCGGCGAGCACGGTGATCGGCACGATTTCATCGTCGAATCTGCCAGCGGCTTGTGCCGCCGCCGCGCGCTGCTGCGAACGCACGCCGTATTCGTCCTGCCGCGCCTTCGATATCTCGTAGCGCTTCGCGACGTTCTCGGCGGTCTGCAGCATCGACCAGTAGATCTCGGGCTTGTTCTGGTTCAGCCAGCCATCGGTCAGCATGTGACGGTTCATTTCGTTTTGCACGCACGAGATCGATTCGACGCCGCCCGCGACGTAGACATCGCCCTCGCCCGCGATCACGCGCTGCGCGGCGAGCGCGATCGTCTGCAAGCCCGACGAGCAGAAACGGTTCACCGTCATGCCGGGCACGAAGACGGGCAGCCCCGCGCGCAGGGCGATCTGCCGCGCGATGTTCATGCCCGTCGCGCCTTCGGGATTCGCGCAGCCCATGATGACGTCTTCGACGCGCGCCGGATCGATGCCCGCCCGTTCGACGACGGCCTTCGTCACATGGCCGCCGAGCGTCGCGCCGTGAGTCATGTTGAGCGCGCCGCGCCATGATTTGGCGAGCGCGGTGCGCGCCGTCGATACGATGACTGCATCGGTCATGTCGTCTCCCTTGCTTTAATTGAGTATGTCTGCCGACTTCACACGTTGTACGCCGGCGTCGCGCATGTCCTGCCATGCCTTGTCGAGCGAGCCCTCGAGATCGATCGCGCGGCACGCGTCCTCGATCACGATCACCTCGAAGCCCGCCGCGCGCGCGTCGAGCGCGGACCACGCGACGCAATAGTCGGTCGCGAGTCCCGCGAGCCAGACGCGCTTCGCGCCGACGTTGCGCAGATAGCCTTCGAGGCCCGTCGGCGTCGCGCGGTCCGCTTCGAGAAACGCCGAGTAGCTGTCGACATGCTCGTGATGTCCCTTGCGAATCACGAGCCGGGCATGCGGCACGTGCAGATCGCGATGCAGCGCCGCGCCTTGCGTGTCCTGCACGCAATGGACCGGCCACAACACCTGTTCGCCGTAAGGCAGCGTCATCATCTCGAACGGTTGACGGCCCGCGTGATTCGCCGCGAACGACACATGCGCGCGCGGATGCCAGTCCTGCGTCAGCACAACGTGCGAGAACGCGGGGGCAAGCCGATTGACGATCGGCACGACTTCATCGCCGCGCGCGACGGCAAGCGCGCCGCCCGGCATGAAGTCGTACTGCACGTCGACGACGAGGAATACATCTTCAACGGGTTTCATCTCAGTCATTGAAGTGGCCATTCGATTGCGCGAGCGCCGTCACGAGCGCGGCGGGTTGCCACGCATCGCCGTTGGTCTGCTTCGCGTACTTGCGCATCGCGCGTTCGACGTTATAGAGGCCGATGGTGTCCGCATAGAGCATCGGCCCGCCGCGCCAGAGCGGAAAGCCGTAGCCCGTCAGATAGACCATATCGATATCCGACGCCTTGCCGGCGATGCCTTCCGCCAGAATCTTCGCGCCTTCGTTCACGAGCGACAGCACGAGCCGCTCGACGATCTCTTCATCGCCGAACTTGCGTCGCTCGACGCCACGTTCCTTCGAATACGCAACGATCATGTCGTCGACGAGCTTCGATGGCGCCGCGTCGCGCTTGCCCGGCTGATAGTCGTACCAGCCCGCGCCGGTCTTCTGCCCGAAGCGGCCCATTTCGCACAGTCGATCCGCGACGCGCGAATAGTGCAGATCCGGCTGCTCCCGATAGCGGCGCTTTCTGATCGCCCAGCCGATGTCGTTGCCCGCCAGATCGCTCATGCGAAACGGGCCCATCGCAAAGCCGAAATTTTCTATCGCACGATCGATCTGCGCGGGCAGCGCGCCTTCTTCCAGCATGAAAAGCGCTTGCCGGATGTACTGCTCGATCATCCGGTTGCCGATGAAGCCGTCGCACACGCCAGACACCACCGCCGTCTTTTTGATCTTCTTCGCGAGCTGCATGACGGTGGCGAGCACGTCCTTGTCCGTCTTCTCGCCGCGCACGACTTCGAGCAGCTTCATCACGTTCGCAGGGCTGAAGAAGTGCATCCCGATGACATCGCCGGGACGTTTGGTGAACGAGGCGATCTTGTTCAGATCGAGCGTCGATGTGTTCGATGCGAGGATCGCGCCGGGCTTGGCGACTTCATCGAGCTGGCGGAACACTTGCTCCTTCACGCTCAACTCCTCGAAGACGGCTTCGATGATCAGGTCTGCCTGCGCCAGATCGGAGAACGACAAAGTTGGCTGAATCAGCGCCATGCGCTCTTCGACTTTCTCCTGCGTGAGCTTGCCCTTTTTCACTTGGGCTTCGTAGTTGCGACGGATCGTGGCGAGCCCGCGATCGATCGCGTCCTGCTTCGTTTCGAGCAGCACGACGGGCAGGCCCGCATTGAGGAAGTTCATCGCGATGCCGCCGCCCATCGTGCCCGCGCCGATCACGCCGATTTGCGCGATTTCCCTGACAGGCGTATTCGACGGCACATCGGCGATCTTGGCGGCTGCGCGCTCGCCGAAGAACGCATGCCGCAGCGCGCGGCTCTCGGGCGTCTGAACGAGCGCGAGAAAGCATTCGCGTTCGAAGGCGAGGCCACGCTCGAAACCTTCCTTCACGCCCCTTTCGACCGCATCGATGCACTTGTGCGGCGCCGGGAAATGCTTCGCGGCCGCCGCAACGCCGTTCCTCGCGAACTGAATGAAACCTTCGGCGTTCGGATGCTCGATCTTGCGGTCGCGCACTTTCGGATGCGGACCGCCCCGGTCCGCCGCCTGACTCGCGAACGACAGCGCGCGCGCCAGCAGCTCGCCTTCGACGAGCTCGTCGAAGAGCGCGGTTCGCGCGAGTTGTTCCGACGGCACCGGTGTGCCCGACACGATCATGTTCAACGCCGTCTCCAGCCCGACCACGCGCGGCAGACGCTGCGTGCCGCCCGCGCCGGGCAGCAGGCCGAGCTTCACTTCCGGCAGCGCGATTTGCGCGCCGGGCGTGGCGATGCGGTAGTGCGCGCCGAGCGCGAGCTCGAGGCCGCCGCCCATCGCCACCGCGTGGATCGCCGCGACCACGGGCTTCGCGCTCGCTTCCAGCGCCTTGATCACGGTCATGAGTGTCGGCTCTTGCGTGGCTTTC
The DNA here is from genome assembly GCF_023631085.1 of Caballeronia sp. INML1. NCBI lineage: Bacteria > Pseudomonadati > Pseudomonadota > Betaproteobacteria > Burkholderiales > Burkholderiaceae > Caballeronia > Caballeronia sp. INML1. Next base: position 96,357 of record NZ_JALQDT010000015.1, on the reverse strand, counting down.
GGCGTGTTGAATTCGGTGATGTCCGCGCCGCCTGAAAATGCCTTGCCCGCGCCGATGATGACGATGGCGCGCACGTCGTCGTCATCGTTCGCGCGCTCGATGCCTTCGACGATGCCAAGGCGCGTCGAATGTCCGAGGCCGTTCACCGGCGGATTGTCGAGCGTGATGACGGCGACGCCGCCGCGGATCGTGTAGTCCACTGCCATGAAGGTGACTCCTGTCGACGGATACCGGATGAATTGTGGTTGATGCCTGCAGAATACACAAAAAAGCACGATCGTCCAATTAAGGTGAACGTGTGCTTTGCGAGGCGCTAATGCAGAAAAGCCCCGGTACCGCGAGAGCGGACGGGGCTTTGATGCGCGCGGGCGGCCTAAACGGAGTTTTCTGCGGCGTTCGGCAGCACGTAATCGCGAAACTGCTCGCGCAGACGCACTTTCTGGAGCTTGCCCGTCGCGGTGTGCGGCAGATCCTCGGCGAACACGACATCGTCCGGAATCCACCACTTAGCAACCTTGCCCTCGAAATGCGCGAGCAGCTCCTCGCGCGTGACGGTGGCGCCGGGCTTGAGGACCGCCACGATCAGCGGCCGCTCGGTCCACTTCGGATGCGCGCACGCGATGCACGCGGCCTCCGCCACCTGCGGATGCGACACCGCGATGTTTTCCAGATCGATCGAGCTGATCCATTCGCCGCCGGACTTGATCACGTCCTTGCTGCGATCGGTGATCTGCATGAAGCCGTCCGGATCGATGGTCGCGACATCGCCTGTCGGGAACCAGCCGTCGACGAGCGGCGACTCGTCACGACGGAAATAGCGGTCGATGACCCACGGCCCGCGCACGTACAGATCGCCGAAGGACTTGCCGTCCCACGGCAGTTCGCGGCCGTCGTCGCCGACCACTTTCATGTCGACGCCGAAGAGCGTGTGTCCCTGTTTCTCCAGCGAACGCCGCTGCTCCTCCAGCGGGCGCTGCTTCTGCTTGAAACTCAGGCGTGACAAGGTGCCGAGCGGCGACATCTCCGTCATGCCCCACGCGTGGATCACCTGCACGCCGTACTCTTCCTCGAAGATGCGCAGCATCGCGGGCGGACACGCGGAGCCGCCGATCACCGTGCGCTTCAACGTCGAAAACCGCAGGTTTTGCTGCTTCATGTAGTTGAGCAGGCCCATCCAGACGGTCGGCACGCCCGCCGAATACGTGACGCCTTCGGCTTCCATCAGTTCGTAGAGCGATTTGCCGTCGAGGTCCTTGCCCGGGAACACGAGTTTTGCACCGACGAGCGGCCCCGCATGCGGAATGCCCCACGCGTTGACATGGAACATCGGCACCACGGGCAGAATCGAATCGCTCGATGACGCGCCCATCGCATCGGGCAACGCCGCGCCGTACGCATGCAACACTGTCGAGCGATGCGAGTAAAGCGCGCCCTTCGGATTGCCGGTCGTGCCCGACGTGTAGCAGAGAAACGAGGCCTGACGCTCGTCGAGCACCGGCCATTCGTAGTCGCCGTCATGCTCGCCGATGAGGCTCTCGTAGCTCATCACCGGCACGCTCATGTTCGATAGATGCTGGCCGATGCACGCGGCATCGCCGAGCGCGATCCAGCCTTTCACGTTCGGACATTGCGGCGCGATGAGCTCGACGAGCGGGCCGAAGGTCATGTCGAAGCAGACATATGAATCGTCGGCGTGATCGATGATGAACGCGATCTGATCGGGAAAGAGACGCGGATTGATCGTGTGGCACACGGCGCCCATGCCGCTCACGCCGTAGTAGCACTCCAGATGTCTGTAGCCGTTCCATGCGAGCGTGCCGATGCGCTCTCCCTGTTCGACGCCGAGCGCGGTCAGTGCCTGCGCAAGCTGCTTCGCGCGCTTCTCGCAATCGCGGTACGTGTAGCGGTGGATGTCGCCTTCGATGCGGCGCGACACGATTTCGTTGTCGCCGAAGTGACGCGAGGCATGGGACAGCAGGGACGACGCGAGCAGCGGTACTTCCATCATCTGGCCGTAAAGCGGCGACGTCATAGGCAGGGTCCTCGAATCTGTCGAATGCTGGTCGGATGGCCGGGCCGCGCTCGTGCAGGCCCGTGGGCGCGGAATTACAATATCGTTTAACTCAGAGGCGCTCAATATGTCGTTTTCCCCAAGCAATGCCGTGCGCGCGGCGCGCGACGAGACGCCCGCCGAGGCGCGTTCCATGAGCGAAATCGCCGGCGCGATTCGAGTCGGTGAACCCGGTTCGTTCGCTGCGCTCGGCAACGCGTTTCTCACGCGTCTTCCCGCCGCCCCGGTGCCCGATCCGTATCTCGTCGGGCTTTCGCGCGAGATGGCCGAATCGCTCGGTTTCGATCCGATCGTCGCCACCGGCGCCGAATCAAATGAATTCGCCGCATACTTCGCCGGCAATCCGACGCGCGACTGGCCGGGCGAATCGCTGCCCTATGCCGCCGTGTATTCGGGTCACCAGTTCGGCGTATGGGCGGGTCAACTGGGCGACGGCCGCGCGCTCACGCTAGGCGAAGTCAGCGCCGGCGAGCGCCTCGAAGTGCAGTTGAAGGGCGCGGGACGCACGCCCTACTCGCGCATGGGCGACGGCCGCGCAGTGCTGCGTTCCTCGATCCGCGAGTTTCTGTGCTCGGAAGCGATGCACCATCTCGGCATTCCGACGACGCGCGCGCTCACCGTCATCGGCTCGGATCTGCCGGTGCGCCGCGAGACCATCGAAACGGCGGCGATCGTCACGCGCGTGTCGCCGAGCTTCGTGCGCTTCGGCCATTTCGAGCACTTTTATGCGAACGATCGCATCGACGATCTGAGGACGCTCGCCGATCACGTGATCGACCGTTTCCATCCGCATTGCCGCGACGCCGACGATCCCTACCTCGCGCTGCTCGGCGAAGCCGTGCGCTCCACCGCCGATCTCATGGCGCAATGGCAAGGCGTCGGCTTCTGCCACGGCGTGATGAACACCGACAACATGTCGATTCTCGGCCTCACGATCGACTACGGCCCGTTCGGTTTCATGGACGCCTTCAACGCGCATCACATCTGCAATCACTCGGATACGCAGGGCCGCTATTCCTATGGCCGCCAGCCGCAAGTGGCGTACTGGAACCTCTTCTGTCTCGCGCAGGCGCTCGTCCCGCTCTTCGGCGAGAACCTGCCGGAGGAAGGACGCGCCGAGCGCGTGGTCGAAGAAGCGCAGAAAGTGATGGAGCGATACAAGGATCGTTTCGGGCCCGCGCTCGTCGCTAAGATGCGCGCGAAGCTCGGGCTCGCTATCGAGCGCGACGGCGACGACAAGCTCGCCAACGGCCTCTTCGAAATCATGCATGCGAACCGCACGGACTTCACGCTCACGTTCCGTAACTTGTCGAAGCTTTCGAAATCGGACGCGAGCCACGACGCACCCGTGCGCGATCTGTTCCTCGACCGCGCCGCGTTCGATGCGTGGGCCGCGCAGTATCGCGAGCGCCTGGCGCACGAGCCGCGCGACGACGCCGCACGCGCCGAGGCCATGAATCGCGTGAATCCGAAATACGTGCTGCGCAATCATCTGGCGGAACAGGCGATCCGCCGCGCGGCCGAGAAGGACTTTTCAGAAGTGGAGCGCCTGCTGGACGTACTGCGCCATCCGTACGACGAACAGCCCCACTATGAGGCCTATGCCGGCCTGCCGCCCAACTGGGCGAGCGACCTCGAAGTCAGTTGCTCTTCGTAGGATCGCCCTCATATACACGGCCTTCCCGGCCAGACCAAAGGAAAGACATGAGCCACGACGACACCCCGACGAGCTATCCGCTGCAAAAGGACGACGCCACCTATCGCCGCGAACTCGACGACATGCAGTATCAGGTCACGCGCCACGCCGTCACCGAGCGTCCGTTCACCGGCAAATACTGGGATCACGACGAGCGCGGCGTCTATGATTGCGTCTGCTGCGGTACGCCGCTTTTCGAATCCGCCACAAAGTTCGATGCCGGCTGCGGCTGGCCGAGCTATTTCAAGCCGATCAACGGCGAAGTGATCCAGGAGAAAACCGACCGCTCGCACGGCATGCTTCGCATCGAAGTGCTGTGCAAGAACTGCGGCGCGCACCTCGGCCACGTATTCGAGGACGGCCCCGCGCCGACCGGTCTGCGGTATTGCATCAACTCGGCTGCGCTACAATTCGAACCCAAGTAAGCGCGAGCCCGGCACGCGCGCTCCGGGGAGCGACCGTGCATCAAGCCGTACCGGCGCCCGCTCCCGTTCGAGCGGGCGTTCTTTCCTCATGCGCCTCGCATCCATCCGATGCCCATCACGTCCGGACGCCAATGAAATTTCTGTTCGATCTGTTTCCGATCATTCTTTTTTTCGTCGCATTCAAGGTCTGGGGAATTTACACCGCGACGGCGGTCGCGATCGCGGCGACGCTCGTTCAGATCGCCTGGGTCGCGTTCCGTCATCGCAAGGTCGATCCGATGCTGTGGGTCAGTCTCGGCGTCGTCGTCGTATTCGGCGGCGCGACGCTCGTGCTGCACAACGACACCTTCATCAAATGGAAGCCGACAGCGCTCTACTGGCTGTTCGCGTTCGCGCTGATCGTCGCGCAAATCGGCTTCAAAAAGAATCTGATCGAGGCGATGATGGGCAAGCAGATCGTGCTGCCGCATCGCGTGTGGGGACAACTGAATCTCGCGTGGGCGGTGTTCTTCGCGCTGCTCGGCATCGTGAACCTTTTCGTCGCGTACAACTTCACCACGGATCAGTGGGTGAATTTCAAGCTCTTCGGCGCGACGGGCTGTCTCGTCGTGTTCATCGTCTTGCAGAGCTTCTGGCTCGCGAAGTACATGAAGGAGGACGGACAATGAGCGCATCGTTCGATTTCATGAGCGCGTCGGCGAACGACAAGATCAGGCATCTCGAAGCGCGTCTGACCGAGGCATTGCAACCGCAGTCGGTGCATATCGACGACGACAGCGCCGCGCACGCGGGCCACGCCGGCGCGGCCGCCGGCAGCCACTACACGGTGACGATCGTCGCGGCGTGCTTCGCCGGCAAGGCGCGCGTGGCGCGGCATCGACTGGTGTATGATGCGCTGGCCGAGGAAATGCGGCGCGGCGTGCACGCGCTCGCGATCCGGGCTTACACGCCGCAGGAGTTCGCAGAACAATTCGAATAGACACGCGCGCGCGTCACCGCTTAAGCCTTGCTTCTTGAAACTCGCCTTTAAAGGCGTCTGTTTGTTCAGTTAGGAACCTCCGATGACTTTGAAAAAAACCCGCGTCTGGGTGTTGCTGGCTGCGTTCGCGGCTGCGCCCGCCTTTGCGCAAAACGTCGCCGTCGTCAACGGCACGCCGATTCCCACGTCGCGCGCCGATGCGCTCGTGAAGCAGCTCGTCGCGCAGGGTCAGCAGAATTCGCCGCAGCTTCAGCAAGCTGTGCGCGAGGAACTCATCAACCGCGAAATCCTGATGCAGGAAGCCGCGCGCGAAGGCGTCGCGACGCGCCCCGATGTCAAGGCGCAGGTCGCGGTGGCGCAGCAGACCGTCGTGCTGCGCGCGCTCATCGAAGACTTCGTGAAGAAGAACACGCCGACCGACGCCGAGATCAAGGCGCGCTATGACCAGCTCGTCAAGCAGAACGGCGGCGGCAAGGAACTGCATCTGCATCACATCCTCGTCGAAGACGAAGCGCAGGCGAAGGACCTGATCGCGAAGATCAAGGCGGGCGCGAGCTTCGAGGATCTCGCCAAGCAATATTCGAAAGACCCGGGATCGGGCAAGAATGGCGGCGATCTGGACTGGTCGTCGCCTTCGGCTTATGTGCCGGAATTCGGCGCGGCCGCGGAGAAGCTGAAGAAGGGAGAAGTGACGCCGGCGCCGGTGAAGACGCAGTTCGGCTGGCACGTCATCCGCCTGGACGATTCGCGCGAAGTCGCCCCGCCGCCGCTCGATCAGGTCAAGACGCAGATCGCGCAGCAGATCCAGCAGGAAAAACTGCAGGCGTTCGAAGAAGGTCTGCGCAGCAAAGCGGTGATCAAGTAAGCGCGCTTGCTCGATCCTTCCGTTCGCCATCTGCGAGCCATGACAAAGCCGCCCTCGGGCGGCTTTGTTGCTTCTGGCTAGCGCTAAAAAAACGAAACACCCCTCGGGGTGTTTCGTCCGACGCCTTCGCAATCAGCCGAGGAAGCGTCGCGCGTTCTGGAAGGCCCGCAGCCACGGGCTGCCGTCGGTGGTCCAGTCATCGGGCGTCCAGCTCATCTGCACGTTGCGATGCACGCGCTCCATGTGCGGCATCAGCACGGTGAAGCGGCCATCGGGCGTCGTCACGGACGTGATGCCCTGCGGCGAGCCGTTCGGATTGAACGGATATTGCTCCGTCGCATTGCCGCGATGATCGACGTAGCGCATCGCGACAAGCGCCTGCGCCTGATCGCCCTGCTGCGAGAAGTCGGCGAAACCTTCGCCGTGCGCGACCGCCACCGGAATGCGCGAGCCTTCCATGCCGGCGAAGAAGATCGACGGCGAACGCTCGACCTCGACGAGCGAGAAGCGCGCCTCGAACTGCTCCGACTTGTTGCGCGTGAACTTCGGCCAGTTTTCCGCGCCCGGAATGATCGACGCGAGACTCGACATCATCTGGCAGCCGTTGCAGATGCCGAGCGCGAAGGTGTCGCCGCGGCCGAAGAACGCGGCGAACATGTCGGCGAGGCGTTGATTGAAGCGGATCGTCTTCGCCCAGCCCTCGCCCGCGCCCAGCACATCGCCGTATGAGAAGCCGCCGCACGCGACCGCGCCCGCGAAGTCGGCGAGCGTCGCGCGGCCCTCGAGCAGATCGCTCATGTGGACGTCGTGCGCGTCGAAGCCGGCACGGTCGAATGCGTAAGCTGTTTCGAGGTGCGAGTTCACGCCCTGCTCGCGCAGAATCGCGACACGCGGACGTTTTCCCGTCGCGATGAACGGCGCGGCGACGTCTTCGGCCGGATCGAAGGTTAGCTGAGGCGAAAGGCCCGGATCGGCGGCATCGAGCAGCGCGTCGTATTCGGCATCCGCGCAGGCCGGGTTGTCGCGCAGACGCGCGATGCGCCAGCTCACTTCGCTCCACGCGCGGTGCAGCTCGACGCGCGGTGCATCGAAAATCTTCTTCGCGTCGCGATAGATCTCGATCGCGCCGCTCTCGTTCGGCTTGCCGATCACATGCGAGCACGCCGACAAGCCATGCTCGCGCAGCGCGGCGAGCACCGCGTCGCGGTCCGATGCGCGCACCTGCACCACCGCGCCGAGTTCTTCCGAGAACAGCGCGCGGATCGTGCGGTCGTCGCGTCGGCCGCTCGTCTGCTTCGCCCAGTCCTTCGCGTCGCCGTAATCGGATTCGTGTTCGGCGTCGAGCGTCAGCATGTCGACGTTCAGCGACACGCCAACATGACCCGCAAACGCCATTTCGCAGACCGTCGCCCACAGGCCGCCATCGGAGCGGTCATGGTAGGCGAGCAGCTTGCCTTCGGCGTTGAGCGCCTGGATCGCGGCGAAGAAACGCTTCAGATCCTCGGGGTCGTCGACGTCGGGCACCGCATCGCCGACCTGCTGCGTCACCTGCGCGAGGATGCTGCCACCCATGCGGTTGCGGCCGCGGCCCAGATCGATCGCGATCAGCACCGTGTTGGCGTCATTGACGAGCTGCGGCGTCAGATGACGGCGCACGTCTTCCACGGGCGCGAACGCCGAGATGATCAGCGACACCGGCGACACGACTTCGCGGGCACCGCCGCGCGCGTCCTGCCACTTGGTGCGCATGGACAGTGAATCCTTGCCGACCGGAATGCTGATGCCGAGCGCCGGACACAGCTCCATGCCGATCGCCTTCACCGTTTCATAGAGCGCGGCATCTTCACCCGCGCTGCCGCACGCGGCCATCCAGTTCGCCGACAGCTTCAGCTTGTTCAGCGATTCGATCGGCGCGGAGGCAATGTTCGTCACCGCTTCGCCCACCGCCATGCGTCCCGATGCGGGTGCGTCGATGACGGCGAGCGGCGTGCGCTCGGCCATCGTCATCGCTTCGCCGCGAAAGCCTGCGTAGTCCATCGTCGTGACGGCGCAATCGGCCACGGGCACCTGCCACGGGCCGACGAACTGATCACGCGCGGTCGTACCGCCGACCGAGCGGTCGCCGATGGTTATGAGGAACGACTTGCTCGCGACCGTGGGATGCTTAAGCACATCGACCGCCACCGCCGACAGCGGCAGACCGGTCACGTCGACCGGCGTGAACTGCGCGTGCTCGCGCTTCACGTCGCGATGCATCTTGGGCGGCTTGCCGAGCAGCACGTCCATCGGCATATCGACGGGTTCCTGACCTTCGTTCGCTTCGTCGATCAGCTTCAACTGCCGCTCTTCGGTCGCCACGCCAACGACTGCCACCGGGCAGCGTTCGCGTTCGCAGATCGCCTGAAACGCGGGCAGATCGGCGGGCGAGATCGCGAGGACATAACGTTCCTGCGCTTCGTTCGACCAGATTTCGCGCGGCGAGAGACCGCTTTCTTCGAGCTGGACCTTGCGCAGCTCGAAGCGCGCGCCTCTGCCCGCGCCATCGACGAGCTCCGGGAAGGCGTTCGAAATGCCGCCCGCGCCGACATCGTGAATCGACAGGATCGGATTGCCCTCGCCCATCTGCCAGCAGGTGTTGATGACTTCCTGCGCGCGGCGCTGGATTTCCGGATTGCCGCGCTGGACCGAATCGAAGTCGAGCTCGGCGGTGTTCGCGCCGGTCGCCATCGACGACGCCGCGCCGCCGCCCATGCCGATGCGCATGCCCGGACCGCCGATCTGGATCAGCAGCGTGCCGGCCGGCAGATCGTTCTTGTGCGTGTGCTGGTCCGAAATATTGCCGATGCCGCCCGCGATCATGATCGGCTTGTGATAGCCGCGCACGCGGCCCGCGACGTTCTGCTCGTAGGTGCGGAAATAGCCGCCGAGGTTCGGCCGGCCGAATTCGTTGTTGAAGGCCGCGGCGCCGATCGGCCCGTCGATCATGATCTGCAACGGCGAGGCGATGCGGTCGGGCCGGCCGTATGGCTCGTTCTGGTCGGCCGGATTGCGCGATGCGAGCGGCACCGCGGCATCGCGATCGTTTTCCCACATTTCGCGCGCGCCGGGCAAATCGAGGTTCGACACGGTGAAGCCGGCAAGACCGGCCTTCGGACGCGCGCCGCGGCCCGTCGCGCCTTCGTCGCGGATTTCGCCGCCGGAGCCCGTCGCCGCGCCCGCGAACGGGGAAATCGCGGTCGGGTGATTGTGCGTCTCGACCTTCATCAGCGTGTGGGTCAGTTCCACATGACGCTGATACTGCTCGTCGCGACCGCGCGGGAACCAGCGCTGCGCGATGCCGCCGCGCATGATCGCCGAGTTGTCCGAATACGCGACGATCGTGCCTTCGTGATTCAGCTTTTCGGTATTGCGGATCATCTGGAACAGCGACATGTCCTGCTTCTCGCCGTCGATGGTCCACTCGCCGTTGAAGATCTTGTGGCGGCAGTGTTCGCTGTTGGCCTGCGCGAACATCATCAGTTCGACGTCGGTCGGATTGCGCTTCAGCCCTTCGAATGCGTTCACCAGATAATCGATTTCGTCTTCCGCGAGCGCGAGGCCGAGTTCGGTGTTCGCGGCTTCGAGCGCCTTGCGTCCCGCGCCGATGATATCGACCGTCTGCAAGGGCTTGGCGGGCAGTTCATCGAAGAGATGCAGCGCCTGATCGCGCGATGCCGCGACGCTTTCCGTCATGCGGTCGTGCAACGCATCCGCGACGGCGGCGCGCGCTTCGTCCGACAGCGCCTTCTTGCCGCCGAGAAAGCCGCTTTTCATGATGACCGAGTACTCGACGCCGCGCTCGATGCGCCGCACCTTATCGAGCCCGCAGTGATGCGCGATGTCGGTCGCCTTGCTCGCCCACGGCGAAACCGTGCCGAAGCGCGGCACGACCAGGAAGGTCTCGACCTGGCCGCGCTCCTGCGATGCGTCGAAAGGCGCGCCGTAGTGCATCAGCGCATCGATGCGGCTGTTGTCATCGTCGGTGAGCGGCTCGGACGCGTTGACGAAATGCAGGAACTGACCGCGCACGCCGACGATATTCGCGTCGATGCGGGCGAGCGTTTCGAGAAGGCGGGTTTGACGAAAATCGGAGAGGGCCGAAGCGCCGGGGAAACACGAGAAGTGGGCCATTGTGACGGTGCGTCGATGACGTCTGTGTGCCGCTCGCGCGACGCTCGCTTTTTTGCGAATCGAAAAAATCGCAAATTCGGACTCGAGCGCGCAAAACGGCGTGAGGCGAAAGGAAGACCGCGATTATAACCCGGAAGCGTCTCGAAATCGGGCCGGGCGGTCCGTCCCGGCGCTGTGCGGCGGCGCGCGGCGAGGCGAACCCAATCGGTTCTCATCCCGAAATCACCTGGACGCACAAGGCCGGGGCAAACTTGATGAGTCGCGCACCGCATGACCGCGCGGCTTGCCGTCCCTCGCAAACGATTTTGGCGCTATCATGGCGCGCTCTTCGGGTCCGGCGCGCCGAGCCGCGCTTCAGGATCCGTCGTTTTACCGTCAAGGCGCGCGGCGTCGGGCGCTTCGCTCCCGCGCGTCACACCGCGCAGCACTGCAATCTCGCGCCTTCGGGCACAAAAAGTCATGGATGTCATCGTCATCGGCGGAGGAATCGCCGGCATCGCCACCGCCTGCCAGTTGCACGCGGCAGGTCATCGCGTTTGCGTGATCGAGCGCCACGCGACCGTCGCGCAAGGCGCCACCTACGGCCAGGGCGGCGCACTGCTGCCATCGCCGCTCGATGTCTGGTTCGGGCCGACCTTCATGGCATCGAGCCGCTCGAAGCAAAGCGGCATGGTGGTCAAGACCGGGTTCGACTCGGCCGCCCGCGATTTCATCAAGCAACTCGCGGCGCTTCGCGATCCCGAGGCGTTCGCTGCGCAGTACGCGCATCTGCAGCCGCTCGTCGATCTGTCGCGGCGCGTGCTGGCGGACATCGAAAGCCGCCTGGAACTCGATTTCGAACAACGCCGCGGCATGCTGCACGTGTTCCGGCAGCCGCGCGAGCTCGAAGACGCGCAACCGGCCATCGATCTGCTCAAGGGCTGCGGCGTGCCGTATCGGCTGCTGACGCCCGAGGAATGCGTCGCCGTCGAACCTTCCGTGCCGGACTACCCCGAGTTCGCGGGCGGCGTGCTGCTGCCCGAGGAGCGCACCGCGAACTGCCCGCTTTTCACCAAGCAACTGAAGCAGGTGCTCGAAGACGATGGCGTGCAGTTCCGCATGCACCGGAGCGTCGCGTCGGTGCGGCTCGACGGCGCGCGCGCCGCCGTCGAGCTCGCCGATCCGAGCGAGGGCAAGAAGCGCAGCGCCGAGGTCGAGCTGATCACCGCGGACGCGATCGTCGTCGCGGCGGGCACCGGCACGCCCGGGCTCATCGGCGGCATCCGGTCGGCGTCCTCGCTTTTTCCGCTGCGCGTGCACACGCTGACTGCGCCCGTCGCCTATGAGGAGCGCGTGCCGCATCTCACGGTCGTCGATACGATCAAGCGCATCACGATGACGCGCGTGAACCAGCGGCTGCGCGTGGGCGGCGCGGGCGTGTTTCAGAGCGCCTCCAAAGCCGACAAGCCGCTCGACGCCACGCTGGCCCGGCGCGCGCTCGATTTGCTCGGTCAGGGCACGCACGACTGGATTCCGGGCGCGGCGCGAGTGTCCGCCGCGCGCGCGTGGGATGGTTTGCGACTGATCACCGCCGACGGGCTGCCGGTCGTCGGCGCGACGCGCCATCCGCGGCTTTTCGTCAACGCGGCGCACGGCCCGGCCGGCTGGGGCCTCGCATGCGGGTCTGCTAAAGTGATCGCGGACCTCGTCTCCGGCGTTACGCCCGACATTCCCGCCAGCGCGCTCGCGGCGATGAGCATCGAGCGCTTCTAGCAAGCAGCAGTCACCGCGCGGCGCGCACCGCCGCGACGGGCACGATTGCTGCGGCGACGCCGGATTCCCGACCGACTCGATTCTCGAAGCGCCCTTCCGCCCGCCGCCATGACCGCTGCCCGCTCACCCTACTTCAGCCCCAAAGACGATCCCCTCGCGCTGCTGACGCTTACCGAGCTGCGCGCGCTCGAAGCGCGTGCGGCTGCGGCGCTGCCGCCGCACACGCTGATGGCGCGCGCGGGGGCGGCCGCCGCGCAATGCCTCATCGACGTGCTCGAGAACGATCCCGACTCCCGCGCACGGCCGGTGTGGCTCGTGGCCGGCCCCGGCAACAACGGCGGCGACGCGCTCGTGATGGCGGAGCAACTGCATCGCGCCGGCATTGCGGTACGTGTGTGCATGCCGGTCGAGGTCAAGCCCGACGACGCACGCTGGGCGCTCGAATCGGCGCGCGCTGCGGGCGTGCCGATCGACGGCCAGCCGCCCGCATCGTTCGACGGCTTCGGCTGGCTCGTCGACGGCATGTTCGGCATCGGCCTCACGCGCGCGCTCGACGGCGTATTCGCGGATATCGCCGCGCGCATGGCGCGCCGTTCCAGCGCTTCAGGCCGCGTGCTCGCGCTCGACATCGCAAGCGGCCTGAACAGCGACACCGGCACACCCGTGAACGGCGGCGAAGCCGTGCGCGCGACGGACACCATCACGTTCATCGGCGCGAAGCCGGGGCATTTCACGTCGCAAGGCCGCGATCTGACGGGACGGCTCTTCGTGTCGACGCTGGAGGTCGATTCGAGCACCGCGCCTTCGATCACGCTTAACGCGCCCGCACTCTTCGGCGCATGCATGCCGCCGCGCGACAACGCGACCAACAAGGGCACGTTCGGCTCGCTCGCGGTCATCGGCGGCGACACCGGCATGTGCGGCGCGCCGATTCTCGCCGCGCGCATGGCGCTCTACGGCGGCGCGGGAAAGGTTCACGTCGCGTTTCTGGGCGAAGGCTTTCCGCCCTATGATCCGCCGCATCCCGAGCTGATGCTGCATCGCGCCGCCGGCTTCGCGCCCGACACGATGGACGCGCTGTCCATCGGCTGCGGCATGGGCACGAGCGAGCGCGCGAAAAACGTGCTGGCGGACGCGCTCAAGCTCGACATCCCGAAGCTGCTCGATGCCGACGCGCTCAATCTCGTCGCCAAAGACGACGCGCTCGCCTCCGCCGTCGCGACACGCGGCGCCAAGGGCGATCCGTGCATCCTGACGCCGCATCCGCTCGAAGCGGCGCGTCTCTTGCAGACTGACGCGAAATCCGTTCAGGCCGACCGCATCGCCGCCGCGCGCCAGCTCGCCGCGCGCTATGCGGCGATCGCGGTGCTCAAGGGCTCGGGCACCGTAATCGCGTCGTCCGACGGACGTGTCTGCGTGAATCCAACCGGCAACGCCGGTCTCGCGACAGGCGGCACCGGCGACGTGCTCGGCGGATTGATCGGAGCATTGCTCGCGCAGAAACTGCCGGCCTACGAAGCCGCGCTCGCGGGCGTCTATCTGCATGGCCTTGCCGCGCAGACACTTACCGACGACGGCATGGGCCCGGCGGGATTGACCGCGGGCGAACTCGCGCCGGCCGTGCGCGGTCTCATCAACCGCCGCTTTTACGCGCAGCACGCGCGAAGCTGAAGGCTTGCGGGCGCACGCCCGCGAAGTCCCCGTGACGCTTTGCAAGCATCCGGTCATGCATCGTCGCTATACTCTTTTTTGATTCGGGCAACCGCGGCCGTTTAGTCGCGTTCACCAAACACGACACGCACAGGCAAGCCGAGCCGCAATCGCACGAACGTATTCCTCTGTCACTCTCAGACTATCGGACCGCTCATGACCCAAAACTCGATGCTCAATTCGCTTCCTGCCTGGTCGGCGCTCCAGTCGCATTACGATGCCATCTCCGGCGAGCGCCTGCGCGACTGGTTCGGGCCTCAGAACGACACCGCGCCGACGCGCGCCGAGCGCTTGACCTTCGAAGGCGGCGGCCTCGCAATCGACTTCTCCAAGAACCGCGTCAAGGACGAAACGCTCAAGCTGCTCGTCGAGGTCGCCCAGCAGGCCAAGGTCACCGAACGCCGCGACGCGATGTTCCGTGGCGATATCGTCAACATCACCGAACATCGCGCGGTGCTGCATACCGCGCTGCGCGCGCAGTCGCCCGACGCGCCTTTCTACGAGCAGGTGCAGAAGGAAAAGGCCAAAATGGCCGCCTTCTCCGATCGCGTGCGCGACGGCTCATGGAAAGGCTATAGCGGCAAGCGCATCCGTCACGTCGTAAACATCGGTATCGGCGGCTCGGACCTCGGACCGAAGATGGTCGTGCATGCGCTGCATCATCTCGCTTCGAAGGATCTCGACACGCACTTCGTATCGAACGTCGACGGCGCCGATCTCTGGAACGTCCTTCAGCAAGTCGACGCCGAGGAGACGCTGGCGATCGTCGTCTCCAAGACCTTCACGACGCTCGAGACGATGACCAACGCGCATTCGATGCGCGACTGGTTCCTGAAGTCCGGCTGTCCCGACGATCAGTTGTCGAAGCATTTCGTTGGCGTCTCGGCGAATCCGGCTGAAGTCGTCAAGTTCGGTATCGCGAAAGAAAACGTGTTCGAGATGTGGGACTGGGTCGGCGGCCGTTACTCGCTGTGGTCGGCGGTGGGTCTCTCGATCATGCTGTCGGTCGGCCCGAAAAATTTCGACGCGCTCCTGCAAGGCGCGGCTGCGATGGACGAGCACTTCCGCACCGCCCCGCTCGACAGGAACCTGCCCGTGCTGATGGGCATGATCGGCATCTGGTATCGCAACTTTTTTGGCTCGCAGAGCGATCTGGTGGCGCCGTATTCGCAGGCGCTGCACTATCTGCCTTCATACCTCCAGCAGCTCGAGATGGAGAGCAACGGCAAGTCCGCGCGGCTCGACGGCAAGATGGTCGACTATCCGACGGCGGCCGTCATCTGGGGCGAGCCGGGCACGAACGGCCAGCACGCGTTCTTCCAGATGCTGCATCAGGGCCCCACGCTCATCCCGATCGACTTCATCGCCGTGCTGACGCCGGAGCATCCGCTCGTCGATCATCACGCGAAGCTGCTCGCCAACTGCTTTGCGCAGAGCGAAGCGCTGATGCTCGGCCGCACGCTGGAAGAAGCAAAGAAGGTTGCCGGTCCTGGCAAGGAAGAACTGGCGACGCATCTGAGCTTCCCCGGCAACCGGCCAACCACGACCATCATGCTCGATGCCCTCACGCCGCAGACGCTCGGCGCGCTCATCGCGCTCTACGAGCACAAGGTGCTCGTGCAGGGCACGGTGTGGGACATCAACTCGTTCGATCAGTGGGGCGTTGAGCTCGGCAAGATTCTCGGCAAGGTCGTCGAGGCCGATATCACTGCCGCGAGCGTCGATCCGGCCAGGCACGACTCGTCGACATCGGCGTTGATCGCGCGTGCGCGCAAGGCGCTGAAGCGCTGACGCTCCCGTAGTCGTCGATGGCCCGCGACGCTTGCGCGTTGCGGGCTTTTTTACACGCCGAGACCGTTGACGAGGCGCCCCGCTTCGATCGTCACCGTGGCATCGCAACGCTCGGCGAGTTCCTGATCGTGCGTAACCAGCACGAGCGTCGCGCCGTTGCGCCGATTCATCTCGAACATCAGGTCGATGATTGCGCAGCCGGTTGCGGCGTCGAGGCTGCCGGTGGGTTCGTCGGCGAAGAGCACGACAGGATGCGTGACGAACGCGCGCGCGAGCGCGACGCGCTGCTGTTCGCCGCCGGAAAGCAGCTTCGGATAATGGCCGGTGCGTTGCGACAGCCCGACCTGATCGAGCAGCGAACGGGCGCGCGCGGCGATTTCGCTGTGCGGAGTCTGAGCGCGCAACTCGAGGGGCAGCATGACGTTCTCGAGCGCGGTCAGATGCGGCATCAACTGGAACGACTGGAACACGAAGCCGACCGCGCCGCTTCTGAGCGCGGCGCGTTCGTCTTCGTTCAACGTGGCCAACTCCTTGCCAAGCAGACGAACCGAGCCCTCGCTCGCGCTGTCCAATCCGGCGAGCAAGCCGAGCAATGTCGACTTGCCCGAGCCCGATGCTCCGACGATCGCGACGCTGCTACCCTTCGCAATCGACAGATCGACCTGATCGAGAATCGTGAGTTCGCCCGTTGCGTCCTTCACTCGCTTGCTTAATCCCCGAACTTCGATGACCGGCTCGATATTGTTTTGCATGGACACCTTGAAAAAGAACTTGCGCGGCTTTGCGACCGCCGCGCTGATGGCGGCATGTTGTGCGACCGCGCACGCGGCAGACGCGCGGGCGGCATCGCAACCGAAGCCCGCAATCGTCGTGCTGGGCGATAGTCTGTCGGCCGAATACGGTCTGCCGCGCGACACTGGCTGGGTGAATCTGCTGCGCGAGAAGCTGGCGAAGGAGCGTTTCGATTATAGCGTCGCCAATTCGAGCATCAGCGGCGACACCACGAGCGGCGGGCGCGCGCGTCTGACCGCGGTGCTGTCGCGCATCAAGCCGGCTGTCGTAATCGTCGAACTCGGCGCGAACGACGCGTTGCGTGGCGTGCCGCTCGCGACGACGGAGACGAATCTGCGCAGCATCGTCGAGGCATCGCAGGCCGCGCATGCGAAGGTTTTACTCATCGGCATGTACGTTCCACCCAATTACGGCCCCGACTACACGCAAAAGTTCCACGCGGTCTACGAGCGTATCGCGAAGGACAAGAACGTGCCGCTCGTGCCGTTTCTGCTTGCCGGCATCGCGGACAAGCCTGCCATGTTCCAGGCCGACCAGATTCATCCGACCGTGCAGGCCCAGCCTTTGCTGTTGGATAACGTCTGGCCAACCTTGAAACCCTTGCTGGGCGCCAGTGCGTCGCATTAACGAAGACGCCGGACGCGACAGCTTCAGCAACCGACGCGGAGCATGGCCAAGATTCAGATATCTGAGACTTTCGCGTAACTCTTATAACCCCGCTCGTCGTGAGCGACTCTACAAGGAGGTCACGTGAAATTTATTCCTCTTCTCGCCCTGACCGTTGCGATTTCGGCCTGTGCTGCTCAGCCGCCCGCCGGTGTGCAGCAAGTCGGCACGAGCCAGAAGGCGCCGAAGGTCGTCGCGCAATGCGTCGCCCAGAAATGGGCGGACTCGTCGCAGCAGCAGGTCGTGTCGCAGAACACGCTCGCGAACGATCAGGCCGTCGACGTGTACGTGCCCGGCCAGCAACCGCCGACCGGCGCGGCGGCCATTGTCCGCCCGGCATGGTCGGGTTCGGGCACGTGGGTCGGTTTCCGCGCCTCGGGCGCTGCCGGCAGTCAGGCAACCGGCGATATCCAGGCTTGCCTGTAACCGAAGCTCGGACGGCTGCTTGCTGCCTCATGGCGGCATGCCAAACAAAAAAGCCCCGCATTCTTTCGGAAGCGGGGCTTTTTTTATGAAGCCAGGATCGATCAGTTCGACGACGACGGCGGGGGCGCCTGGCTCAGCTTGACCTTCGAGCGCGCCTTCAACGCGTTGATGTACGCCTCCATGTCGGCCTGCGCGTAGACCTGCGCGACCTGCTGCTGCGCGCCCGCGAGGCGATCGGCTGCGACCGGCGTACCCTTTTCGATCCCGTTCACGCGATAAATCGCGTAGCCGTCCGCGCCGAGATCCACGCCGACATAAGCCGGAAGTTTCGATGCGTCCACCTTGAAGATCGCGCTCAGCGCGGCGGGCGGCAAGCCTTGCGCGTCGTTACGCGAGACCGTGACCGGCGACGTGAAGCCATCGGCCGACTTCGACTTCTGCAGGTCCGCCAGCTTCGCTTCGCCGTCCTTCTTTGCCATCGCAGCGGCCAGTTCCGCGACCACCTTCTTGCGGACGTCGTCCTTTACGACGTCGAACGCCGGGACGGAAGACGCCTTGTAGTCGGTCACGCGCGCGGCAATCAGCGTGTTGTTGCCGACGTCGATGGCCTGCGTGTTGTTGCGATCCTTCACCGCGTCCGGCGCGAAGACGGCCGTGAGGAACTTCGGATTGTTGAGCGGATTGTCCTGTGGCAATTGCGGATTCGGCTTCGGGCCGACCGTCGCCGTCTGGATCGTGAGCTTGTATTTGTCCGCGGCGGGTTGCAGCGACTTCGCCTTCTCGTAGACGAGGTCGGTGAAGCCCTGCGCGTCTTCCGCGAAGCCCTTCGTGCCTTGCTGGGCCGCATAGTCCTTCGCGAGCGAGTCCTTCACTTCGTCGAACGGTCTTGTGACCGATGGCTTAACGTCGGTCGCCTGGATGATGTGATAGCCGAAATCCGATTCGACGATATTGCTCACCTCGCCCTTCTTCAGGCCGAATGCGGCATCGTCGAATGCCTTGCCGCCCGCGATCTGCCCATGCGCGAAGTAGCCGAGATCGCCGCCCTTGCTCGCCGAGCCAGGATCGTCCGAGTTCTTCTGCGCGATCTGCGCGAACTGGTCGGGATGAGCCTTGACTTGCGCGAGCAGTTCTTCGGCTTTCTGCTTCGCCTTCGCCTTGTCGGCCGCGCTCGCGTCCTTCGGCGCGTTCACGAGAATGTGGCTCGCGCGCACTTCCGCTTCCGTCCGATAGCGCTGAATGTTCTCGTCGTAATACTTCTTGAGATCGGCGTCACTCGGCTTCGATGCCGCCGCGACCGTCGACGGCGACAGCAGGAGATACTGGATCGTGGCCGTCTCGGGCGTCGCGAAGTCGTTGCGATGCGCGTCGTAGTATGCCGTGAGCTGCGCGTCGGTCGGCTGGATCTTCGCGGTGTAATCGGCCGTGCGCAGCGACAGGCCTTGCACCGAGCGCTTCTGCTCTGCAAGTTCCGTCAGGCTCTGTGCGAGCGACTTCGACGTGAACGAAGTCGCCTGGATGCTGCCCGGAATCTGCTCGGTCGCGATCGTGTAGCGCATGCGCTCGTCGTACTGCGCGGGCGTCATGCCCTGCATCGCGAGCAGTTGCTTGTAGCGATCGAGGTCGATGCTGCCGTCGGGCTTCTTCAGCGACGAAATCACCGGATCGGAAAGCAGCGCGCGACGCACGGCGTCATCCGACGCGGTCAGATGCAGACGCTGCGTTTCGTCGGCCATCGCGCGTTGCTGCACGAGACTGTCGACCATCGCGGCGCGTGCCTCGGGCGTGTCGAACATCTTGGCGTCGAACTGTGCGCCGAGCATCGAGCGGGCGCGGTCCACTTGCTGACGGAAGGCGCTGTCGAACTCGGCGCGCGTGATCTTGTGGCCATTCACGCTGGCGACGTAGGAACTCTCGTCGAAATAGTTGCTGAAGCCCTGAATCCCGACCATGCCCAGACCGGGCACGACGATCAGGATTAGCAGAGCCATCATCAGGCGCTGGTGATTACGGAAGAAGTCGAGCATGCGTAACGCTGCGTGGTTATAACAAAACGCTCGATATTACAACAGTGGGCGGGGAAAAGGCGAAAGGCGGGTGGGATTTGCGTTGCCCAAGGCGAAATTGTCGTGCTGATCCTTGTAATTAAAGGTGTCGCGCCCCAGGATGCCGCCCTGGGCGGCGCATCCAAGTGCTCGGAACCGTGCTTCTTTGACGCAATCATTAGTATTCTTAACGACAGCGCGAGCGCACGTAAAACAAAAAAGTCCCGCAAGCAATGCAGCTTGCAGGACTTTTTTGTTTGATTCTGGCGGAGCGGACGGGACTCGAACCCGCGACCCCCGGCGTGACAGGCCGGTATTCTAACCAACTGAACTACCGCTCCTGGGTAGCGCGCAATGAACTGAGACCTGGTGGGTGCTGAGAGGCTCGAACTCCCGACCTACGCCTTGTAAGGGCGCCGCTCTACCAACTGAGCTAAGCACCCGGTCCGCAAATTCACTCGGTTTGCGCCTCGTTAAACTTAACGCTTCGTTTTGAGAAGCGCCGCATCCAGCGAGTCCGCTAGTTTAGCGCATCCTTCAGCGCTTTGCCAGGGCGAAATTTCGGAACCTTCGCGGCCTTGATCTTGATCGCGTCGCCCGTGCGCGGATTGCGGCCCGTGCGCGCAGTGCGCTTACCGACGGCGAACGTGCCGAAGCCGACGAGCGTCACGGTGCCGCCCTTCTTCAGCGTTGCGCTTACGCCGCCGATCACCGCTTCGAGCGCTCGGCCGGCGGCGGCCTTGGAGATATCGGCTTGCTGCGCGATATGGTCGATCAGTTCCGTCTTGTTCATTGTGATCCCCGAATCAGTATTGGCACGTTTTAATCGATCTGGTCCAGCATCGATGCGAATGGCATCTCGATATGATTGGATGCGGCGCTCATTTAACTTAGCCGAAAGCAGCGTGTCAACGAGGGTTGAGCCTTATTCGGTGCGGGTTCGAGGCGTTTTAGAAGAGCTCCTCGGTAAAGCCGCGCGCCCAAAGAAAAACCCGCGGGCATACACCCGCGGGTTTTAGCTTCGATCACACGACACGGCGATGAACCGTGTTGCAGGAAGCGCTCAGTGCTTCACGACCTCGCCCGGTGCAGGCGCGTCCTTCTGCTGTTCGGCCGCGACCGGCGTCGCCTTCGCTTCGTCTTCAGGCAACGACTCCGGCGTACGTTCGAGCGCCAGTTCCAGCACGCGATCGATCCAGCGAACCGGCACGATCTCGATGGCGTTCTTCACGTTGTCGGGAATCTCGGCCAGATCCTTCGTGTTCTCCTCGGGGATCAGCACGAGCTTGATGCCGCCGCGATGCGCCGCCAGCAGCTTTTCCTTCAACCCGCCGATCGGCAGCACTTCGCCGCGCAACGTGATTTCGCCCGTCATCGCAACATCGGCGCGAACCGGAATGCCCGTCAACACCGACACCAGGGCCGTGGTCATCGCGATACCGGCGGACGGACCGTCCTTCGGCGTCGCGCCTTCCGGCACGTGGATGTGAATGTCCTTCTTCTCGAACGACTCATCCGTGATGCCGAGACGACGCGAACGCGAGCGAACCACCGAACGCGCCGCTTCGACGGATTCCTTCATAACGTCGCCGAGCGAACCCGTGCGGATCACGCCGCCCTTGCCGGGCATCACCGCTGCTTCGATCGTCAGCAGATCGCCGCCGACTTCCGTCCATGCAAGGCCCGTTACCTGACCGATCTGGTTGTCCTTCGCGGCCAGACCGAAGTCGTACTTGCGCACGCCGAGGAAGGTGTCGAGGTTGGAGCCATCGACCTTCACGGCGCCTTCGGCCTTCTTCAGCAGCAACATCTTCACGACCTTGCGGCAAATCTTCGACACTTCACGCTCGAGCGAACGTACGCCCGCTTCACGCGTGTAGTAACGAATGATGTCGCGGATGGCTTGTTCCGTGACGTCGATTTCACCGTCCTTCAGCCCGTTGTTGCGCTTCTGCTTCGGCAGCAGGTAACGCGTCGCGATGCTGACCTTCTCGTCTTCCGTGTAACCCGACAGGCGGATGACTTCCATCCGGTCGAGCAGCGGCGGCGGAATGTTCAGCGAGTTCGACGTCGCCACGAACATTACGTCCGACAGGTCGAAGTCCACTTCGATGTAGTGGTCCGCGAACGTGTGGTTCTGTTCCGGGTCGAGCACTTCGAGCAACGCAGAGGCAGGATCGCCGCGGAAATCCATGCCCATCTTGTCGACTTCGTCGAGCAGGAAGAGCGGATTGCGTACGCCTACCTTCGCGAGGCTTTGCAGGATCTTGCCGGGCATCGAGCCGATATACGTACGACGGTGACCGCGAATCTCGGACTCGTCATGCACGCCGCCCAACGCCATGCGCACGAACTTGCGGTTCGTCGCACGCGCGATCGACTGGCCGAGCGAGGTCTTGCCGACGCCGGGAGGCCCGACGAGGCACAGGATCGGCGCCTTCACCTTCTCGACGCGTTGTTGAACCGCGAGGTACTCGAGAATGCGTTCCTTCACTTTCTCGAGGCCGAAGTGGTCTTCATCCAGCACGCGCTCGGCGTTCGAAAGGTCGTTGTTGACCTTGCTCTTCTTGCGCCACGGCAGGCCGATCAGCGTGTCGATGTAATTGCGCACGACGGTCGCTTCCGCGGACATCGGCGACATGAGCTTCAGCTTCTTCAGCTCGGCATCGGCCTTCTTCTTGGCTTCCTTCGGCATGCGCGCGGCGGTGATGCGTTTCTCGAGTTCTTCGAGGTCCGCGCCCTCTTCGCCTTCGCCCAGTTCCTTCTGGATGGCCTTGACCTGTTCGTTCAGGTAGTACTCGCGCTGGCTCTTTTCCATCTGGCGCTTCACACGCCCACGAATGCGCTTCTCGACCTGAAGGATGTCGATTTCGGCTTCGAGCTGGGCGAGCAAATGCTCCAGGCGCTCGATCACAGGGAACATCTCGAGGATGTGCTGCTTCTGATCGAGCTTGAGCGGCAGATGCGCGGCGATGGTGTCGGCAAGACGACCCGCTTCGTCGATACCCGACAGCGACGTCAGGATCTCCGGCGGAATCTTCTTGTTGAGCTTCACGTACTGATCGAACTGGGAAACAATCGCGCGGCGCAGCGCTTCGGTTTCAGCGCTGTCAGCGTGATCCGGCTCGAGCGGCATCACATCGCATGAAAACTGCGTTTCCTGCTCTTCGATCGAGAGCGTCTTCGCGCGCTGCAGCCCTTCGACGAGCACTTTTACGGTGCCGTCAGGCAGCTTCAGCATTTGCAGGATGTTGGCGACACACCCTACTTCGTACATGTCCTTTTCGGTCGGCTCATCTTTCGCCGCCGTTTTCTGGGCGACGAGCATGATGTGCTTGCCGCCTTCCATCGCGGCTTCGAGGGCCTTGATCGACTTGGGCCGCCCGACGAAGAGCGGAATCACCATATGCGGGAAAACGACTACGTCGCGCAGCGGGAGCAACGGCAGCGTAATGCGTTCCTGCGGGAGGAGTTGGGTTCCTGACATTTCATTTCCCCATTAATGGAATCAATTCAATCGTAAGTAAGGCCGTTCAGAGCTATTGCAAGCCTTTATCGGAAGGGAAAAGTCGTTAGTCAAAGATCGCGTCAGTAACGTCCACAAGATAAACCGAAAAAAATAAAAGGCCGTTCACGTCGCCATGAACGGCCTTTCGCCGACACACAGCCTGCTTCAGTTCGATCCTGCTACTTTCGGTGCGTCTTCGTAGATGAGGAGCGGCTTGCCGTCGCCGTCGATCGTGTTGTCGTCGACGATCACCTTCGAAACGCCCTTCATGGTCGGCAGTTCGTACATCACGTCGAGCAACGCCTGTTCCAGAATCGAACGCAGGCCGCGCGCGCCGGTCTTGCGGCGAATCGCCTTCTGCGCGATGGCCTGCAGCGCAGCCGGACGGATTTCCAGTTCCACGCGTTCCATCGCGAAGAGCTTGTGATACTGCTTCACGAGCGCGTTCTTGGGCTCGATCAGGATCTTCACGAGCGCGGCTTCGTCGAGCTTGCCGAGCGTCGCCACGACGGGCAGACGGCCGATCAGCTCCGGAATCAGACCGAACTTGATCAAATCCTCAGGCTCGACTTCACGCAGCACTTCGCCCGCATCGCGATCCTGCTTGCTCTTCACGCTTGCGCCGAAACCGATCCCAGTCTTCTCGGTGCGATCCGTGATGACCTTTTCGAGTCCGTCGAACGCGCCGCCGCAGATGAACAGGATGTTGGTTGTATCGACCTGGATGAAATCCTGATTCGGGTGCTTGCGTCCGCCTTGCGGCGGCACCGATGCCATCGTGCCTTCGACGAGCTTGAGCAAAGCCTGCTGCACGCCCTCGCCCGACACGTCGCGCGTGATGGACGGGTTGTCAGACTTGCGGCTGATCTTGTCGATCTCGTCGATGTAAACGATTCCGCGCTGCGCCTTGTCGACTTCGTAGTTGCAGTTTTGCAGCAGCTTCTGAATGATATTCTCGACGTCCTCGCCGACATAGCCGGCTTCGGTCAGCGTCGTTGCATCCGCGATCACGAACGGCACGTTCAGCATGCGCGCGAGCGTCTGCGCGAGCAGCGTCTTGCCCGAGCCGGTCGGCCCGATCAAGAGAATATTGCTCTTCGACAGCTCGATCTCGTCTTTCTTGTCGAGATGCTTGAGCCGCTTGTAATGGTTGTACACGGCCACCGCGAGAATTTTCTTCGCGCGTTCCTGGCCAATGACGTACTGATTGAGGATATCGCTGATTTCCTGCGGGCTCGGCAGGTCGGACCTGGTCAGCCCGGCCTCCTCTGCCGCACCCGCTGCCTCGTCGCGAATGATCTCGTTGCATAGATCGATACATTCATCACAGATGAACACCGACGGCCCAGCAATGAGCTTCTTCACCTCATGCTGGCTTTTTCCGCAGAACGAGCAATACAGCAGCTTTTCGCTGCTGGAACCTTTTTTGTCCGCCATAAATGTGTAAGCCTCCGGACACTCTTGTTACATGATACGCCCTTCGATTCGACGACGCAGATTCGCACCTGGAGGTCGAACGAAGCGCGTTTTGGCGTTGCGCCGCATGCGCGACTTCGCATTGCTGGCCGGTATCCGTCTCCGAGCACCGGCGCGGCGCCGCTCCGGACGCCTTCAGGGACGCTTGTGAAGCACCTGGTCGACGAGGCCGTAAGCTTGCGCGTCGTCGCCCGACATGAAGTTGTCGCGATCCGTGTCGCGCGCAATGCGCTCGACCGGCTGCCCCGTGTGATGCGACAGCAACTGATTCAACCGCTCCTTCAGGTACAGGATCTCCCGCGCCTGAATTTCGATGTCCGATGCCTGACCGCGCGCGCCACCGAGCGGCTGGTGAATCATCACGCGCGCGTTCGGCAGCGCGACGCGCTTGCCCTTCGCGCCCGCTGCCAGCAAGAACGCGCCCATGCTCGCGGCGAGACCCATGCACAGCGTGGAAACATCGGGCTTCACGAACTGCATGGTGTCGTAGATCGCCATGCCGGCCGAAACCGAACCGCCAGGGCTGTTGATGTACAGGCTGATGTCCTTGTCCGGGTTCTCGCTTTCGAGAAACAGCAGCTGCGCGACGACGAGGTTCGCCGACTGGTCATTCACCTCGCCGACGAGAAACACCACGCGCTCCTTGAGGAGACGCGAATAAATGTCATAGGCTCGCTCGCCGCGGCCGCTCGTTTCCACGACCATCGGAACGAGGCCGAGCGCCTGGGCTTCGAAGTCCCGCGGTGCGTGGGACGCCAACGTATCGAGCAATTCAGCGCGAAAGGTCATGCAATTTCCTTGTTCGGAATAGGGATACTGAACGACAAAGGAACATCCACTAGAACGGCATGCAAACGCCCAACTTTAATGCAAAAAAGGCGTGCGGGCCGTCAGTCCGACGACTCCGCACGCCCCTTGCTCAACGCGTCAGGCTTGCGCCGTTGCGCTGGCCAGTTCCTCGAAGCTGACTTCCTTGTCGGTCACCTTGGCCTTGCCCAGGACGAAATCGACGACGTTGCTTTCCACGACGTACGCTTCCATCTCGGCGAGGCGCTGCTGGTTCGAATAATACCAGCGGACGACTTCCTTCGGGTCTTCGTAGCTCTTGGCGAATTCGTCCACTTCAGCGCGGATCTGTTCGGGCTTCGCCTGCAGTTCGTTGGCCTTCACCAGCTCGGCCAGCACGAGGCCCAGCTTCACGCGGCGCTCGGCCTGCTCGGCGAACATTTCAGCCGGGATCGGCGCGTCGGCGGCGTTCGGCACGCCGCGTTGCTGCAGGTCCTGGCGCGCCATTTCGACGAGACGCTGCTGATCATGCTCGATCAGCGCCTTCGGCACGTCCAGTTCGGAGATCTTCAGGAGCGCGTCCATGACCTGGTTTTTCACGATCTGCTGCGTGCGGCGCTTCGCTTCACGCTCCAGGTTGTCCTTGATCTCGGTGCGCATCTTCGTGAGATCGCCGTCTTCGATGCCGAGCGATTTTGCGAAATCCGCGTTGATTTCCGGCAGATGCGGCCACTCGATTTTCTTGACCGTGATCGTGAACTGCGCCGTCTTGCCCGCGACGTCCTTGCCGTGGTAGTCCTCAGGGAACTTGAGATCGAACTCGCGCGTTTCACCGACCTTCAGGCCCGTCGCGGCTTGCTCGAATTCGGGGAGCATGCGGCCTTCGCCCAGCACGAATGCGAAGTCCTGTGCGCTGCCGCCTTCGAACGCGACGCCGTCGATCTTGCCGACGAAGTCGAGCGTCACGCGGTCGCCGTCGGCCGCTGCGGTGCTCGGGCCGCCGTCGCCGTGCTCGCCCGCTTCGCCGCGCGCGTGGAAGTGCACGCGCTGCTTGCGCAGGATGTCCAGCGTGCGATCGACTTCAGCTTCGGAGATGGTGGTGACCGTGCGTTCGATTTCAGCGTTCGCCACATCGCCCAGTTTCACTTCGGGGTAGACCTCGAAGGTCGCGTCAAACGCGTAGGCGTCAGCTGCGACTTCCGACTTCGGCGCGAAGCTCGGCTGGCCCGCAACACGCAGGTTTTCCGCGCGCGTGACGTCGAAGAATTCCTTGCCGACCTTGTCGCTCAGCACTTCTGCCTCGACCTGGCCGCCGTACTGCTGCGTCACCATCTTGAGCGGCACCTTGCCCGGGCGGAAGCCCGGCATGCGCACGTTCTTGGCCAACTGGCGGATGCGCGAATCCACTTCCTTCTGCACCGTGTCTTTCGGCAGGGAAATCGTCACGCGGCGTTCGAGCTTGCCGAGGTTCTCAACTACGTTAGCCATGGCTGAAATCGTCCTAGATTAAATCGTAAAATTCGGTGTTCGGTTCTTCCGCGGTTCTAAAGGCGCGGGTCCGGATGCGGGCTCTGCGTGAGCCGGCCGTAATCGACGCCTGGCGCCGAAAGACGCGCGCTAAAACGCGTCTCGCGGGAGTGCCGGAACGTCGCCCGACACAGTGTCAGTCAACAGAGCCGGGTATTTTAGCAAACTATTCCGGGCGGCCCCGCCGACTAATTTGGCAACACGCCGTTTCGGCGCGATTTGCCTCGAAAAGTGCCCGTTTCGCGGCCAGATTTTGGCGTAAGTCCGCGTTTTTCGGACGCGCTCGTACGCGCACAATTCCGGCTATCCGCGCACGGCTATTTTGCGGCGCACGGCGCGCTGATAAGCTTGCCGACGCATGATTCACGCGACGAACGCCCTCGCCGTGCAATCCATTGCTGCAAGGCATGGAGCGCATGCAACAAGCGAATAAATTGAGGCACGCCGCGGTTTTTCAACGGTCCTTTCACACCAGAACATTTGAGACACCATGCCTAACGCCATGTCTGCCGCTCCCGTAGTTGTCATCGCTCCCGATTCCTTCAAGGGCTCGCTTTCCGCGGAAGGTGTCGCGAACGCCATCGCGGAAGGCATCAGGCGCGCACGGCCCGATGCCGACGTCCGCATCCGCCCGATGGCCGATGGCGGCGAAGGCACGCTCGACGCGATGCTCTCGGCGGGCGGCGGGCGCCGCATGCTCAACGTGCGCGGCGCGGCCGCCGCGCGCCGCGATGCCGCGACCGGCCTGCTCGACGATGGCGGCGCGATCATCGAGACGGCGGAAGTCGTCGGCATCACCGATCCGGATGGCATGGCCGTGCCGGTCACCGAGCGCAGCACGCTCGGCATGGGCGAGGCGATTCGTGCGCTGCTCGATTCCGGCGCGCGCAAGTTCTACATCGCGCTCGGCGGCAGCAGCACGAACGACGGCGGCGCGGGCCTGCTCGTGGGCCTCGGGCTCAAACTCTTCGATGCGGCCGGCCAGGCACTCGATCCGGTGCCGTCGGCGCTCGCGCAGATCGCGCGCATCGATGCGTCGGGACTCGATCCGCGTGTGAAGGATGCGGAGTTCGTCGGCATGTCGGATGTCGATAATCCGCTCACCGGCGACCACGGCGCGACCGCGATTTTCGGTCCGCAGAAAGGCGTGACGC
Organism: Caballeronia sp. INML1; assembly: GCF_023631085.1. Lineage (NCBI taxonomy): Bacteria > Pseudomonadati > Pseudomonadota > Betaproteobacteria > Burkholderiales > Burkholderiaceae > Caballeronia > Caballeronia sp. INML1. Next base: position 68,518 of record NZ_JALQDT010000015.1, on the reverse strand, counting down.
CCGAACAAGTGGCGACGATCGACACCGCCCTCGCCCATTTCGCCGATCTCCTCGAACCCGCGATGGGCGTCGTGAAGCGCAACGAACCCGGCGCGGGCGCGGCGGGCGGACTCGGCTTCGCGCTGCACATGCTCGGCGCGCGCTTCGAGACGGGCGCGGAAGTAGTCGCGCGCGAAATCGGCCTCGATGCCGCGCTCGAAGGCGCGAACTGGCTGATCACGGGCGAGGGCCGCTCGGACGTCCAGACGCTGCACGGCAAGGCGCCCTTCATCGCCTGCAAGCACGCACGCGATCAGGGCGTGCCGGCGTCGCTGCTCTCGGGCGCGGTCGATTCGGCCGCGCTGCCGCGGCTCTCCGAATTCTTCAGCGGCTGCTTCTCGCCCGCGCCGGGCCCGATCACGCTCGATACGGCGATCCGCGACGCCGCACGGCTGCTCGCAAACGAAGCCGAGCAACTCACGCGGCTCAAATTCGGCTCGATCTGAGCGTCGGAAACCGCTAGAAGGCCGCGCGGCTCCTGCCGAAAGCGAGGCGGTCGATGCACCAGACGGCGAGCATCGTCGCGCCCATCAGCGGGAAAATCACGCCCAGCAAGGTCAGGCCGCCGCGCCACGTGCGCATCGGCGGCCGCTTGACCGGCCGTGCCGGTGCGCCGAGCTCACGCGCGGGCCGACGCTTCCACCACATGACGAAGCCCGTCACGGCGAGCGCCGCCAGCCCGAGCGAGATCGTGGAGCAGACGACCTGGTTCGCGAGCCCGAAGTAACGTCCCATATGCAGCGACGTCCCGTACGAGATCCATTGCGCGACTCGTCCGTAGCTCGCGTAATCGATGTCGGACAGCACGCGGCCGCTGTATTGATCGATGTGAAGCGTGCGTTCGGCGCGCGGATCGGCGGGGAAATACGATACCGTGTAGACGCCCGTCGGCTTGTCGGGCAGCGCGATGCCGTAGTCGTCGGCAATACCGTTTTTCGCGGCGAGCGCGATCACGTCGTCGATCGACACCCGCGCGGCCGGCGACCGCGGGTCGCCGCTATCCGGCACGGTCGTCGCACCGACGGCCCACGGCGTCTGACGCAGCGGCAAATCGTCCATCTTCATGTGCATGCCGTGCAGCGCGTCTTCGTCCGTGTTCTTCGATGCGGCGCCCGGCGCGGCCGAATGCACATGCGCTTCGCCCCACGCGCCCTTCGGATAGCCGAGCGACGCGGAGGTCGCGAGCGCCTTGAACTCCTTGCCCCACGATCCCGACCACGGCAGTCCGGAAAGCACGAAGAACAGCGCGCCGATGGCGAGCCAGATGCCGCCCACCGCGTGTAGATCGCGCCACCACGCGCGTCCTTGCAGCGACAGACGCGGCAGCCACACGCCGCCCTGCCGCGCATTCGATCGGCTGGGCCACCACAGCGCGATGCCCGTGCCGATCATCACGAGCGTCCAGCAGCCCGCCAGCTCCATGACGAGCTCGCCGGTCTTTCCGAGCATCAGTCCGCGATGCAGAGTGCGCACCTGCTTCATCAATCGATGCTCGACGGAGAGTGTGCCGAGGACCGTGCCGTCATAGGGGTTCACATACACGCTTTCGCTCTCGCCCGATGGAAGGCGAAAGACGAACTCGGCGCTGCGCGTGCGATCGGCGTCGATCTGCGCAAGCGTCGGCACGGCGCCGCGCGGCTCGCGCGCGGCGGCCTTCGCGAGCAGGACGTCGCGGGAAAGCTGGGGGCCGTGCGTATCCGCGACGATCATCCGGTCGCGATACAGAAGCGGCTCGATCTGCGGCTGAAAGCAGTAGATCGTTCCGGTGATCGCGAGCACGATGAGCAGCGGCATCACGAAGAGTCCTGCGTAGAAATGCCAGCGCCAGAGCGTGCGACGATGCGCGATGACCTCCGCGTTCGACGCTGCTGCCGGAGCGTTCAGGTTGGATGCAAGCATGGCGATTTTGGTTGAATGTGTGCGGTTCAATTGATGAGCATCGGATGCCAATGCGAACTTCGAATGTGATCGAGCGCCTTGGTGGAGCGCATGCGCGTTGCGCGGGCGGCATGCGCCTGCAGCGGTATCGGCAGGCATGCGCACGAATGCGCGTCGGCTGCGCTCGTGCGCGCGGCGAACGCCAGACAATCGACGAAGGACAGCTTCAGGAGATTGCGGGAGGCGCGCGCGGGCTCGCGGCGTTGAAGGATTTCGAAGCGACGGGATCGGCGCTCGCAAACGCCGGAGCGCGCATGACGCGTTCGATCAATGCGACGCCATGCGCGACGCCCGTGCCGATGGGCAGGTTGTGCGCAAGCAGTCCGCAGTATGAGCAGGCGTCGAAGTGATTCGCCGCGTCGTGATGGCCCGTCTGCGCCGTATGGTCTTGCCCGGCCGCGTGATGCCCTTCGTGCGCATCCGTTGCGGATGAATCGACTGCGCACAGGGTCGCTTGCGGGTCGCTCGCGGCGTTGCGTGCGTCGAGCGTCTGGCTGATGACCGGCGCGACGATCGCGAGCCACATGGCGGCAATGCCGAGCCATGCGACGAAGCGATTGCGCGCGTTGCGAGTCATGAGAGGAAGGTCGGGTGTGGAGACGGACGAATGAACGAGATTGTAGGCAGCCGCTCGAGAAGCGGCAATCTCCCGGCGTGTATGTCCGGGATCGGCGCTTGCGCGCTTACAAGCCGATCCGCAAGCCGATCCGCAGCGCGAAAAGCGTTGACGCAATTTCGCAGACATCGCCAGATGAATCGGTTAGAATCTCGGGCTTGGCACAGTGGACCGGTGCCTGACACGGCGGCATCGCCGGGCGCGGGTCATCACCGAACAAGCCCAGAGCGCCTGCCGTGCTGCGAGGATGGCGAAATTGGTAGACGCACCAGGTTTAGGTCCTGACGCCCGCAAGGGTGTGGGGGTTCGAGTCCCCCTCCTCGCACCACAACGAAACCCCTTTCATCGGCAAAGGGGTTTTTCGTTTTGGAGCCGGGCTTTCGTCAATCAGATGCCGCTGTCGCCCAGCTCGATCGCCATCACCTCGCCTTTCGCCTGCGAGCGGCCCGCGAAGTCGATGCCCGCCCTGTGCATCACCCGCCTTATCTCATCCGGTATCTGCTCGCTCGCGCGGACAGCGGCGATCGGCCGATCGACGTGCGACAAGAACCGCCGCACGCACGTCGGCTGCCAGATCACGAAGACGTTGAGCGGACACGTGAGCTTGCGTCGGCACGGCGGTTGGCGGTGATATGCAGGGCTGTCGTCGGCGAGACGTGCATCTGGCTTGCACACACGCGAAAGTCGAAGCCGGAATCCCTCGCCACGCTTCTCATGCGGCCATGGATGCCTCTTGGCTGCGCGCGCAGATGGAGTCGATTGCCGCAGTCTTGCGCACGCGAAGCGCAGCGTCATTGGCTCGGCGCACAATCTTGCGGCGAACACCGGGCGGCAGCGAACCCGCGCCTTGCCGGATAAAATGAGCGTTCGTACGTCGGTCCGCCGCGTGACGAACCGCAAGACGACACCCCACGACGCCTTCCTTTCGAACTCCCACAAGCCCCGTTCGTGAATTTCGACGACTATTGCCAGCAAAAGGCCGCCCCTGAAGGGTCGGGCACGTACTACGCGCTGCGCCGCGCGCCGGCCGCGAGTCAGCCGCTTCTGACCGCGCTCTACGCGCTCTATCGCGAACTCGAAGAGACCGTGAAGGAAACCAGCGATCCGACCATCGGCCGTACGAAGCACGCCTGGTGGCAGAGCGAGCTCGGCCGGCTCAATGGCGGCGAGCCGACGCACCCGGTCACCAAAGCGTTGCAGGCGCATGCGGGCGATGCCGCGCATCCGGTTCTGGACGATGCCGGGCGCGCGTCGCTCGCCGCGGTCGTCGACGGTTTCGGCATGGACCTGGATCAGGCGCGCTATCTAGACTGGCCCGGTTTCAAGCGTTATCTCGATCAGACGGGCGGCGCGTTCGCGACGGCGCTTGCACGTGCGAGCGCGCGCGATCCGGACCAGGCCGACGCGTGGTCCGCCCCGCTCGGTTCGGCGCTGCTGCTCGCCGAGCGCGTTCAGGAGGTCGGCGGCGATGCGCGCAACGGCCGCATCTATATCCCGATCGACGAGTTGCAGCGCTTCAGCGTGACGGCCGCCGACGTCATCAATCGCAAGTACGGCGATGCCTTCACGGATCTCATGCGCTTTCAGACCGGCCGCGCCCGGCAAGCGCTCAACGATGCATTGGACGCCATTCCCGCTTCGGAACGCGCGACGCAGCGCGTGTTGCGCGCGCAGGCCGCGTTGTCGCTCGCGCTTTTCGACGAGATCGAACGCGAAAACTTTCAGGTGCTGCATCAACGCATCGCGCTCACGCCGATCCGCAAGTTGTGGATCACATGGCGCACGCGTTAGACGCGAAGAATCGGTAGCGGCTCGAAGCGGGCTCCAAGGATCGATGCGGAACCGCTTTGCCAACATGCGTCGAGGACCGTCGCATACAGTCTTCTGAAGTCGATGCCGACGGGCAAGCCGCCGTCCGCGTCGAGTCGATCGAGTCGTGGCGGCATGCCGAACAGGCCGCCGCGCACGCCTCCACCCATTAGGAAATGCGCCGCGGCCGCGCCGTGGTCCGTGCCGCCCGCGGCATTCTCACGCGCGGCGCGTCCGAATTCCGAACGCGTCATCACGAGCGTGCGGGCCCACGCGCCGGACGCGATCAACGACGCGCGCAGCGATGCGAGTCCTTCAGCCAGCCGGGCAAGACACGCCGCATGCCGACGCGCCTGATTCTCGTGCGTATCGAAGCCGTGCAGCGCGAGGCGGACGACGTTGACTTCGTGAGACGAGGCGCGCGCGACGGCGTCGCATGCGGCGTTGAACGTCGCTACCTCGGTGATGACGCTCACGCGATCGAGCCAGCCATCGGCACGATATTCATCCGCGTGCGACGCGGTATCCCAGATCTGGCGCGAGCGGTAATGCGACCGGTTGGGCGCGTCATAGCCAACCCCCTGCACGATCGCCAGATCGTTCGCGCGCCACGCGCTCATCAACGGCGACAGCGACGGATGTAAGGCCGTGCGGATATCGAGCGGCAATGCCTGATCTCTGGATATCGCGAGATTGGGCCTCACTGCGCGATACAGAGGATCGGCAAAAGGAATGACGGTGTTCAGCCCGTCGTTGCCGCCGTCGAGATCGACGAGCACGAGCGAGCGAATGAAAGAGGAAGAACCGGAATGTGCGATAGCGAACGCTTCCCCTGCGCTGCCCGCACAACCCGCGAAGGCGCCGGCAATCGAGAGGAATTGACGTCGGTTCATCGCGGGTCGCGCCGCTTACCGCTTGTAGAGATCGCGCACCGCTTCTTCGATGTGCTGCCTTAGGAGACGCCGCTCGTCAGCGGTCATTACCGTGTGACGCGGCGGGCGCGCGGGCGGTGTCTGATCGACCTGCTGGATAGGCTGCATGGCCGGCGCTTTCGGATCGCGATCGTGGCTCGAAGGAGCCGAGCTTTTACTCACGCGTTGCTGGGCGCGAATCATGCGGCCATCGAAACGATTCGTTGAACCGGTGATGCCGCGATCGAAGCCCGTCGACTGTGCATAGACGTGAGGTGTGCTCAGTACTGCGTAGAGCGCACTGGCAAGAAGTGTCTTTCTGAAGATGCGCTCGGTGCGCACGGGTCCGCGCTGCCGCGCTCCCTTCATGTTGTTCCCTTCGTTGCTCGACAACCGGACAGCCTCATTCTTTTCGCGCGCGTCGCGCCATGGCTTGGTCGGGCCGCATGACGCGCTGGTCTGATGGAGTATCTACCGAATGGCGGGCTTAGGTAAAGCAGTGTACGCACCAAACCCTTGGGCCGTGCCACAGGCTCCGTAAATTTTGTAACCAACTGTTACACTCGCTTTTGTTACAAACTCGGCGTTTGATCAAACGCGCTAAGATGCCGCCATGGAAACCAAGAACCCTTCAAAAATTCTCGTCGTCGACGACGATCCGCGCCTGCGCGATCTGCTGCGGCGCTACCTCGGTGAACAGGGCTTCAACGTGTACGTCGCAGAAAACGCACCGTCGATGAACAAGCTCTGGGTGCGCGAGCGTTTCGATCTGCTCGTGCTCGATCTGATGCTGCCCGGCGAAGACGGCCTTTCCATCTGCCGGCGTCTGCGCGGCAGCAACGATCGCACGCCGATCATCATGCTCACCGCGAAGGGTGAAGATGTAGATCGCATCGTCGGACTCGAAATGGGTGCGGACGACTATCTGCCGAAGCCATTCAATCCGCGCGAGCTCGTCGCGCGCATTCATGCGGTGCTGCGTCGCCAGACGCCGTCCGAATTGCCGGGCGCGCCGTCCGAAACCACTGAAGTGTTCGAGTTCGGCGAATTCGCCCTGAATCTCGCGACGCGCACGCTCACGAAAAATGGCCAGGAAATTCCGCTGACCACCGGCGAGTTTTCGGTGCTGAAGGTGTTTGCGCGTCATCCGCGTCAGCCGCTCTCGCGCGAAAAGCTGATGGAGCTTGCGCGCGGACGTGAATATGAAGTGTTCGACCGGAGTCTCGACGTGCAGATCTCGCGTCTGCGCAAACTGATCGAGCCCGACCCCAGCAGCCCGCGTTTCATTCAGACCGTATGGGGCCTGGGCTACGTCTTCATTCCCGACGGCGCAGCCTGATCGACACTGAGCGAGTTTCGCCACGCTTTCTCCCCTCTACCGAGCTGAACCCGACAGACCCATGCGCATCGACAGGCGGCTACTGGCGCTCGCGTTCGGCGGCCTGTTCTGGCGAACCTTCGCGCTGATCGCGCTGCTCATCGCCGTCAGTCTCACGGCGTGGTTTCAGAGCTTTCGCGTGATCGAGCGCGAACCGCGCGCGCAGCGCGTGGCGCTTCAGCTCGTCGCCGTGGTCAAGCTCACGCGCACCGCCCTGCTCTACTCCGACCCCGATCTGCGTCGCGCGCTGCTTCAGGATCTGGAGAGCAACGAGGGCGTGCGTGTGTATCCGCGCGAGACCACCGATAAATACAAGCTGCAACCCGACGAATCGCTCAACCGGCTGATCGAGCGCGACGTGCGCGGCCGGCTCGGCAACGAGACGATCATCGCGCAATCGGTGAACGACATTCCGGGCGTCTGGATCAGCTTCAAGATCGACGACGACGATTACTGGGTCGCGCTCGACCGCGATCAGCTCGACACCGTCACCGGCCTGCAATGGGCCGGCTGGGGCGTGTTCGCGCTGGCGCTGTCGCTGTTCGGCGCGGCGTTCATCACGAGTCTCGTGAACCGGCCATTCGCGCGCCTTGCGCTCGCAGCGCGCAAGGTCGGCTCGGGGCAGTCGCCGGAGCCCTTGCCCGAGCGCGGCATGGGCGTCGCAGCTGAAACGAATCGAAGCTTCAACCAGATGGTGCAGGATCTCGAGCAGCTCGAAGCGGATCGCGCCCTGATGCTCGCGGGCATTTCGCACGACTTGCGCACGCCGCTTGCACGCCTGCGTCTCGAGACGGAAATGAGCCCGTCGGACGAAGCGACCAAGCTCGCGATGATCGACGACATCGAGCAGATGGACATGATCATCGGCCGCTTCCTGGACTACGCGCGGCCGATGCAGCGCATGCCCGAAGCGGTGGATCTTTCGATGATCGCAAGCGAGCTTGCCGCGCGCTTTCAGGCCGACGACGGCGTCGTGATGCGCACCGATCTCGCGCAGGGCGCCGTGATCGAAGGCGATCCGACAGATGCCCGCCGCGTCGTCGGCAATTTGCTCGAGAACGCGCGCAAGTACGGACGTAGCGAGCAGGACGACATAGCACGCATCACGCTGCAGACGCGGGTCGCGCATGGCAAGGTGGAACTTTCCGTGATGGACGAAGGCCGCGGCATTCCCGACGATCAGGTCGCGCTCATCACACGCCCGTTCTATCGCGTCGATACTGCGCGCACGCAGGCGAACGGCACGGGTCTCGGCATGGCCATCGTTCAGCGCCTGGTCACGCGTCAACGCGGCACTTTGCGGCTGCGCAACCGCACCCCGCTTCCCGGCTTCGAAGTGACCATCGATTTCCCGCCGATGAAAGGCGGCGCGCGCTTCGACGGTTAGACTTGGCTCCCGTCGCGACGGCTTCGTCAGAATCTATCCGACTCGTTAGTTAAAAACTATTGAGTTGATTTTTTAAATAAAGTTAAGATGAACCGGGTTAACGCTCGAGGTCTGGCATGAAAGTGTCACGCGAGCGTTATGGCGATCCAGTAATTTGGCTGAGCTTGTCCTTTCAACGATTTCACAGGAGTTACTGCATGAAGACCGTTGGCGATAAAGTCGAAGCATTCACCGTCACCGCTGCGAAGCCGGGTTTCAATCATCACGAAGAAAACGGCCAGTCCGCTTTCGAGGAAATCACCGAACAGTCATTCCCTGGCAAGTGGAAGATCATCTACTTCTATCCGAAGGACTTTACGTTCGTGTGCCCAACGGAAATCGTCGAGTTCGCGAAGCTGGCGAAGGACTTCGAGGACCGCGACGCGGTGCTGCTCGGCGGCAGCGTCGATAACGAGTTCGTCAAGCTGGCATGGCGCCGCGAGCACAAGGATTTGAACAGGCTGAACCACTACGCTTTCGGCGACGTGAAAGGCGAACTGATCGACCAGCTCGGCGTGCGCGACAAGGAAGCCGGCGTTGCGCTGCGCGCGACCTTCATCGTCGATCCGGACAACGTCATCCAGCATGTGTCCGTCAACAACCTGAACGTGGGCCGCAGCCCGGAAGAAGTCCTGCGTATTCTCGACGGCTTGCAAACGGACGAACTGTGCCCGTGCAACCGCGCGGTCGGCGGCTCGACGCTGTAAGCGTTCCTCATGCCGCAAAGCCCGCTCTCGGCCGAGTCCTCGGCTGCGGCGGGCTTTTTTAACGCCATCGAACTGGAGAAAACAATGGAATTCCTGTCTGCGATCAAGGAACTCGTGCCCGACTACGCGAAGGATATTCGCCTGAACGTGGACGGTACGATTGCCCGCTCGTCGCTCGAAGGCAATGATGCGGTCGGCGCCGCGCTTGCCGCCGCCTATGCCGCGAAGGCGACGAAGCTCACCAGCATCATCCGCAACGCGGGCGTACTGTCGCCGGAGGAGACCAACGCCGCGCTGACCGCCGCCGCGCTGATGGGCATGAACAACGTCTGGTATCCGTATCTGGAAATGGCCGACAACGCGGATCTCAGGACGCAGCCCGCCGGCCTGCGCATGAATGCCTATGCATCGCACGGCGGCGTCGACAAGCGGCGCTTCGAGATGTACGCGCTGGCGGCATCGATCATCGGCAAGTGCCACTTCTGCGTGAAGTCGCACTACGAGAATCTCGTGGCAGAGGGCATGTCGACGACGCAACTGCGCGATGTCGGCCGCATCGCGGCGGTGATCAACGCCGTGGCGCTGACGATCGAAGCGGAAAAGAGTTGAATCTTCGAAGACGCCACGGCTCGACAGCGTGGCGTCGTTTTATCCGTCGATCGACGTCCGGCGCAGCAGCACCGCCGCTTGCGCCTCGATGCCCTCCTTGCGGCCGAGATAGCCCAGCTTCTCGTTCGTTTTGGCCTTGACGTTCACGCGGTCGATCGAGAGATCGAGGTCCGCGGCGATGTTCGCGCGCATCGCATCGATATGCGGTGATAGCTTCGGCGCCTGCGCGATGACCGTGCTGTCCACGTTCGCGATGGCGAATCCGGCTTCCGACACGCGCTTGAACGCCTCGCGCAGCAGCACGCGGCTGTCCGCGCCGGCGAATTCGGTTGCCGTATCCGGAAAATGCCGGCCGATATCGCCGAGCGAAGCCGCACCGAACAGCGCATCGGTGATCGCGTGCAGAAGCACGTCGGCGTCGGAATGGCCGAGCAGGCCGCGCTCATAGGGAATCGTCACGCCGCCGATGATGAGCGGGCGGCCCTCGACGAGCTGGTGGACGTCGTACCCTTGTCCGATTCTGAAATCCATCGATTCAAACCTTGGTTGAGTGTGAGTCAGGCGTTCGCGGAAAGGAACGCGCCCGCGAGCGCGAAATCTTCCGGATAAGTCACCTTGAAGTTGCGCAGGCTGCCCTGAACCAGCTTCGGCGAATGCCCGAGCCATTCGACGGCACTCGCTTCGTCCGTCAGGTCGTGCCCGTCGTGGCGCGCACGTTCGATCGCTTCGCGCAACATGCCGAGCCGGAACATCTGCGGCGTCTGCGCCTGCCACAGTCCGTCGCGCGATTCCGTGCGCGCGATGCGCGCTTCGCTTTCGCCGGCAGCGGACGGCACATCGGGCATGTTCGGTGCGACGCGCTTCAACGTATCCGCGAGCGGCAGGGCGAGAATACCGCCGACCGTATCATCGCGCAGTTCCGCGACAAGTTTGCGAATCAGCTCCGGCGTGATGCCGGGGCGCGCAGCGTCGTGCACGAGAACCCAGTCGTCCTCGCGCGCGCCGAATTTGGCGAGCGCGATGAGCCCGTTGTACACCGACGCCTGCCGCGAGGCGCCGCCGCAGCGCTCCACCGCGAAACGCAGTCCGGCGAAGCGGCGGGCGTCGAAATGGTTGTCGTCCGGTGCGAGCACGACGAGTGTCTGCGAGAATTCGGAGCACGCGTCGAACGCTGCGAGCGAATACGCGAGCATCGGGCGGCCCGCGACAGTCTGGTATTGCTTCGGCATCGGCGCGCCGGATCGGCTGCCGGTTCCGGCGCAGGGAATCAGTGAGAACAGGCGCGAAGTCACGGGCGAATAATGTGGGCAAGTCAAAGTTGAAGCCCGGATTTTATAATAGGTCCTTCGCGACCACGTCCCGCACACGTCGGTTCGACTCCCGAACCCGCGTTCGCCGGACGGCTCCACGCACACTCTATGCCTTCCAAAGCCGTCAACGCGCAGTCCAGTTCTCCCATCGCGCTCGTAAAGCCGGGCCAGCGCTTCGTCTTCGACGGCGCCTCCGGCTCCGCCGATGCGCTCGCCATCGCTCGCTATCACGCCGCGTATCGCGAGAAGGTGCCGCTTTTGACGGTCGTGACCGCAGGCGCCGTCGATGCGCAGCGTCTCGCCGCTGAAATTCCCTTCTTCGCGCCGGACGCGCGCGTGCGGCTGCTGCCCGACTGGGAAACGCTGCCGTACGACACCTTCTCGCCGCACCAGGATCTCGTGTCCGAGCGTCTCGCGACGCTGCACGATCTGGGCGAAGGCCGCTGCGACATCCTCATCGTGCCCGCGACGACGGCGCTCTATCGCATGCCGCCCGCGTCGTTTCTCGCGGCCTACACGTTTTCGTTCACACAGGGCGAGCGCCTGAACGAGGCGAAGCTCAAGGCGCAATTGACGCTCGCCGGCTACGAGCACGTGAGCCAGGTCGTGCGGCCGGGCGAATACTGCGTGCGCGGCTCGCTCATCGATCTGTATCCGATGGGCTCGGCGCTGCCCTATCGCATCGACTTGTTCGACGATCAGGTCGACTCCATCCGCGCGTTCGATCCCGACACGCAGCGCAGCCTCTACCCCGTGCGCGACGTGCGCCTGCTGCCGGGCCGCGAGTTTCCGTTCGACGAAGCCGCGCGCACCGCGTTTCGCAGCCGCTGGCGCGAAGTCTTCGAGGGCGATCCGAGCCGCTCGCAGATCTACAAGGACATCGGCAACGGCGTGCCGTCGGCGGGCATCGAATACTATCTGCCGCTCTTCTTCGACGAAACCGCGACGCTCTTCCACTATCTGCCGGAAGGGTCGCAGCTCGCGTTCGTCGGCGACATGGACGCGGCGATCAAACGCTTCACGAACGACACGAAGCAGCGCTACGACTTTCTCCGGCACGACCGCGAACGGCCTTTGCTCGAACCGCGCCGGCTCTTTCTGACCGACGACGATTTCTTCACGTTCGCAAAACCGTTCGCGCAGCTGAAATTCCCGAGCACGCCGGAAGGCGGCTGGGCGGTGCCGCTGCCGGGGCTCGCCATCGATCGTCACGCCGACGAACCCCTGCTCGCGCTGCGCCATTATCTGGAGCAAACCGAGAACCGCGTGATGCTCGTCGCGGAATCGGCGGGACGGCGCGAAACGATGCAGCAATTGCTCGCGGATAACGGCCTGCGCGGCGAGTCGCGCGACACGTTCCAGGAATGGCTCACGAGCGACGGCAAGTTCACGCTCGGCATCGCGCCTCTGTCGAACGGTTTCGCGCTGCCGCTCGAGAAGCTCTCGATCATCACCGAGACGGAGCTGTACGGGCCGCTCGCACGCCGCGCGGGACGACGTCGCCAGGAGCAGGCGAGCAACGTCGATTCGATGGTCCGCGATCTGGCCGAGCTGAAGGTCGGCGATCCCGTCGTCCATGCGCAGCACGGCATCGGCCGCTACATGGGCCTCGTGTCGATGGATCTGGGCGAAGGCGAAACCGAATTCCTGCATCTCGAGTATCAGAACGACTCGAAGCTGTACGTGCCGGTTGCGCAGTTGCACGTGATCTCGCGCTATAGCGGCGCGGACCCGGAAAGCGCGCCGCTGCACACGCTCGGCTCGGGCCAGTGGGAAAAGGCCAAGCGAAAGGCTGCACAGCAGATCCGCGATACTGCCGCGGAACTCCTCAACCTCTACGCGCGCCGCGCCGCGCGCGAGGGCTACGCGTTCAAGCTCGAACCGCGCGATTACACCAAGTTCGCGGAAAGCTTCGGCTTCGAGGAAACGCCGGATCAGGCGGCGGCGATCGCGGCGGTGATCGGCGACATGACGAGCGGCAAACCGATGGACCGCCTCGTATGCGGCGACGTCGGCTTCGGCAAGACGGAAGTCGCGCTGCGCGCCGCGTTCATCGCCGTCATGGCGGGCAAGCAGGTCGCGATTCTTTCGCCCACTACCCTGCTCGCCGAACAGCACACACAGACCTTCACCGACCGCTTCGCCGACTGGCCCGTGCGCATCGCGGAGCTGTCGCGCTTCAAGAGCGGCAAGGAAGTGTCGACGGCTGTGCAGCAGATCAATGAAGGCTCGGTCGATATCGTCATCGGCACGCACAAGCTCTTGTCGGGCGATGTGAAGTTCAAGCGCCTCGGGCTTGTGATCATCGACGAGGAACACCGGTTCGGCGTGCGGCAGAAGGAAGCGTTGAAGGCGCTGCGCGCCGAAGTCGACGTGCTCACACTCACCGCGACGCCGATTCCCCGCACGCTCGGCATGGCGCTCGAAGGCCTGCGCGATTTCTCCGTGATCGCGACCGCGCCGCAGAAGCGCCTTGCGATCAAGACCTTCGTGCGGCGCGAGGAAGACGGCGTGATTCGCGAAGCGATGTTGCGCGAGCTCAAGCGCGGCGGCCAGGTGTACTTCCTGCACAACGAAGTCGAAACGATCGAGAATCGCCGCACGATGCTCGAAGCGCTGGTGCCCGAAGCGCGCATCGCGGTGGCGCACGGCCAGATGCACGAACGCGAGCTCGAACGCGTCATGCGCGATTTCGTCGGCCAGCGCGCGAACGTGCTGTTGTGCACGACGATTATCGAAACGGGCATCGACGTGCCTAGCGCGAACACGATCCTCATGCATCGCGCGGACAAGTTCGGGCTCGCGCAGTTGCATCAGTTGCGCGGCCGCGTCGGGCGCTCGCATCACCAGGCGTATGCGTATCTGCTCGTCCACGATACGCAGTCGCTGACGAAGCAGGCGCAACGCCGGCTCGAAGCGATCCAGCAGATGGAGGAACTGGGCTCAGGCTTCTATCTCGCGATGCACGACCTCGAAATCCGGGGCACCGGCGAGGTGCTCGGCGACAAGCAATCCGGCGAGATTCACGAGATCGGATTCCAGCTTTACACCGACATGCTGAACGACGCCGTGCGCGCGCTGAAGGAAGGCCGCGAGCCGGATCTGAACGCGCCGCTTGCCGCGACGACCGAAATCAATCTGCACGCGCCCGCTATCCTGCCCGCCGACTACTGCGGCGACGTGCAGGAGCGTCTGTCGCTGTACAAGCGGCTCGCGAACTGCGAATCGAGCGATGCCATCGACGGCATTCTCGAAGAGCTCGTCGACCGTTTCGGCAAGCTGCCGCCGCAAGCGCATGCGCTCGTCGAGACGCATCGGCTGCGACTGGCCGCAAAGCCGCTCGGCATCACGAAGATCGATGCGGCCGAGCAGTCCATCTCGCTGCAGTTCGTCCCGAACCCGCCCGTCGATGGCATGAAGATCATCGAGATGGTTCAGAAGCACAAGCACATCAAGCTCGCGGGGCAGGACAAGCTGCGCATCGAGTCGCGCAGCCCCGATCTCGCGGTGCGGATTTCGACGGTGAAAGAGACGTTGCGGGCGTTGGGCGGCCCGGTGAGGCAGCCGGTTGCCGCGCGGTGATGAGTGCTCGAAACCAAGACCCAAAAGCCTTAGGTGCAGGCCAACACCTAAATTTGGGCTATGATCAAACTCTCCTCGCTGGAGTCAAAAAATGTCACAAACCGCCGATGCGGCGCATCCCAAAGTTCAGTCCGAAAACGAAACGCCGATTTCCCTGGCGTGGATCGAACGCCTAGTCTCGATCGATACCGTCAGCCGCAATCCGAATCTCGGCCTGATCGAAACCGTGCGCGACGCGTTGCGCCACGCGGGCATCGAAGCGACCGTCACCAACGATCCGCGCGGTCAGTGGGCGAACCTGTTCGCCACGGTCCCGGCGCACGATGGCGAGACCAACGGCGGGATCGTGCTGTCGGGTCACACCGATGTCGTGCCGGTCGATGGCCAGGACTGGCAGAGCGACCCGTTCAAGCCCGAAGTCCGCGATGGCCTGCTCTACGGCCGTGGCTCGTGCGACATGAAGGGCTTCATCGGCGCGGCGCTCGCTATGCTGCCGAAGATGCAGGCGACGAAGCTCGCGAAACCCATCCACTTCGCGCTGTCGTACGACGAAGAAGTCGGCTGCGCCGGCGCGCCGCTGATGATCGCGGACCTGCAAAAACGCGGCGTGAAGCCGGATGGCTGCATCGTCGGCGAGCCGACATCGATGCGCCCGATCATCGCGCATAAGGGCATCAACACGTATCACTGCTGCGTGCGCGGGTTTGCGGCGCACTCGTCGCTCACGCCGAAGGGGCTGAACGCGATCGAATATGCGGCGCGGCTCATCTGTCACATCCGCGATCTCGTCGACGAGTTCCGCGCGAAAGGTCCGTTCGACGAGCTTTACGACGTGCCCTTCACCACCGGCCAGACGAGTACGATCAAGGGCGGCAACGCGATCAACACCGTGCCCGCCGAATGCAACTTCGAGTTCGAGTTCCGCAATCTGCCGACTATCGATCCGGACGCGATTTTCAGGCGCATCGAGTCGTACGCGCACGAGACGCTGCTGCCGAAGATGCTGAAGGAGCACGGCAACGCGGCCATCGAATTCACGAAGCTCGCGTCCGCACCGGGGCTCGACGCCACCGAACAGGCCGCGATCACGCAGCTCGTGCGCGCGCTCACGCAAAATCAGGAGAAGCACAAGGTTGCCTACGGCACCGAAGCGGGCCTGTTCGCCAACGCGGGCGTGCCTAGCATCGTGTGCGGCCCGGGCAATATCGAGCAGGCGCACAAGGCAAACGAGTATGTGTCGCTCGAACAGCTCGTCCAGTGCGAAGCGTTCCTGGGCAAGTTCATTCACAGCATGTCCGTCGAAGCGCAGGCTCGCTGACCTTTTCATAACAAAAAGCCATGTCCACTGCCACGCAGCATTCCGACAACACGATCGACGGCACGCCGATTCCGACGCTCGACGAAATCGCCGAGCAGCACATGGCGCTCACGCCCTGGGTCGCGCGCACGCCGACTTTCGAGCGTCACGATTTTCCGACGCTCGAAGGCACGCCGATCACGTTCAAGTTCGAACTGCTGCAGGCGAGCGGTACGTTCAAGGCGCGCGGCGCGTTCTCGAACATCCTCGCGCTCTCGGACAGCGAACGCTCGGCGGGCGTCACCTGCGTGTCGGCGGGCAATCACGCGGTGGCGGTGGCTTACGCGGCGCAGCGCATGGACGTGGGCGCGAAGGTCGTCATCATCAAGAGCGCGAGTCCGGCGCGTGTCGCGCTGTGCCGGCGCTTCGGCGCGGAGGTCGTGTTCGCGGAAAACGTCGCCGAAGCATTCGATGTCGTGCGGCGAGTGGAAGCGGAAGAAGGACGTGTCTTCATCCATCCGTTCAACGGCTACCGTACGGTGCTCGGCACGGCGACGCTCGGCTATGAGTGGACCTCGCAAGCACCCGATCTCGACGCGGTGATCCTGCCGATCGGCGGGGGCGGCCTGGCTGCGGGCGTATCCACGGCGATGCGTCTCGCGAATCCGTCGTTACACGTGTACGGCGTGGAGCCGGAAGGATCGGACGCAATGAAGCGCAGTTTCGAAGCCAATCACACGATCAAGATGGGCGCGATGCACGGCATCGCCGACTCTCTGATGGCCCCGCACACCGAGCAGTACAGCTATGAGTTGTGCCGGCGGCATATCGATGACATCGTGACCGTGTCGGACAACGAGTTGCGGCATGGCATGCTGCAGCTTTTCAGCGAGCTCAAGCTCGCGGTCGAACCGGCGTGCGCGGCTGCCACGGCCGCCCTGCTCGGCCCGTTGCGCGAACGTCTGCAAGGCAAGCGCGTCGGTGTGCTGTTGTGTGGCACCAATACCGATCCGGCGACCTTCGCGAAGCATCTGGCGAACGCCTGAAAATGCACGCGGCCCCATGCAGGGGCCGCGATTCCATTCGTGGGCGTCCGGCGCTACAGAACGCCCGCGAGCCTTCTGCGCTCACTGCGCTGCATGAAGGCATTCGCCCCGATCACACCGATCGTCACGAGCGCGATGAACAAGGTCGCGAGCGCGTTCATTTCGGGATTCAGGCCCAGGCGCACACGCGAAAACACGACGAGCGGCAGCGTAGTCGATCCTGGCCCGGAGAGAAACGCCGACAGCACGAGATCGTCGATCGACAGCGTGAACGAGAGGAGCCAGCCTGCGACGAGCGCCTGAGAAATCAGCGGCAGCGTGATCGCGAAGAATACGCGCAGCGGCGTCGCGCCGAGATCGAGCGCGGCCTCCTCCAGCGACGGATTCAACTCCCGCACGCGCGATTCCACGATGATCGCGACATACGAGATGCACAGCATCACGTGCCCGATCCAGATCGTGAAGAAGCCTCGATCGGGCCAGCCAATGAGCTTCGCCATTTCGACGAACAGCAGCAGCAGCGAAATGCCCTGAATGACTTCGGGGATCACGAGCGGCGCGTTGATCATGCCCGCGTAGAGCGTGAAGCCCTTGAAGCGTCCCATGCGCGCCAGCACGAAACCCGCCCACGTTCCGATCACGACCGACGCGCACGCCGTCAGGAACGCGATGCGCAACGACAGCCACGCGGCGTTGATCAGTTCGTCATCCGTGATGAGCGCGCGATACCACTTGAGCGACGGCTCCGTCCACACCGTGACGAGCGGTGAGTCGTTGAACGAATAGACGATGAGACTCAGGATCGGGATATACAGAAACGCAAACCCGAGGCCGAGCGCGGTGATTTGCAACGGACGGCTGGGCTTGATCATCGCTTCTGCTCCAGTTGTTTCGCCTGGAAGTGCTGGAAGAGCGCCATCGGCACGAGCAGCAGCAGGACCATCGCGCAGGTGACGGCGGACGCCATCGGCCAGTCGGCGTTGTTGAAGAACTCGTTCCACATGACGCGGCCGATCATCAGCGTGTCAGCGCCGCCGAGCAATTCAGGAATCACGTACTCGCCCACCGCCGGAATGAACACGAGCAGACAGCCCGCGATGATGCCGTTCTTCGACAACGGCAATGTGATCTGCACGAACGCCTTCCACGGCTTCGCGCCGAGATCGTAGGCCGCTTCGAGCAAGGTCAGGTCCATCTTCACGAGATGCGCGTAGAGCGGCATCACGAGAAACGGCAGATACGAATACACCATGCCGATATACACCGCGATATTCGTGTGATACAGCTCGATCGGCGAATGCAGCAGGCCGATCGACATCAGGAAATTGTTGAGCAGGCCGTTGTTCTTGAGGATGCCGATCCATGCATAGACGCGGATCAGAAACGACGTCCAGAACGGCAGCATGACCGCCATCATCAGAATGTTGCGCGTGGACGGATTCGAACGCGCGATGTAATACGCCATCGGATAGCCGATCAGGAGGCACAGCAGCGTCGACACCGCCGCGACCAGCAGCGAGTTCATGTAGGTCGCGAAGTACAGGCTGTCCTTGATCAGAAATGCGTAGTGCGCGAAGTCGAGCGCGATATGCATCACGCCTTCTTCCATCGACACGAGATCCGTGTACGGCGGAATGCCGAGCTGGCTGTCCGCGAAGCTGATCTTCACGACGAGCAGGAACGGCACGAAGAACAGCAGCAGGAGCCACAGGTACGGCCCGCCGATGACGAGCGTGCGCCCTGACACGCCCAAGCGGTTGAGCAGCTTCATCATGAGGTCAGCACCACGCCCGCGGACGCGCTCCAGCGCACGTAGACTTCGTCGTCGAAGGTCGGCGATTCGATCTCGCCGATCGCGAGACTCGACAGGTTCGCAACCACGACCTTGCCCGAATCGAGCGTCACGTGATACAGCGTGTAGCCGCCCATGTACGCGATGTTCGTCACCCTGCCGCGGCCCCAGTTGTACGCGCCTTCGGGCGGCTTGCGCGTGAGCGCGATGCGCTCCGGGCGCACGGAGATCGTCACCGGCATGCCGAGCGGGCCGGTGATGCCGTGGCTCACATAAAGTCGCACGGGCAAGTCTTGCGATTCGACGAAGACGTGATCCGGCTCGTCTTCCACGACATTGCCATCGAAGAGATTGGTCGAGCCGATGAACTGCGCCGAGAAGCGCGTGTTCGGGTATTCGTAGACCTCGTGCGGCGTGCCGAGCTGAACGATCTGCCCTTCGCTCATCACGGCGAGGCGATTGGCCATCGTCATCGCCTCTTCCTGATCGTGCGTCACCATGATGCAGGTGACGCCGACCTGATCGAGAATGTTGACGAGCTCGATCTGCGTGCGCTGGCGGATCTGCTTGTCGAGCGCGGACATCGGCTCGTCGAGTAACAGAAGCTTCGGGCGCTTCACGAGGCTGCGCGCGAGCGCGACACGCTGCTGCTGACCGCCCGACAACTGATGCGGCTTGCGTTTGGCGAACTTCGCCATCTGCACGAGCTCCAGCGCGTTGTTCACGCGATCCTTCAGCTCGCCGCCCTTGACGCCTTCCTGCTTCAGCCCGAACGCGACATTCGACTCCACGCTCATGTGCGGAAAGAGCGCGTAGGACTGGAACATCATGTTCACCGGCCGGTTGTACGGCGGCATCTTCGCGAGGTCTTCGCCGTCGATCAGGATCTGCCCTTCCGTTACGGATTCGAGCCCGGCGAGCATGCGCAAAAGCGTCGACTTGCCGCAGCCGGAACTGCCGAGCAGCGCGAACAGCTCGCCCTTCCTCACCGACAGGTTGACGCCCCGCACGGCCGTCGTCTCGCCGAATTTCTTCACGACGTTGACGATCTGCACGAAGTTGTCGTCCATGTTCCGGGCCGATGGAGATATGCCCGGCTCGCGCCGGCCGGCATTAGGCGCTGCCTTCAACGCGCTCGACTGCTCACTCATGATTGCCTGTTCGACTCCTTGCTTCCATGCGTCTTTTCGTGACTCGCCCGACGTGCGATGCGATCACGAACAAAGCCCCCGGAGGTCCAGGGGCTTCGTCGTTTCAGAAGAATAACCGGCTTTTGGGATTCATCGGCCGGACTTGAATTCCGTCCAGAGCCGCGTCTGCAGGCGCTGGATTTCAGGCGGCAGCGGCTTCAGCAGGAACAGCGTCTTGATGACGTCCTGCGGCGGATACACGGCGGGATCGTTCGCAACGTCCTTGTCCACATACTTGCGCGCTTCCAGATTCGCGCTCGGGTAGTAGACCGCGTTCGTGATCGCCGCATGAACCTGCGGCGTCTCGATGTAGTTGATCCACTCGTGCGCGGCGTCCTTGTTCTTCGCGTCCTTCGGGATCGCCATCACGTCGAACCACACGGGCGCGCCGCCCTTCGGAATGTAGTACTCGATCTTGAACGGCTTCTTCGCCTCGACCGCGCGATGCTTCGCGATTACGACGTCGCCCGACCAGCCGTAGGTGAAGCAGATGTCGCCGCCGACCATGTCGTTGATGTAGCCCGACGAGTTGAACTGCGTGATGTACGGGCGGATCTTCTTCATCATCGCGAGCGCTTCGCGATAATCAGCCGGATTCGTGCTCATCGGGTCCTTGCCGATGTAATGCAGCGCGGCCGCGAACATCTGATCCGGCGCGTCGAGCACCGAGACGCCGCACGCCTTCAGCTTCGAGATGTTCTCGGGCTTGAAGAGGATGTCCCAATTGTTCAGTTCGACGCTCGGGCCGAGGATCTGTTTGGCCTTGTCGACGTTGTAGCCGAGGCCGGTCGTGCCGTAGGCCCAGGGCACCACGTACTTGTTGCCCGGATCCGCGCCCTCGACGAGCTTCATCAGCTCGGGATCGAGATACTTGAGGTTGGGCAGCTTCGACTTGTCGAGCGGCATGAAGATATTCGCGGCGATCTGCTTGCCCGCGTAATTGCTCGTCGGCACGACGATGTCATAGCCGGAACGGCCGGTGAGAAGCTTTGCCTGCAGCGTGTCGTCGCTGTCGTAGTTGTCGTACTTCACCTTGATGCCGGTCTGCTTGGTGAAGTTGGGAATCGTGTCCTTCGCGATATAGTCCGACCAGTTGTACACATTCAACTGCGTGTCCTTCGCAAGAGCTGCGAGCGGAGTCAGCATCGCGGCGCATGCCAGTGCGCCCGCCAGCTTGGCCGTGCGGCCCGCCAGTTTCTGGTTCATTTCGATTCTCCCTTGTTCCGACTTGTCACGGTGTCGCGCCGCGCCGACCCGGCGCATGGTTGCATCGCCCGAACTGGTCCGCGACTCCCTTAAAACCCCGAAAACTACCATTAAACGCATGTCCGACAAAAAATAAAAAGTCGCGTGTCGCGCAAAATGTACACGCCCTTGCGCGGCGGGGCCACAGTCTTGCCAGGCGGGCTTCTCGACGGCCTCGCGCCACGCGCGGCCGGCAGGAAAGAGCGCGCATTTTAGCCCCTATTCGGCCCCCGGGGGCACCCGATAAGACCACGCTCGTCAAAAGGGGACGCGTGAGCGTAAGCCCGATGCAATGTCATTATTCGTGCTCGGCCTTCGGCGTCCGCCGAATGGGCGCCCGCGCCTGACGAACAGCCAGCGGAACAGTTGTTGCGAGCCAGTTCGACGTGCGCCGCGAAATGCGGCGTCTTCTGAACCGGCAACGCGTGCGCACGACTGAGTTGGCGCCACGTTGCCTCGCAATTCGAGGCAAGTTCCCGCATGAACACGAATCCCCCCGCGCTCGCCGAGCTTTCAGCCGCGCAATCCGACGCGCAGTCGCCCGCGGCAAGCCGCGAGCGCCGGCAGCGTGCCGCGCGCCCGCGCGGCCGCTGGTATTCGTTCGCGGGCGCGGGCGCACTCGTCGCCGTAGGGTATATGGATCCCGGCAACTGGGCGACGGCGCTCGCGAGCGGTGCGCGCTACGGTTACTCGCTGCTCTTCGTCGTGCTGCTCGCGAGCCTGATGGGCATGCTGCTGCAATGGATCGCGTCGCGCGTGGGTGTCGTGACCGGGCGCGATCTCGCGCAACTCTGCCGCGAGCGCTTCGGCCGGCGCACGACGCTCGTGCTGTGGATTGCGTGCGAAATTGCGATCATCGCGTGCGACGTCGCGGAGGTCGTCGGCAGCGCGGTGGCCCTGCAGATGCTCTTCGGCCTCTCGCTCACGGTGGGCGTGCTGATCTCGGCAGTCGCGACTTTTACGATGCTCGCGCTGCAAAGCCGCGGCAGGCGTCCGCTGCAGCGCGCCGTGGCGGTGCTCATCTTCTTCGTGAGCTTCTGCTTCGTGGTGGAACTCGCCCTCGCGCATCCGGTCTGGGGCGACGCAATGCGCGGGCTGGCGCCGTCGCCCGCGTTGCTGCGCGATGCCGGCATGCTCTGGCTCGCGGCGGGCGTGCTCGGCGCGACGGTCATGCCGCACAACCTTTATCTGCACTCGGCGCTCGTCAAGGAACACGCGGGCGCCCGCGACGACGCGACGATCGGGCGCGCGCTTCGCGGCGTGAATATCGACACGTTCGGCTCGCTCGGGCTCGCGTTCGTCGTCAACGCATCGCTGCTGGTAGTCGCGGCCGCGGTGTTCCATGCGACCGGCCATACGAACGTCGACGATCTCGCCGATGCGCACCGGCTCATCGAGCCGCTCGTCGGCAGTCATTGGGCGGGCGTCGTGTTCGCCGCCGCGCTGCTCGCCTGCGGCCTGAACGCGACCGTGACCGGCACGCTCGCCGGCCAGGTGGTGATGGAGGGCTTCCTGCGGCTGAAGATGGCGCCCTGGGCCCGGGCGCTCCTGACGCGCGGCCTTGCGATCGGCCCGGCGCTCGTCGCGGTCGCGAGCTTCGGGCAGCACGGCTCGAACGCGCTGCTCGTCGCGACGCAGGTCGTGCTGAGCCTGCAGTTGCCGCTTGCGGTGATTCCGCTCGTGCGCTTCGCCTCCGACGCCGGCCTGATGGGTCGCTGGCGCGTCGCGCGCGTGCCGCTCGCGCTCGCGTGGGCGTGCGCGGGCGTGATCGTCGCGTTGAACGGCGCGATGCTTTGGCAGGCGGTGTCGGTGGGCTGAGTCGCTGATGTCGTGCCGAATTTTCGGGATCGCGACGCGCCCCGCGTTGTCAGACCGTTCGGACGCCCGCCTCCGCCCCAGACAGGACACGAACCATATGGCTCAAGGCCCTCGATCGATTTCGCTGCAACATTTCCATCGCTTTGCCGGCCACGCGCGCACGCTCGCGCTTGTTTTCGCGACCCTCGGTGCAAACGAGGCGGCTCACGCGACCGTCGCGGTCCTTCAGCCTGCGCGCGAAGCGGCCGCCTCACAGCCGCTCGAATTGACCCTTCTCTACACCGACGATGACGCGAAGCCGCTCACCGTCGACGTGCCCAGGCAATTGACCGTGAGCCTGACGAACGGCGATCTGCCGCCCGCGCCGCTCACGCTCGAGCGCGATTCCGCAGTGCCGGATCGTCTGCGTCTCGCGCCCGGCCAATATCGCCGGGTGCGCTTTTCCGCGCCCTGGCCGGATTCGGCGCGCGGCACGGTGACGATCGATCCGGTAGGCTTCGATGCGTCGCCGATGCTCGTCACGATCAATCGGAGCGAGACGCAGACGCAGGTCGCGGCCGCCGAGCGCCGCGAAACGCAGGCGACGACGCCCGAGCAGCTCGCGAGCGCAAGCGCCGCCGCGAACACCGCAGCCGTGCCGACGAGCACCGGCGACACGATGCTCTCCGGCCGCTTCTCGACCTTCGAACCGGTTTACTTCGCGGACGGCAAGAACGGCGACAACCTCGCGAAATTCCAGTTCAGCTTCAAATATCGCCTGCATCTCCCCGACGATCCGCGCTCACGAGGCTTGCTGGACAACCTCTACTTCGGCTACACGCAGACGGCGATATGGAATCTCTCGGCCGAGTCCGTGCCGTTCCGCGACATCAGTTTTCAGCCGCAATTGTTCTACTACGTGCAGGACACCGGCTGGAAGAGTCCGCTCTTCACGCGTATGGGCATGGAAGCGGGCTTCGGACATGAATCGAATGGAAGGAGCGGCGACGATTCGCGCTCGATCAACATTGCCTTCGTGCGTCCCACCTGGGATTTCGGCGACCTGAACGGCAATCACCTGACGCTTTCGCCGAAGTTCTATTACTACCTGTCGAAGTCGGGCAACGAGGACATCGCGGATTACCGCGGCTATGTGGATTTTCTCGTGAAATACGGCAGCCCCGACGGCTGGCAGCTCGCGACGACACTGCGCAAAGGCACGAAGCACTGGTACGGCAGCATCGACTCCCAGCTCACGTACCCGCTCGCGAAGCTGATCGGCAGCGCATGGGGCGGCTATCTGTTCGTGAGCTACTTCAACGGATACGGCGAGGACATCCTCGATTACAACCAGCGACATCACTGGATCGCGCGGATAGGCTACAGTATCGCGCGCTGAGTTTTTTTACGAATCTGAACGCCGCGTTGCCGCCCTCTTTTCCCGGCGATAGCGCGCTCACGAGTTAGCCCAATGTCTTCGAATCTTCACGACCTGCCCGACAGCCCCTGTATCGGCGTGTGCTCCACGCTTTTCGACGACGTCTGCAAAGGCTGCGGCCGCACCGCGGGCGAGGTGTCCAACTGGGTCTTCCTCACCGACGAGGAGAAACGCGCGATCTGGACGCGCATTACGCGCGAGGGCACGGCGATGCGGTTCCGCAATGACAGGCTCTGAGCGCAACGAAAAACGGCCCGCTCTTTCGAGACGGGCCGCTTCGACGCGTATGTGAACAGGGAGATTACTGAATCCCCTGGCTCGACAGGAAATCCTCGTAATTCCCGCCGAAATCGCGCAGCGTGCCGTCGGTCTTGACTTCAATGATCCGGTCCGCCAGTCCGCTCACGAACTCGCGGTCGTGCGACACGAAGATCAGCGTGCCTTCGAATTTCTCCAGCGCGATCTGCAGCGACTCGATCGACTCCATGTCCATATGGTTGGTCGGTTCGTCCATCAGCAGCACGTTGTGGCGGCCGAGCATCAGCTTGCCCCAGATCATGCGGCCCTTCTCGCCGCCCGACAGCACCTTCACGTTTTTCTTGATGTCGTCCGCATTGAACAGCAGGCGGCCGAGCGTGCCGCGCATCATCTGCTCGTCGTCGCCTTCCTTGCGATACTGGTCGATCCACTCGGTCAGCGTTTCGTCCTTCGGAAACTCTTCGTACGTATCCTGCGGCATGTAGCCGACGTTCGCGTTTTCCGCCCACTTCACGGTGCCGTGATCGAGCTCGATCGCGCCCTTGAGCGACTTGAGCAGCGTGGTCTTGCCCGCGCCGTTCTCGCCGATGATCGCGATACGCTCGCCCGGCTGCACGCTGATGCTGAAGTTCTGGAAGATGGTCCGGTCGTACTTCTTGGTCAGATCCTCGGCCACGACAGCGATGTTATGCAGCTTCTTCTCGAACTCGAAGCGGATGAACGGATTCTGGCGCGACGACGGCTTGAATTCCTCGATCTTGATCTTGTCGATCATCTTCAGGCGGCTGGTCGCCTGGCGCGCCTTCGACTTGTTGGCCGAGAAGCGGCGCACGAAGTCCTGCAGGTCGGCCACGCGCTCCTTCGCCTTCTGGTTCGCTGCCTGCTGGCGCTCGCGCGCCTGCGTCGACGCGAGCATGTAGTCGTCATAGTTGCCCGGCCAGACTTTCAGCGTGCCGTAGTCCATGTCCGCCATGTGGGTGCAGACCTGGTTCAGAAAGTGACGATCGTGCGAGATGATGATCATCGTCGAGTTGTACTGGTTGAGGACGTCTTCCAGCCAACGGATCGAATTGATGTCGAGGTTGTTGGTCGGCTCGTCGAGCAGCAGCACGTCGGGTTTCGAGAACAGCGCCTGGGCGAGTAGCACACGCAGCTTCCAGCCCGGTGCGACGTTGCTCATCGGGCCGTTGTGATCGTTGATGTTAATGCCGATGCCGAGCAGCAATTCGCCCGCGCGCGCTTCGGCCGTGTAGCCGTCGTATTCGGCGAATTTGGCTTCGAGGTCGGCGGCGCGCATGTAGTCGTCGTCGGTGGCGTCCGGGTTCGCGTAGATCGCATCGCGCTCGGTCATTGCGGCCCACATTTCGGTGTGGCCCATCATCACGACATCGAGCACGCGCATGTCTTCATACGCGAACTGATCCTGACGCAGCTTGCCGAGCCGGACGTTCGGTTCGAGGATGACATTGCCGGAGCTCGGCTCGAGGTCGCCGCCGAGGATCTTCATGAAGGTCGACTTTCCGCAGCCGTTGGCGCCGATCAAGCCATAGCGGTTTCCTTCGCCGAACTTGACCGAGATGTTCTCGAAGAGGGGCTTGGGCCCGAATTGCATGGTGATATTGGCGGTAGACAGCACGGCGCGTCCTTTTGAATGGGGTACGACGAAAAACCTAAGATTTTAGCAGCTTTTGACGGTGTTTTGCCGGATAGCGGCGTTTTCGCGGCTAGCGGGCGGCGCGCTCACGCATTGCCGCATCGTGAAAAAGGGGCGCGGCCAATGTAGCCGCGCCCCTTGAACTCCGTGAAGACCGCGCGATGCGCAGACGCGTATCGCGTTATGTGCGCTCGGCGATGAAAGCCTTGACCACGCCTGCATCCGCCGGAACGATATCGAACCTTTGTGGCAGTTTTTCAAGTCCCACGAAAGCCGCCGGCCGCTCCGGCTCGCGATTCAGCGCTTCGCGGATGGTCTCGCCGAACTTGATCGGCTGGGCGGTTTCCAGAACGATCATCGGCACGCCCGGCTTCAGGTTTTCGCGCGCGACCTTCACGCCATCGGCGGTGTGGGTGTCGATCATCGTCTGATAACGCTCGTACACGTCGCGGATGGTCTTCACGCGATCGTCGTGATCGCTCTTGCCCGACACGAAGCCGAATTCCTGCACGCGCGCGAAATCGCCGCTCGCCGCGAGATCGAAACCGCCCTTCTCCTCGACGTCGCGGAACAGTTGCAGCACGCGCGCCGGATCGCGCCCGAGCAGATCGTAGACGAAGCGCTCGAAGTTCGAAGCCTTCGAGATATCCATGCTCGGCGATGTCGTGTGATACGTCTCCGCCGCGCCCCGCACGCGATACACGCCCGTCTTGAAGAACTCGTCGAGCACGTCGTTCTCATTGGTCGCGACGACGAGCTGCTCGATCGGCAAGCCCATCATGCGCGCGATGTGACCCGCGCACACGTTGCCGAAATTGCCCGACGGCACCGTGAACGAGACGCGCTCGTCGTTGCTCGCCGTCGCGGCGAAATAGCCCTTGAAGTAGTAGACGACCTGCGCGACGACGCGTGCCCAGTTGATCGAGTTGACCGTGCCGATCTTGTGCTTCGCCTTGTACGCGTGATCGTTCGATACGGCCTTGACGATGTCCTGACAGTTGTCGAAGTTGCCCTCGACGGCCAGATTGAAGATGTTCGGGTCCTGCAGCGAGAACATCTGCGCGGTCTGGAACGCGCTCATCTTCTTGTGCGGCGACAGCATGAAGACGCGCACGCCGGTCTTGCCGCGCATCGCGTATTCAGCGGCGCTGCCGGTGTCGCCCGAGGTCGCGCCGAGGATGTTCAGCGTCTCGCCGTGCTTTGCCAGCGCGTATTCGAAGAGGTTGCCGAGCAGTTGCATCGCCATGTCCTTGAAGGCGAGCGTCGGGCCGTTCGAGAGTTCCAGCAGCGACAGCGTCGTGCCGTTTTCCACGCCGAGCGTCTTGAGCGGCGTGATCTGCACCGCGCTCTCTTCGTGGCGCACGTTGCTGTACACCTGCCCGGTGTAGGTCTTGCGCGTGAGCGAGCGCAGGTCTTCGGCGGGGATGTCGTCGCTGAACTTCGACAGCACTTCGAATGCGAGATCCGCATACGACAGCGAGCGCCAGCGCGCGAGCTCGTCGGCCGATACGCGCGGATACTCCGCCGGCAAATACAGCCCGCCGTCTTTTGCGAGCCCGCCGAGAAGAATGTCCGAGAACGTGTGGCGCTCGTTGCTGCCGGCGCCGCGCGTCGAAATGTAGTTCATCGTGCGTCCCTGCCCTTAGTTGAGCGCTTCCATGCGCAGCTTCGTCACCTTCGAAACGACCGTGGACAGCGCTTCGATCTGCGCAATCGCCGCGTTCACGTTCTTCTCCAGCGTCTCGTGCGTGATGAGGATGATGTCGGTTTCGCCCTTGTTCGCGCCGTCGACTTCTTCCGATTCCTTCTGCAGCAACGCGTCGATGGAAATGGCCTTGTCAGCGAGGATGCGCGTGATGTTCGCGAGCACGCCCGTCACGTCCGCGACGCGCAGGCGCAGGTAATAGCCGCTCGTCACTTCGTCGATCGGCAGAATCGGCGTGTTCGACAAGCTATCCGGCTGGAACGCCAGGTGCGGTACGCGATGTTCCGGATCGGCCGTGTGCAGGCGCGTCACGTCGACGAGATCGGCGACCACGGCGGAAGCCGTCGGCTCGGCGCCCGCGCCCTTGCCGTAGTAGAGCGTGGTGCCGACCGCATCGCCGTGCACGACGACCGCGTTCATCGCACCTTCGACATTCGCGAGCAAACGCTTGGCCGGAATCAGCGTCGGATGCGTGCGCAACTCGATGCCCTTCTCCGTGCGCCGCGCGATGCCGAGCAGCTTGATGCGATAGCCGAGGTCTTCCGCGTAGCGAATGTCGATGGCGGCCAGCTTGCTGATGCCTTCCACATACGCGCGGTCGAACTGCACCGGCACGCCGAAGGCGATCGCGCTCATGATCGTGACCTTGTGCGCGGCGTCGACGCCTTCGATATCGAAGGTCGGATCGGCTTCGGCGTAACCGAGCTCCTGCGCGGCTTTCAGTGCGGTCGCGAAGTCGAGCCCTCGGTCGCGCATCTCCGAGAGAATGTAGTTAGTCGTGCCGTTGATGATGCCCGCGATGTACTCGATGCGGTTTGCCGTCAGCCCTTCACGCAGCGCCTTGATGATCGGGATGCCGCCCGCCACTGCCGCTTCGAACGCGACCATCACGCCCTTCGCGCGAGCGGCTTCGAAAATCTCCGTGCCATGCACCGCGAGCAGCGCCTTGTTGGCCGTCACGACATGCTTGCCGTTCGCGATCGCGCGCAGCACCAGCTCGCGCGCGAAACCCGTGCCGCCGATCATTTCGCACACGATATCGATGGAAGGATCGTCGACGACCGCGTTGAAGTCGTCCGTCACCGCGATGCCTTCCCGCTTCGCGGCTTCGGCCTTCGCCGGCGTGCGCACCGCGACGCGCGCGATGTCGATGCCGCGCCCCGCGCGTCGTTTGATTTCTTCCTGGTTACGGCGCAGCACCGTGAAGGTGCCGCTGCCGACCGTGCCGAAGCCCAAGAGTCCTACTTTGATCGATTCCATGCAGCGCGAGTCTTTAAAAGAGAGATTAAGCGGAATGTCGTTTGCGATAGCCGTCGAGGAAGCGCGCGATACGGTTGATCGAATCCGCGAGATCGTCGACATTCGGCAGGAAGACCACGCGGAAGTGATCCGGTGTCGGCCAGTTGAAGCCCGTGCCCTGCACCAGCAGCACCCGCTCCTCGAGCAGCAGGTCCGTGATGAACTGCTGGTCGTCCTGGATGGGGTACATCTTCGGATCGAGCTTCGGGAACATGTAGAGCGCCGCCTGCGGCTTCACGCAGGTCACGCCCGGGATGGCCGTGAGCATGTCGTAGGCGAGCTCGCGCTGCTTGTAGAGGCGTCCGCCCGGCAAGATCAGGTCGTTGATGCTCTGATAGCCGCCAAGCGCGGTCTGGATCGCGTACTGGCCGGGCACGTTCGGGCACAGGCGCATCGACGCGAGAATGCCGAGGCCCTCCAGATAGTCCTTCGCGCGGCGGCGGTTCTCTTCGATCAGCCCGGAAATCGCCATCCAGCCCGCGCGATAGCCGCACGAACGGTAGCTCTTCGACAGGCTGTTGAAGGTGACCGTGACCACGTCTTCGGACAGCGCGGCCATCGACGTGTGGGTCTGGCCGTCGTAGACGATCTTGTCGTACACCTCGTCCGCGAAAATGATGAGGCCGTGCTCGCGCGCGATCGCGATCAGCTCGCGCAGCAACTCGTCCGAGTACAGCGCGCCCGTCGGGTTGTTCGGGTTGATGACGACGAGCGCCTTGGTGTTCGGCGTGATCTTCGCGCGGATGTCGTCGAGATCGGGCATCCAGCCGTTGCCTTCGTCGCACATATAGTGGCGCGGCGTACCCGACGACAGGCTCACTGCGGCCGTCCACAACGGATAATCCGGCGCCGGAAGCAGCACTTCGTCGCCGTCGTTCAGTAGCGCCTGCATCGCCATCACGATGAGCTCGGACGCGCCATTGCCGATGTAGATATCGTCCAGTTCGACGCCGGTCACGCCCTTTTGCTGCGTGTAATGCATGATCGCCTTGCGCGCGGCGAACACACCCTTCGAATCCGAATAGCCCGACGATCCCGGCAGATTGCGGATCATGTCCTGAATGATCTCGTCCGGCGCCTCGAAACCGAACGGCGCCAGATTGCCGATATTGAGCTTGATGATGCGATGGCCTTCCTCTTCGAGGCGCTTCGCGTGTTCGAGCACGGGCCCGCGAATGTCGTAGCAGACGTTTTGCAGCTTGTTGGATTTGAGAATCGGTTTCACGGCTGGCGCTCTGGGTCTGGGTGTTGATGCGGACTGGTTTTTCTGAATCGATCAGGTGCGGCTCGGCATTCGGGCGGACAGCCCCGCGCGCCGGCAGCGCACGGGCGTTGCGATGAAAACCGGGTTTGAAGCCTGAAGGCGGCTCGTCCGGACGACTCGCGCGTTCCCGAGCGCCGAACGATGCATTTTAGACGTCGCGCCAGGTAGGGCGTGAGCGATGCGGACCGGTTGCGTGTCGGAGGCGGCTTGTGGCGGCACGCGAGTGCAACGGACGGCGCTCGAGCGAGCCCGGCAGCCGAAAAGTTATAATTTACTGATTATGGCTCAGTTCCGCAATGCACCAAAGGAACGCGCAGGCCGATGCGCCAAAAGGCGCGCGCGGGCAGCTTCCAACGTTGCGGCACACGCTGGGCCGTCAACCTTTCTCTTGCCGGATCATCGTTTTGAAACTGCACCAGGAATCCAACAACGCGCTCAACACCATCACGAGCTACGGAGACGGTTTCGTGGCGATCAATCTCGAAAGGCACGAAGGCAGCGTGATCGTCATGCCCGAGACGCCCGTCGCGGCGTGGCCGGTGTCGTCATTTGAAGCGCTCACGCCCGGCGATTTCGATGCACTCGTCGAAGCGGCGCCCGAAGTCGTCATCTTCGGCAGCGGGTCGCGGCTACGCTTTTTGCATCCGCGGCTTACGGCGCAACTGGCGAAGCACCGCATCGGCGTCGAAACCATGGACTTCGGCGCGGCGTGCCGCACCTACAACATTCTGATGTCCGAAGGCCGGCGCGTGGCCGCGGCGCTCCTGATCGAAGCCTGAGGAAGGCCTAAGGAAACGCTAAGGAAGTAGTGCCAGACTTCCGCCGCCCGTCCGACATCGGGGTGCGCCCGTGGCTGACACGTATCGAATTTGACGAATGCCGGCCGGCCGTGCGCTACACTCCCGCCCGGCGTTTGTCTTTGCCGACGCGCGGGCGGGGCTCGAAATCAATCGGTGGGCATTCGGCGGAGTCGCTTCGGCACGGCTATCGGGGCGCGCACCGGACGGCGCGTGCCGGAACTCGCGAACTCACAGCGAAAATGCGTGCCTGAGCATGCGCGTACTGCATTCTCGCGCAGCTCCATTCATCGCCCATTTTCGTTTCACTAGCGCCGCTCATTGCGGCATCGGACAGGTCGACTTCATGAACGATACGCCTTCCCGGCTACCGCTCACGCGTCTTTCGCTCATCCTTCTCGTACTCGCGCTTGCGTTCATCTGGTTCGCGCCGCTTGGTTATCGTCACCTCGTGCCGAGCGATGAAGGCCGCTACGCCGAAATGGCACGCGAGATGTTCGTGACCGGCGACTGGATCACGCCGCGCTACAACGGCTACAAATACTTCGAGAAGCCGCCGCTGCAGACCTGGGCGAACGCGCTCTCCTTCGCCTGGTTCGGCATCGGTGAATGGCAGGCGCGGCTCTACACGGCCCTCACGGGATTCGCGGGCGTGCTGCTCATCGGTTACACGGGCACGCGCGTGTTCAACGCGATGACGGGCTTCGCCGCCGCGGTCATCCTGGCGACTTGTCCGTACTGGAACCTGATGGGCCACTTCAACACGCTCGACATGGGCCTGTCGTTCTGGATGCAGCTGACGCTCTGCGCGTTGCTGCTCGCCCAGCGCCCCGGCCTGCCGACGCGCGAAGTGCGCCTGTGGATGTGGCTCTGCTGGGCCGCAATGGGCGCGGCCGTGCTGTCGAAAGGACTGGTCGGGCTGATCCTGCCGGGCGCGGTTCTCGTCCTCTACTCCCTCGTCTCGCGGGACTGGGCGCTCTGGAGGAGGCTCTATATCGGCAGCGGGTTGATCGTGTTCTTGATTGTGACCGGACCCTGGTTCGCGCTCGTCCAGATGAACAATCCGGAATTCTTCAATTTCTTTTTCATCGTCCAGCAGTTCAAGCGCTATCTGACGCCCGAGCAGAACCGCCCGGGCGCGTTCTACTATTTCGTGCCCGTACTGCTCGTTGGGTTTCTGCCGTGGCTGTCGATCACCTTTCAGAGTGTGCGCCACGGCGTGAAGACGCCGCGCCAGCCGAACGGCTTCGCGCCGGTCACGATGCTGCTCGTCTGGACGGCGTTCATCTTCCTGTTTTTCAGCGCGTCGCACTCCAAGCTCGTTTCTTACGTGTTGCCGGTCGCGCCCGCCATCGCGCTTGTGATCGGGCTCTATTTGCCGTCGCTGACGAAGGCTCGGTACCGCATGCACCTTATCGGCTACGCGGTGTTTCTCATCGCGGCGGCGTTCGGCGCGATCTTCATCGGCCGCGCGGGCAGCGCCAACACGCCGAACCCGCTCTATCGCGCGTTCCAGATCTGGGTCTACGCGGGAATCGCCGTCGCGTTCGTCGTGACGGTGTTCGCGATCTGGCTGAACCGGCGCAGCGTGCTCGCGGGCGCGGCGGGACTGGGTGCGGCGTGGCTGCTGCTCGGCACGATCGCAGGCTCCGGACACGACGTCTTCGGCACGCAGAGTTCGGGTGTAACACTGGTGCCCGCCGTGAAGGCCGCGATGGCGAAGTTGCCGCCCGACACGCCGTTCTATTCGATCGCGAAGCTCGATCACACGATGCCCTTCTACCTCGGCCACACGATGATCATGGTCGCAGAGGCCGACGAGTTGACCTTCGGCACGCAGACCGAGCCGCAGAAATGGGTGCCGAGCATCGACGAGTGGATCAAAGTGTGGGATTCGAAGCGCTACGCGCTCGCGCTGATGCCGCCGTCCCGTTACGAAGAACTCACGGCGCGCCACGTACCGATGCAGTTGATCGCGAGCGACCAGCGCCGTGTGATCGTCGAAAAGCCGCAGCCGTGAGCCGCGTCTTCCATTTGAGCGGCGATGTTGCGCCGCACGATCGTTCGGCATTGGCCGACGAACCGAGTATCCTTGTTCCGGATTTGAAAAACGCGCGATGAACCCGATTTCCTTTATTTGCATCGTCATCGGCGTATCGTTGAACGCGTGCGCCCAGCTTCTGCTCAAAGCCGGCGTGAATGCGGTGGGCCATTTCGACATGACGCCCGCCAACATTTTGCCGGTCGGCTTAAAGATTGCGACGCAGTGGCCCATCATCGGCGGGCTCGCGTGCTATGTGCTGAGCGTCGTCGTGTGGATCGTCGGCCTGTCGCGCGTGGACGTATCGATCGCCTACCCGATGCTTTCGCTCGGCTATGTCGTCAATGCGTTCGCCGCGTGGTACCTGTTCGGCGAAGTGCTGTCGATGCAGCGGCTCCTCGGCATCGGCATCATTCTGATTGGCGTCGTGGTGCTGGCGCGCGGCTAGTTCGCCGAATCTCGTCGGCTAGTTCGCCGAATCGAAGCGTCGGCCGGATCAATTCATTTTTTAAACGCATAGTCCAATGACTCAAACAACGCGGCCGTTTTTGCCTTTCGTGAAACCGGAGATCGACGAGGAAACCATTCAGGGCGTGATCGACGTGCTGCGCTCGGGCTGGATCACGACCGGACCGCAAAACCAGCAGTTCGAAGCCGAACTGTCGGCGTACGTCGGCGGCCGCCCGGTGCGGGCGTTCAACTCGGGCACCTGCACGATGGAGATCGGCTTGCGCATCGCCGGCGTCGGCCCGGGCGACGAAGTCATCACCACGCCGATGACCTGGGTGTCGACCGCGAACGTGATCCTCGAAGTGGGCGCGACGCCGGTGTTCGTCGATATCGATCCGGTCACGCGCAACATCGACCTGAACCTGCTGGAGCGCGCGATCACGCCGCGCACGAAGGCGATCATGCCGGTCTATCTGGCGGGCCTGCCCGTCGACATGGACAGGCTTTACGACATCGCGCGCGCCCACAAGCTGCGCGTCATCGAGGACGCCGCCCAGGCGTTCGGCTCGAGCTGGCGCGGCAAGCGCATCGGCGCGATCGGCGACATCGTGTCGTTCAGCTTCCACGCGAACAAGAACGTGACGTCGATCGAAGGCGGCGCGCTCGTGCTCAACAATGAGGACGAAGCAGAACTGGCGCGCAAATATCGCCTGCAGGGCATCACGCGCACGGGATTCGACGGCATGGACTGCGACGTGCTCGGCGGCAAGTACAACCTGACGGATGTGGCCGCGCGCGTCGGACTCGGCCAGTTGCGGCAGATCGAGCGGTTCACCGAAAAGCGTCGCGAACTCGCGCGCGCGTACTTCGACGCATTCGAAGGCGGGGCAGCGGTCAGGCTCGGCGCCGGCTTGCCCACGCCGAATTTCACCGACAGCAACTGGCACATGTTTCAGATCGCGCTGCCGCTCGAGAGGCTCAGGCTCACGCGCGCGGAGTTCATGAGTGAAATGAAGGATCGCGGCATCGGCACGGGGCTGCACTACCCGGCGCTGCATCTTTTCACGCTGTATCGCGCGCGCGGCTTCAAGGAAGGCATGTTTCCTCATGCGGAGCGCTACGGCGCGTCGACGGTCACGCTGCCGCTCTTCACGCTGATGAGCACGGACGATGTCGAACACGTCGTGAAATCGGTCGACGAGATTTTCGAGCAGTTCGGCGGCGACCAGAAAGAGAATGGATAACTTACAGCGGGCAACCAAGGACAATCAGCGCAACATGAGTCATCTGGATTTTCCGGCGACGTCCCCCGAACTTTCGGTGATCATCCCGGTGTACAACGAGGAAGACGGCCTCGCCGCCCTCTTTCAGCGCCTGTATCCGGCGCTCGACGCGCTCGGCACGTCGTACGAGGTGATCTTCATCAACGACGGCAGCCGCGACAAATCGGCTGCGTTGCTCGCGCAGCAGTTCCGCGAGCGGCCCGACACCACGCGCGTCATTCTGCTCAACGGCAATTACGGCCAGCACATGGCGATTCTCGCGGGCTTCGAACAGTCGCGTGGCGAGATCGTCGTCACGCTCGATGCCGACCTGCAGAATCCGCCCGAGGAAATCGCCAAGCTCGTCGAGAAAATGCGCGAGGGTTACGACTACGTCGGCACCATTCGTCAGCAGCGGCAAGACAGCCTGTGGCGCAAGAAGGCGTCGCGCGCGATGAACCGCCTGCGGGAGCGCATCACGAAGATTCGCATGACCGACCAGGGCTGCATGCTGCGCGCGTACAGCCGCCATATCATCGATACGATCAACCGCTGCGGCGAGATCAACACGTTCATTCCCGCGCTCGCGTACACGTTCGCGCAGAATCCCATCGAAGTCGATGTCGCGCATGAAGAGCGCTTCGCGGGCGAGTCGAAGTATTCGCTCTACAGTCTCATCCGCCTGAACTTCGATCTCGTCACCGGATTTTCGGTGGTGCCGCTGCAATGGCTGTCGTTCATCGGCGTGATTCTGTCGGTGGGCTCGGCGGGCCTCTTCCTGCTGCTGTTGATTCGCCGCTTCATGTTCGGCGCGGAAGTCCAGGGTGTGTTCACCCTCTTCGCCATCACGTTCTTCATGCTCGGCGTGATCATCTTCGCGCTCGGACTTCTCGGGGAGTACATCGGGCGCATCTATCAGCAGGTGCGCGCGCGGCCTCGCTATCTCGTCCAGACGATCCTCGAAGAGCGCGACGGCCTGCCTTCCGCGATCAAGCCGCTTCAGGAATCCGTACAGCACGTGGCCGTCGTCACGCGTGAGGAAGACGGTCGATGAAGCCGCGCGCAGTCGTCTTCGCCTATCACAACGTCGGCGTGCGCTGTCTGCAGGTGCTGCTCGCGCGCGGCGTCGATGTCGCGCTCGTCGTCACGCACGAGGACAGCGCGAGTGAAAACATCTGGTTCGGCAGCGTCGCGCAAGTTGCGGCCGAACACAGCATCGACACGATCACACCCGCAGATCCGAAGGCGCCCGAACTCTACGACGCGCTGCAAAAGATCGCGCCGGACTTCATCTTCTCGTTCTACTACCGCCATATGCTGCCGGTCTCGCTGCTCTCGCTCGCGCGGCGCGGCGCGTACAACATGCATGGCTCGCTTTTGCCCAAGTATCGCGGCCGGGTGCCGACGAACTGGGCGGTGCTCAACGGCGAGACCGAGACCGGCGCGACGCTGCACGAAATGGCGGAGAAGCCCGACGCGGGCGCGATCCTCGGGCAGACGCCGGTGCCGATTCTCCCCGACGACACCGCGGCGCTCGTCTTCGACAAGACCGTCGTCGCCGCCGAGCAGACGCTCTGGCGCGTGCTGCCCGCGCTCCTGGCGGGCGAAGCTGCGCATCTGCCGAACGATCTCGCGGCGGGCAGCTATTACGGCGGGCGCAAGCCGGAAGATGGCCGCATCGACTGGTCGCTGCCCGCCCAGCGTGTCTACAACCTGATCCGCGCGGTTGCACCGCCCTATCCGGGCGCATTCACGGATATCGGCGCGGACCGTTTCATCGTCGCGCGGGCGCGGCTCGTGCCTGAAACCGGCGCGCCCGGATTTTCCTCCGAAAGACTCGGTGAGTTGCGGGGTTTGCCCCCGGGCCTAAGGGTGGCGGATAATGCGCTGTTCGGCGTCTGCGGCGATGGCCGCGTCATCGCCATCCACGAATTGCGCCATCGGACGCTCGACGCCGATTCGCAACCCGTGGACGAAGAGCGCCCCGTCGATCCCGCCGAATTCGGCCGCATCATTCAATCCTCTCGTCATTCATGAAAAAAGTTCTGATCCTGGGTGTCAATGGCTTCATCGGCCACCACCTGTCCAAGCGCATCCTCGAAACCACCGACTGGGAAGTCTTCGGGATGGACATGCAAACCGATCGCCTGGGCGAGCTCGCGAATCACGAGCGGATGCATTTCTTCGAAGGCGACATCACGATCAACAAGGAGTGGGTCGAGTATCACGTGAAGAAGTGCGACGTGATCCTGCCGCTCGTCGCGATCGCAACGCCCGCGACTTACGTGAAGCAGCCGCTGCGCGTGTTCGAGCTCGACTTCGAAGCGAATCTGCCGATCGTCCGTTCGGCCGTGAAGTACGGCAAGCATCTCGTGTTTCCGTCGACCTCCGAGGTCTACGGCATGTGCGCGGACGAGCAGTTCGATCCGGAAAACTCGATGCTCTCCTACGGCCCCATCAACAAGCCGCGCTGGATCTATGCGTGCTCGAAGCAGTTGATGGACCGCGTGATCTGGGGCTACGGCATGGAAGGGCTGAACTTCACCCTCTTCCGTCCGTTCAACTGGATCGGCCCGGGTCTCGACTCGATCTACACGCCGAAGGAAGGTTCGTCGCGCGTCGTGACGCAGTTCCTCGGCCATATCGTGCGCGGCGAGAACATCAGCCTCGTCGACGGCGGCGCACAGAAGCGCGCGTTCACCGACATCGACGACGGCATCGGCGCGCTGATGAAGATCATCGAGAACAAGGACGGCGTGGCCTCGGGCAAGATCTATAACATCGGCAATCCGACGAACAACTTCTCGGTGCGCGAACTGGCGCACAAGATGCTCACGCTCGCAAACGAGTTCCCCGAATACTCGGAGACCGCGAAGAAGGTGCAGCTCGTCGAGACCTCGTCGGGTGCGTACTACGGCAACGGCTATCAGGACGTGCAGAACCGCGTGCCCAAGATCGACAACACGATGCAGGAGCTCGATTGGGCGCCGCAAGCCACCATGGACGACGCGTTGCGCAAGATCTTCGAAGCGTATCGCGGTCACGTGGGCGAGGCCCGCAAGCTCGTCGAGCAGTCGTAAGGAAGAAGCGTGGCGCGCATCGTTCTCAAGATCGACGTCGATACGCTGCGCGGCACGCGCGAAGGCGTACCCAACCTCGGGCGCCTGCTCGACAAGTACAGCGCTCGCGCGACGTTCCTGTTCAGCCTCGGCCCCGATCATACGGGCTGGGCGCTGCGCCGGGTCTTCCGGCCGGGCTTCCTCAAGAAGGTTTCGCGCACTTCGGTGGTCGAGCATTACGGCGTGAAGACGCTCATGTACGGCGTGCTGTTGCCGGGGCCGGACATCGGCCGCGAAGCGGTATCGGAGATGCGCGCGATTCACGAGGCCGGCTTCGAATGCGGCATCCATACGTGGGATCACGTGTACTGGCAGGACAACGTGCGTGGACGCGACCGCGAATGGACCGTCGCGCAGATGCAGCAGAGCCATGCGCGCTTCATCGAGATCTTCGGCGGCCCGCCCGTCACCCACGGCGCGGCCGGCTGGCAAATGAACGGCTATGCGTTCGAGCAGATCGACGCGTGGGGCATGCGCTATGCGTCCGACGGGCGCGGCCACTCGCCGTACATTCCCGTGCTGGAAGGCCGCACGCTGAATCACATCCAGATGCCCACCACGCTTCCGACGCTCGACGAAGTGCTCGGTGTCGACGGCGTCGACGAAAGCAACGTTGCGTCGCGCGTCTTGCGCCATACGGCCGATAATCCGCACGATCAGGTATTCACCCTGCACGCCGAGCTCGAAGGCCAGAAGCTCGCGCCCGTGTTCGAGCAACTGCTCGCCGGCTGGCGCGCGCAGGGACACAGCTTCGCCACGATGGGTGATTACCATGCGGCGCTGGACCGTGCGTCGCTGCCCACGTACCCTGTGACGTGGGGCGAGATTCCGGGCCGCGCGGGCGAGCTGATCGTTCAGCCGGGCTGACGCGGCGCGTGGCCGATTACGGCCTGCCTCGCGAGCTTCGTCCTATTTCTCACCTTCAAACCAGAACTACCGGAGAAACCTACGTGTCAGTCGCAGTCGACCAGCCCGTTCCCGACTTCACCGCCCCCGCGACGGGTGGCGAGTTCACCCTGTCGTCCCTGCGTGGGAAGAAGGTCGTGCTCTTCTTTTACCCGAAGGACAACACCCCGGGCTGCACGACCGAAAGCCTGCAGTTTCGCGACCACTACGACCAGTTCAAGGCGGCAGGTGCGGAAGTGATCGGCATCTCGCGCGACAGCGTGAAATCGCACGACAACTTCAAGGCCAAGCTGGAGCTGCCTTACACGCTGGTTTCCGACGGCGACGAAGCCATCTGCTCGGCCTTCGATGTCATCAAAATGAAGAAAATGTATGGCAAGGAAGTGCGCGGCGTCGAGCGTTCGACCTTCCTCATCGACGCGAATGGCGTACTCCGCCGCGAGTTCCGCGGCGTCAAGGTGCCAGGCCACGTAGAGGCGATTGTGGAGGCTGTACAAGCGATTTGAGGCACGTTATATTGGTTCGCAATGAGCGCCTGTCCTCCCCATTCCCTCTGCCTTAGCGCGAGCCGCCGTGTGCCTGCCGGTACGGTCGGCATGGACCCGGGCTACGTGGAGTCGGCAAGGCAAAGGCGCTCTGAAGCAGAAGTCAGCCGCTGGTTCCGGTAGTCGGAACGGCGGCTTTTTCATTTGGCGCCGCACAAAAGCCAGGTTCATCGGCTCATGCGCGACGCCTTGCACGCGACCTCCAAGGAGCAGATCGAAACTTAGGCGAACCGGCGATTTCGACAACGAAGCGCGCCACCGGGCGCAAACTGCTGGATGCGTATCGCTTCGAGGGCGTACGAGCAGGATGCGACAGGCGGCGCACGATACACGACCCGATTCCTTTCGAGGGAACACTATGCCTTTGCCTACCGCCCCGGCCAAGCTCGGCCACCTCCTTCCGGCTGAAGAATACAAGGCCAAAGCCCGGCCTTCGAAGCAGTCGAAGAAACAAGCCGCGGCGAGCGATGACGACGCCTACGGCGCGGTCGAAACCGTCGCGGCTGAGCGTCCCGCCGCTACGAACGCCGCGCACACGCTGCGCTCGATCGCAAGCGACGTGCTGACCCAGATTCCGGCCGAACCGCATATGGAAGCGGTCGTGCCGCCGCCCGCGCCGGGCACCGTGCCGACGCGCGGCCGAAAATCGAAACAGACCGCGGCGCTCCTGCAGGCGGCGCCGGGCGCGCGCGCCACGCCGGAACCCGTCGAAGCCCGCACCGGGCGCGCCGAAACCCCTGTGGCGCCCGAGGCATCGGCCCCGGCCGTGGCAAGAGACACGCGCACGCAGAACAAGCGCCGCAAGGGCACGGCAACCGAAGACGAGTTGCGCAAGCTATTCGTGCTCGACACCAACGTGCTGATGCACGATCCGAGCTCGCTCTTCCGCTTCGAGGAACACGACGTCTATCTGCCGATGATGACGTTGGAAGAACTCGACAATCACAAGAAGGGCATGTCGGAAGTCGCGCGCAACGCCCGTCAGGTGAGCCGCACGCTCGATGCGCTCGTCGCGCACGCGGGCGACGCCGGCAAGATGGCGGAAGGTTTGCCGTTGGCCGCGCAAGGCAACCGCGACGCGCTCGGCCGCCTTTACTTCCAGACGACGCTCACTGACATCGAGCCGGTGGAAGGCTTGCCTGTCGGCAAGGCGGACAATCAGATTCTCGGCGTCGTGCGCGCGCTGCAAAAAGAGCGGCCGGATCGTCAGGTCGTGCTGGTGTCGAAAGACATCAACATGCGCATCAAGGCGCACGCGCTCGGGCTGCCCGCCGAGGACTATTTCAACGACCAGGTTCTCGAGGACAAGGACCTGCTCTACTCGGGCGTGCGCGCGCTGCCGCAGGACTTCTGGACCAAACACGCCAAGGGCATGGAAAGCTGGCAGGACACCAAGACCGGCACGACCTATTACCGCGTGACCGGGCCGCTGTGCCCGTCGATGCTCGTCAACGAGTTCGTCTATCTGGAGCCGCAGAACGGCGAGCCGTCGTTTCACGCGGTCGTGCGCGAGTTGAACGGCAAGACCGCGCTCCTGCAGACGCTGCGCGATTACGGTCATCACAAGAACAACGTGTGGGGCATCACGGCGCGCAATCGCGAGCAAAACTTCGCGCTCAACCTGTTGATGAACCCGGAAGTCGATTTCGTCACGCTGCTTGGCCAGGCGGGCACCGGCAAGACGCTGATGGCGCTCGCCGCGGGCCTCGCTCAAGTGCTCGACGACAAGCGCTACAACGAGATCATCGTGACGCGCGCGACGGTTCCGGTCGGCGAGGATATAGGCTTCCTGCCGGGGACCGAGGAAGAGAAGATGCAGCCGTGGATGGGCGCATTCGACGACAACCTCGAAGTCCTGCAGAAGACCGACGACGCCGCTGGCGAATGGGGCCGCGCCGCAACGCAGGAACTCATCCGTTCGCGACTGAAGGTGAAGAGCATGAACTTCATGCGCGGGCGCACGTTCGTCGACAAGTACGTGATCATCGACGAGGCGCAGAACCTGACGCCTAAGCAGATGAAAACACTCGTCACGCGTGCGGGCCCTGGCACGAAGATCATCTGCCTCGGCAACATCGCGCAGATCGACACGCCGTACCTGACCGAAGGCAGTTCAGGGCTTACGTATGTCGTCGATCGCTTCAAGGGCTGGACGCACAGCGGGCACGTGACGCTCGCGCGCGGCGAGCGTTCGCGTCTTGCGGATTACGCCTCCGATATTCTCTAAGCAGCGCGTGCGCGTACCCGGCGGCCCGGTGGAGGAATCCCCCGGGCCGTTTCCTTTTATCAGAACGTTCCCCGGCTGCAACACTTACGGCACGAACTTCATGTAAATCCTGAAGACATCTTGTCGCAGCTCCGTTCGGCGGGCTAGTATCGGCACAGTGCCCTTCCTGGCGAGATTTCGCTCGCCTATAGCAATGCGTCGAATCTGGTTCCTGCTTTCCGTCTCCGTACTGCTTGCCGCGTGTGGAACCGCGCCGCAGCAGACCTCACGCAGGCCCGCCGCCGGCACGACCGCCAACCGCACCTTCCAGACGCCGCCCGGCTTTCCGAACTTCGTCGATCACAGCGTCGGGCGCGAGGAAATTTCCATTCAGGCGATGTCGCTCGTCGGCGTGCCGTACCGTTGGGGCGGCAATACACCCGACGCCGGTTTCGATTGCAGCGGACTCGTGCGTTATGTCGTCGACCGTGCGGCGTCGGTCAATCTGCCGCGTACGACCGCCGACATGAGTTCGCGAGGCGAATCGGTCGAACCGGACGAGATCGCGCCGGGCGATCTGATCTTCTTCAACACGACCGGGCGGCCGCATTCGCACGTGGGCATATACGTCGGCAAGCTGCGCTTCGTGAATGCGCCATCGACGGGCGGCACCGTGCGGCTCGACTATCTGACGAACCCCTATTGGGCGAAGCGCTTTGACGGCATCCGGCGCGTCGCGCCGCCGAAGGCCGCACCCACGCCGTTCGACGCGCCGACTTATCTGGCTTCGCCCGCGCCGGCTCCTGCCTATCCGCGG
The DNA here is from genome assembly GCF_023631085.1 of Caballeronia sp. INML1. Lineage (NCBI taxonomy): Bacteria > Pseudomonadati > Pseudomonadota > Betaproteobacteria > Burkholderiales > Burkholderiaceae > Caballeronia > Caballeronia sp. INML1. Next base: position 26,065 of record NZ_JALQDT010000015.1, on the reverse strand, counting down.
CAAACGCCACCTCCTCCGACAAACGCCGACGCCTTCGAACCGCCGCCCTCCACGCTCACCGCCGCGCAACGACAATCGCAGGCCGCGGGCGCGATCGCGCCTCAGACCGCCGCCGTCGTCAACGCGCCGCCCGATCCGATCCAGGCAGCCGCCGATGCCTTCGAGCCGCCGCCCCCCAGCTCGCGCGCCGCAGTTCAACAGGCGCGCGCCGCTCAGACCGCCGCCAAGTCCGACGATGCCGCCGAACCGCCCGTACGCGTGATGCGCGCCTCGACTGGTTCGATCGCCGCGCCCCGGCCCGCGCAAAGCGACGATCCCATCGCCCGTTTCGCCACCGGCACGAACTGACGCCCGCCACGCGTCTCTGCTATCGTGTTCCGATCATTCGTCGACGGAGCGCAACACCATGGACCTGGGACTCGCGGGCAAGGTCGTCCTGATCACGGGCGGCAGCAAGGGAATCGGATTTGCATGCGCTAAAGCGTTCGCGAGCGAAGGCGCGAAAGTCGCGATCGTCTCGCGCGATGCCGCGAATCTCGCCCGCGCCCGCGAGCAACTGGCGAGCGCGGGTTATCACGTCCATCTCGCGCGCGCCGATCTGCACGAAGCACACAGCGCCGAGGATGTGGTCGAGGAAGCGAGCGCCGCGCTCGGGCCGATCGATATTCTTATCAACAGCGCCGGCGCCGCCCGGCGCTACGATCCCGACACCCTCGATGCCGCGGCTTACAAAGCGGCCATGGACGCCAAGTACTTCTCCTACGTCTATCCGCAGCAGGTCGTGCTGAAGCGCATGGCCGAACGCCTGCGCAACGATCCCGGCGCCGAGCCTGGCGCGATCGTCAATATCGTCGGGATGGGCGGGAAGATCGCAACGGACATCCACATCGCGGGCGGCGCGGCCAATGCGGCGCTGATGCTCAATACCGTCGGCCTCGCTCATCATTATGCGAAGCTCGGCATTCGCATCAACGCGATCAATCCGGGCGCGACGCTCACCGAGCGCGTCGAGGAAGCCCTGGATCTGGAAGCGAAACGGCAAGGCGTCACGCGCGATCAGGTGCTCGCCGAAAGCCAGGCGAAAGTGCCCCTCGGGCGCTACGCGAAACCGGAGGAAATCGCCGACGTCGCGCTCTTTCTGGCGAGCCGCCGCGCGAGTTACGTGTCGGGCGCGATCATTCCGATGGACGGAGTGTCGTCGCCGATCATTTGATGCGCTCGGGCCGCGCGACGGTTCGGGGACCCGAGACGGGACACGACGCTTACAAGAAGCGGTGGCCGACCCACCAGCCCGCTGCGGCGAGCGCGGCGGAGGCGGGAATCGTCAGAATCCAGGCCCACACGATGTTGCCCGCGACGCCCCAGCGCACCGCGCTGAACTTCTGCGTCGCGCCCACGCCGACGATCGCGCCGGTGATCGTATGCGTCGTCGAAACTGGAATGCCGAGGAACGACGCGACGAAAAGCGTGATCGCCCCGCCCGTCTCCGCGCAGAATCCGCCGACCGGCTTCAACTTCGTGATTTTCTGGCCCATCGTGCGCACGATCCGCCAGCCGCCGAAGAGCGTCCCGAGACCCATCGACAGATAGCACAGGCCGATCACCCAGACCGGCGGCGCATCGGAGGCCGCCGACGCGTAGCCGGTCGCGATCAGCAGCATCCAGATGATGCCGATCGTCTTTTGCGCGTCGTTGCCGCCGTGGCCGAGCGAATACAGGCCTGCCGAGACAAGCTGCATGCGCCGGAAACGCCGGTCGACCTTCGAAGGCGGTGTGCGGAAATACAGCCACGACACGAGCAGCATGAAGAACGAGCCGAGCACGAAGCCGAGCAGCGGCGAGATGAAAATGAACGCGACCGTTTTCAGCAGCCCGTCCCAGTTGAGCGATCCCCAGCCCGACTTCGCGAGCGCGGCGCCGACGAGACCGCCGATGAGCGCGTGCGACGAGCTCGACGGAATGCCGTAGTGCCACGTGACGATATTCCAGCCGATCGCGCCGACGAGCGCGCCAAAGATCACGTAGTGATCGACGATCTCGGGATCGATGGTGCCTTTGCCGACGGTCGCCGCGACCTTCAGGTGAAAGATGAAATATGCAATGACGTTGAACGCAGCGGCGAATGCGACCGCCTGCTGTGGCTTGAGCACGCCGGTCGAAACGACCGTCGCAATGGAATTGGCGGCGTCGTGAAAGCCGTTCATGAAGTCGAACGCGAGCGCGACTATGACGAGCAAGGCGACTGCCCAGATGGCGAGTTGAATCGAATGCATCAGTTGGTGTTGTTTTGACCGGTCTTGAAATGCGCTGCCGGTTTGTCGTCCCGGTTTTTTCGTGTCCCGCCGCGCGCCGGGGGCTTGGACGGCTTGGTCAGGCGTTTTCCAGCACGATGCCTTCGATGATGTTCGCGACGTCTTCGCACTTGTCGGTAATCGTCTCGAGCAGCTCGTAAATCGCCTTCAGCTTGATGAGCGTCTTCACGTCGTCTTCCTCGCGGAAGAGCTTCGACATCGCCGAGCGCAGCACGCGGTCGGCATCGGACTCCAGACGGTCGATTTCCTCGCAGATCTTCAGGATTTCGCTCGCGCGCTTCATGTCGGCCAGCAATTCGACGGCCTGCTGCACGCGTATCACCGTGCCGGTGCAGATATGCGCGAGCTGGCTGGCTTCCGACGTCACGGCGCGCACGTCGTACAGCGAAATGGCCGTCGCGACGTCCTCCATCAGATCGAGGATGTCGTCCATCGTCGTGATGAGCTTGTGGATTTCGTCGCGGTCGAGCGGCGTGATGAACGTCTTGTGCAGCAGGTCGATGGTCTCGTGCGTGAGCTTGTCGGCACGCTTTTCGTTCGCCTGGACGTTCTGCTTGTGGACCTCGGCATCGTCGAGGTTATCGATCAGCAGTTCGAGCTCGCGGCTCGCATCGACCATGCACTTCGCGTGCGCATTGAAGATCTCGAAGAATTTGCCCTCGGTGGGCATGAAACGACCAAACATGAAATTCCCGCTAAATGGGTCAGTGTTGACACAACATCAAACTGTCATATTGTACCTGTGCGTGTTATCCGACGCACCGCGCGTTCATGACGCGCGGCGGTGGTTGTCGGCAGGGATTGACAGTGATGCGATTCGGGGCTTATTCCCCGCCGTAGAAATTCTGCGCACCAGCGAAGTTGTCGAACTTCGTGTATTGGCCGTGGAACGTCAGGCGTACCGGCCCGATCGGACCGTTACGCTGCTTGCCGATGATGATCTCGGCGGTGCCCTTGTCAGGGCTGTCGGGGTTGTAGACTTCGTCGCGATAAATGAAGAGGATCACGTCCGCGTCCTGTTCGATAGCGCCGGATTCGCGCAAATCCGACATGATCGGGCGTTTGTTCGGACGTTGTTCGAGGCCGCGATTCAACTGCGACAGCGCGATCACCGGCACGTCGAGTTCCTTCGCGAGACTCTTGAGCGAGCGCGAGATTTCGGAGATTTCAGTCGCGCGGTTTTCGCCGCCGCCCGAGCCCGACATCAGTTGAAGGTAGTCGACGATGATCAGGCCGAGCTTGCCGCATTGGCGGGACAGACGCCGCGCGCGCGAGCGCAGTTCCATCGGATTGAGGCCGCCGGTTTCGTCGATGAAAAGCTGCGCCTCGCTCATTTTCTGCACCGCGTGCGTGAGCTTCGGCCAATCCTCATCCGTGAGACGGCCCGTGCGCATGCGGTGCTGATCCAGCCGGCCGACCGAACCCAGCATACGCATCGTCAGTTGCGTGCCCGGCATTTCCATCGAGAACACTGCGACGGGCAAGCCGTACTCCACCGCTACGTATTCGCCGATGTTCATGGAGAACGCCGTCTTGCCCATCGACGGGCGTCCCGCCACGATGATCAGCTCGCCGCCATGCATGCCAGAGGTCATGCGGTCGAGATCGACGAAGCCGGTCGGCGTGCCGGTCACATCACTCGGATTGGCCGTGTGGTACAGCGTGTCGATGCGCTCGACGACCTGCGTGAGCAGCGGCCCGATTTCCAGGAAGCCCTGCGTGCCGCGCGCCCCTTCTTCGGCGATCGAGAACACGCGCGCTTCGGCTTCATCGAGAATCTGACGAACTTCCTTGCCTTGCGGATTGAAGGCGTCGGCGGAGATTTCATCCGCGACCGACACGAGACGGCGCAGCACGGCACGGTCGCGCACGATCTCCGCGTAGCGGCGGATATTCGCGGCGCTGGGCGTGTTCTGCGCGAGCGCGTTCAGATACGCGAGCCCGCCTACTTCCTCGGCCTTGCCGGCCATCGTGAGCGCTTCGTAGACGGTGATCACGTCCGCCGGGCGCGTCGACGCGATCAGCTTGCCGATGTGCTCATAAATGATGCGATGGTCGTAGCGATAAAAATCGCCCTGGTGCATGACATCGGCGATGCGGTCCCATGCGGCGTTGTCCAGCAGCAGGCCGCCAATCACGGATTGCTCGGCTTCGATCGAATGCGGCGGGACCTTCAGCGCGTCGAGTTGCGAGTCTTTGGACGGAGCGTTCATGGGGTGGAATTATCGATTAATGTCGCGCGCTAGGCTACGTTCAGACGAAAAAAAGCGGAGCCATGAAAGGCTCCGCTTTTTCGTACCGCACGCGAGACCGGAGTCTCGCGAAAAACTTACGCGTGCTCGCCGAGCACCGACACGGTGACGTCGACCAGCACGTCCGTGTGCAGCGCCACTTGAACCGAATGGTCGCCGACCATCTTGAGCGGGCCTTGCGGCAGACGCACTTGCGCCTTTTCCACTTCGGCGAAGCCTTGCGACTTGAGTGCTTCAGCGATGTCCGCGTTCGTGACCGAACCGAACAGACGGCCGTCCACGCCCGCCTTTTGCGAGATCTGAACCGTGAAACCGTTCAGCTTTTCGCCTTGCTTTTGCGCGGCAGTCAGCTTCTCGGCGGCGACCTTTTCGAGCTCGGCGCGGCGAACTTCGAATTCGGCGATCGCGTCCTTCGTTGCGCGGCGTGCCTTCTTGCCGGGGATCAGGAAGTTACGTGCGTAGCCGTCCTTGACCTTGACGATATCGCCCAGGTTGCCCAGGTTGACGACCTTTTCCAAAAGAATGATTTGCATTTTTGGCTTTCCTTAGTGCGTCGTCTGATTAGGCCTTGTGCAGGTCGGTGTACGGCAGGAGCGCGAGGAAACGCGCGCGCTTGATCGCCGTGTCGAGCTGGCGCTGGTAGTGCGCCTTCGTGCCAGTCAGACGAGCCGGCGTGATCTTGCCGTTTTCGCCGATGAAGTCCTTCAGCGTTTCCGTGTCCTTGTAGTCGATGTACTCGACACCGGCTGCCGTGAAACGGCAAAACTTCTTGCGCTTGAAGAGCGGGTTTTGTTGCTGACGACGCTTGTCGAATTTCTTACCAGTCGGGCGGGGCATGATTAGTCCTTTCCAATGTCCTGCAATTCTGTGATGTGAAACACCAGGGTTCGCGCGTTACGGCTCTTTTTGGCCAGGAATCCGGTGAAGCGTGCTTCGACGCCCATCGGATAGTTTTCCAGCCTGCCGCTCGCCTCTCCAGCCGCAACCGCCTGCAGTGTCAGCTCGATCTTTCGGGCGATGCCCGCTTCGACGACTTCTGCCGCGTGTTGCAACGTGCAGCTTGCGATCGGGATGCCGGCGGGCGTGTACCGCACCGGTTCGCGCTCCACGACGCTTGCTGTCAGTTGCAGCCGGTTCACGAGATAGCTTCCCCTGGTGGCTTGACAGTTCGAAACTGTCCTTAAGCCTGCGCTTCGGACGGCTGGCTGGCCGCCTTCTTGGCTTCTTCGCGCTGCACTTCCTTCATCATCGGCGACGGGCCGGTTTCGGCCTTCTTCATCTTGACGATGAGGTGACGCAGAACGGCGTCGTTGAACTTGAACGCGTGTTCCAGTTCTTCGAGCGTAGCCTGGTCGCATTCGATGTTCATGCAGACGTAGTGAGCCTTCGCGAGTTTCTCGATCATGTAGGCCAGTTGGCGACGGCCCCAGTCCTCGATGCGGTGGATCTGGCCACCGTGCGACGTGATCGTGCTCTTGTAACGCTCGATCATCGCGGGCACTTGCTCGCTCTGATCGGGATGCACGATAAAGACGATTTCGTAATGACGCATGTTCACTCCTTGTAGCTACTTGTGGATTGAAGCCACCCGGGCGTCGGACCAGTGTGGCAAGTGAGAAGCCCGAAACTATAGCGCGAATCGGCTGGGCCGGCAAGTCAAATCGTCGGCTTTTCAAGCAGTTAGCGGCTGTGCTCGTGCGGCGGATGCGATTCGCCGGGAAGCGTCAGCGGACGGCTCCAGTAACCGGGCTGCGCATAGATTTCCTTAAGATAATCAATGAAATACCGCACGCGCGCCGGTACGTAGCGCTGTTGCGGATAGACCGCGAGGATGTCGTAGTCGGGCAGTTCGAATTCGTCGAGGACGGTTTCGAGTTCGCCCGACTCCAGTTGCCGCTGGATCTCCCAAGTCGAGCGCCAGCCGAGCCCCAGCCCTTCCGACGCCCAGCGGTGCAGCAACTCGCCGTCGTTGCAATCGAGGTTTCCGGTGACGCGAACCGTCACGACCTTGCCGCTACGCCGGAAATACCAGCCGCGGTTCTGTCCCCCCTGCAGATTGAACGCAAGGCAATTGTGATTCGGCAGGTCTTCGAGCGCTTTCGGCCGGCCGTGCTTCCTGAAGTAGGCAGGCGTGCCGCACACGACGCGCCGGTTGCTTGCGAGCTTGACGGCGACGAAATTCGGGTCGACCGCCCCGCCGATGCGAATCGACAGGTCATAGCCCTCGCGCACCAGATCGACGACGCGGTCGGTCAGATTGAACGACATCTGCAATTCGGGCTTGTCAGCGACGAACGCGGGCGCGTGCGGCGCGACGTGCATGCGCCCGAACGCCGCCGGCGCCGACACGATCAGATGTCCGCCCACCGCGCGCCGTCCCGCCGCGAGTTCGTTCTCTGCCTGATCCCATTCCGACAGCAGATTTTTGCAGCGGTCCAGAAACGCCGCGCCCTCTTCGCTCACGACGAGCCGCCTCGTCGAGCGATACATCAGCTTCACGCCGAGGCGCTTTTCGAGCGCGTCGATGCGCCTTCCGAGAATCACCGGCGACACGCCCTCCTCCAGCGCCGCCGCGGCCAGGCTGCCGGCTTCGGCCACGCGCACGAAGGTTTCTATCTGCTTGAAGCGGTCCATCTCTCGTCTCCAGCCGCCATATCGAGCGGAACGGACATTCGATACTTTTTGTTTGGGAAAAAGCGACTCCGGCTGATCTTATCAAACCTTTTTCACAGACTTAAAGTGCAACGGAACCCTGCTTGAATGCAGACAGCCATTTCGGATAGAGACCCCAGGAAGGAGACAACCATGCCCAAGATGAGAGCCGTCGACGCAGCCGTCCTCGTGCTGGAAAAAGAAGGAATCGACACCGCGTTCGGCGTGCCGGGCGCCGCCATCAACCCCTTCTACTCGGCGATGAAGAAGTCGGGCAGCATCAGCCACGTGCTCGCGCGCCACGTCGAGGGCGCCTCGCACATGGCCGAAGGTTATACCCGGGCCGCGCCCGGCAACATCGGCGTTTGCATCGGCACGTCGGGTCCGGCGGGCACGGACATGATCACGGGCCTCTACTCGGCCCAGGCGGATTCGATCCCCATTCTCGCCATCACCGGCCAGGCGCCGCGTGCGCGTCTGTACAAGGAAGACTTCCAGGCCGTCGACATCGAATCGATCGCCAAGCCGGTCACGAAGTGGGCCGTCACCGTGCGCGAGCCGGCGCTCGTGCCGCGCGTGTTCCAGCAGGCCTTCCATCTGATGCGCTCGGGCCGTCCGGGTCCGGTGCTGGTCGACCTGCCGATCGACGTGCAGCTCGCCGAGATCGAATTCGACATCGACACGTATGAGCCGCTGCCGGTCTACAAGCCGAAGGCAACGCGCGCGCAGATCGAAAAAGCGCTGACGATGCTCAACGACGCCGAAAAGCCGTTGATCGTCTCCGGCGGCGGCGTGCTGAATGCAGCGGCCGAAGATCTGCTCGTGCAGTTCGCCGAAACGCTCGGCGTGCCCGTCATTCCGACGCTCATGTCCTGGGGCGCGATTCCGGACGATCACCCGCTGATGGCCGGCATGGTCGGCCTGCAGACGTCGCACCGCTACGGTAACGCGACGATGCTCGCCTCCGACTTCGTGCTCGGCATCGGCAACCGCTGGGCGAACCGCCATACCGGCAGCGTCGAGGTTTACACCAAGGGCCGTAAGTTCGTGCACGTGGATATCGAGCCGACGCAGATCGGCCGCGTGTTCGGACCGGACCTCGGCATCGTGTCGGATGCGAAGGCCGCGCTCGAACTGTTCGTCGAAGTGGCGAAGGAATGGAAGGCCGCCGGCAAGCTGAAGGACCGCCGCGCGTGGGTCGCCGACTGCCAGCAGCGCAAGCGCACGATGCTGCGCAAGACGCACTTCGACAACGTCCCGATGAAGCCGCAGCGCGTCTACGAAGAGATGAATCTCGCGTTCGACCGCGACACCTGCTTCGTCACGACGATCGGTCTGTCGCAGATCGCGGGCGCGCAGTTCCTGCACGTCTTCAAGGCGCGTAACTGGATCAACTGCGGCCAGGCCGGCCCGCTCGGCTGGACGATTCCCGCTGCGCTCGGCGTGCGTGCCGCGGACCCGCAACGCAAGATCGTCGCGCTCTCGGGCGACTACGACTTCCAGTTCATGATCGAAGAGCTCGCGGTCGGCGCGCAATTCAAGCTGCCGTACGTGCACGTGGTCGTGAACAACTCGTACCTCGGCCTGATCCGTCAGGCGCAGCGCGGCTTCGACATGGACTATTGCGTGCAGCTCGCGTTCGACAATATCAATGCGCCTGAGCTCGAAGGCTATGGCGTGGATCACGTCGCGGTCGCCGAAGGTCTCGGCTGCAAGGCGCTGCGCGTGCACAAGCCGGAAGACATCGCACCGGCGCTCAAGCAGGCGCAGGCGCTGGCTGCCGAACATCAGGTGCCGGTCGTCGTCGAGATGATTCTCGAGCGCGTGACGAACATCGCGATGGGCACCGAGATCGACGCGATCAACGAATTCGAGGAGCTCGCCGCGAGCAAGGTCGATGCACCGACCGCAATCACGCCGCTCGACTGAGTATCGCCGCCGCGTGTCGAACGACCGGACCGCGCGGCGCACATCCACTGACCGACCATCAGGACAAAATAATGCCGAAATTTGCTGCGAACCTGACCATGCTGTTCAACGAAGTCCCGTTCCTCGACCGCTTTGCCGCGGCGGCGAACGCGGGCTTCAAGGCGGTCGAGTTCCTGTTCCCTTACGCGTTCTCGATCAGCGACATCCAGAGGCGCCTGAAGGACAACGACCTGCAGATCGTGCTGCATAACCTGCCCGCGGGCAACTGGGAAGCGGGCGAGCGCGGTATCGCCTGCCTGCCGGATCGCGTCGCGGAGTTCCGCGAAGGCGTGCCGCGCGCGATCGAATATGCCAAGGCGCTGAACGTGCCGCAACTGAATTGCCTCGTCGGCATTCCGACGGCGGGCGTCTCGGCGGAACAGGCGCGCACGACGATCATCGAGAATCTGCGTTTTGCGGCAGACGCCCTGAAGAAGGAAGGCATCAGGCTGCTAGTCGAGCCGTGCAACGCGTACGACATTCCGGGCTTCGCGCTCAACCGTTCGAAAGAAGGACTGGATGTGATCCGCGCGGTCGGCTCGGACAATCTGTTCCTGCAGTACGACATCTATCACATGCAGCGCATGGAAGGCGAACTCGCGGCGACGATCAGGAAGAACCTGCCGCAGATCGCGCATATCCAGCTCGCCGACAACCCCGGCCGCAACGAGCCGGGCACGGGCGAAATCAACTACGCGTATCTGTTCGGCCTGCTCGACGAGATTGGTTATCAAGGCTGGATCGGCTGCGAGTACAAGCCGCTCAATGGCACCGAAGCGGGCCTCGGCTGGCTGCAAAGCATCGGCGGCGTGAAAGCCACCGCTGCCGCTTAAATCTGACACACAGGAGGAGCTGGAAGCATGGCAACCATCGGTTTCATCGGTCTCGGCATCATGGGCGCGCACATGGCGCGCAATCTCATCAAGGGCGGTCACAAGCTCGTCGTGAACGGCAAGTATCCGGTGCCGGACGATATCCGCGCGCAGACGCAGGTCGTCGCGGATTCCACCGCGGTCGCGCAGGAAAGCGAGATCGTCATCACGATGGTGCCCGACACGCCCGATGTCGCCAATGTGCTGTTCGCCGATGACGGCGTCGCGAAGGGTCTCACGAAGGGCAAGCTCGTGATCGACATGAGCTCGATCGCCCCGCTCGACACGCAGGAGTTCGCGAAGAAGATCAACGCGCTCGGCTGCGACTATCTCGACGCGCCGGTGTCCGGCGGCGAAGTCGGCGCGCGTGAAGCGACGCTCACGATCATGGTCGGCGGTCCCGAGAAGTCGTTCGAGATCGCAAAGCCTTTGTTCGAACTGATGGGCAAGAACATCTCGCTCATCGGCGACAACGGTGCGGGTCAGACGTGCAAGGTCGCGAACCAGATCATCGTCGCGCTGAACATCGAGGCGGTCGCGGAAGCGCTGCTGTTCGCGGCACGTTCGGGCGCCGATCCGGAGCGCGTGCGTAAAGCACTGATGGGCGGTTTCGCATCGTCGCGCATCCTCGAAGTGCATGGCGAGCGCATGACGAAACGCACGTTCAATCCGGGCTTTCGTATCGAGCTGCATCAAAAGGATTTGAACCTCGCGCTCGACGGCGCGCGCAAGATGGGCCTCGCCCTGCCCCACACGGCGAGCGCGCAGCAATTGTTCAGCGTATGCGCCGCGAACGGCGGAAAGGCGTGGGATCACTCGGCGCTCGTGCGTGCGCTCGAAATCATGTCGAACTTCCAGGTGGCCGAAGAGCCGCAGCAGGCCAAGGCTGCTGCGTGATTCGTATCGCCTGAACCGTGGGGCGTCCCGCGTATGGGCACGCGGGACAAATGTCGCTCTGGGCTGAGGGCGGCAAAGTGGGGTCCGAGAGCGGCACCCGGCGGTGCGCCGGGTAAGCCTTGGTCGGTCAGACGGTTTGTCGTCGGGTGTCCGCGTCGGATTGTTGCAGTTTGTGTCTTACTGCTGAAGCATGAGCGGTGTACAAATCCTTTTGTGAAAACTCAGAACTATCTGGTGGTCATCGCGACTAATCTGCCTAGACTTCGCGAGCCGTAACACCACTGCTAATCAAGGAGTTGAACAATGGGAATCCTCAGCTTTATCAAGGAAGCAGGTGAGAAACTCTTCGGCGCAGTCTCGTCGAAGGCTGAAGCGGCGCCGGCCGCGGCGCCTGTCGATGTCGCGGCGCTGAATCAGAAAGCGGGCGAAGCCATCGCGACGTACATCCGTTCGCAGGGTCTCAATGCGGACAATCTGGATGTGAAGTATGACGGCGCGTCGCATACCGTGACCGTGTCGGGCCAGGCGCCGGATCAGGCGACGAAGGAAAAGATTCTCGTCGCGGCGGGCAATGTGCAGCACGTCGACAAGGTCGATGACCAGTTGACCGTGCCCAGTAGCGAGCCCGAGTCGCAGTATTACACCGTCGTGTCGGGCGACAATCTTTGGAAGATCGCCGAGAAATACTATGGCAACGGCTCGAAGAACGATGTGATCTTCGAAGCGAATAAGCCGATGTTGAAGAGTCCGGACAAGATTTATCCAGGGCAGGTGCTGCGTATTCCGGCGGCGAACTGATTTTTCTTGGTTTCGACGATTCGAACGCGGACTTCGGTTCGCGTTTTTTTGTCTTGCAATCAATCAAACAAAACAAAAACTAGTAAGCATCGAAAACGCGCTGCAGGTCTCCGACCCCCGAAGCCAGAGCAAGCATCAACAACACCCGCGCCTTATAGGCATTAAGCGTCCCCGCACTGACGCTCCCGAGCGCGTCATCATTCGCGGCGCCGTTGCGCATCACATGCCCCGACCCCACGCGCGACGCGCGCACCACCGCGACGCCCTGCCTTACCGCATCGGCGAGCGCCTGCGTGAGCGTCGCATGCATCGAGCCGTTGCCCGTGCCCGCGACGACGATCCCGCGCACACCCGCCGCCACGAGGGCATCGACCATCACGCGCGATGCATCCGCGTAACTCGCGACGATCTCGACCATCGGCCATTCATCGGTCACGGAAAACTCGCTGGCAGTGGTATGCGGCCGCACGACCGTACGCTGAAACTCGACGCGCCCGTCCTGCACGAAGCCGAGCACGCCGGTCTCGGGCGAACGGAACGCATCGACCGCGTAGGTGCTCGTCTTGGTGACATCGCGTGCGCAGTGGATCTGATTATTGAATGCGACGAGCACGCCCTTGCCCGCCGCGTCCTTCGAGGCCGCGACCGTCACCGCGTTCAGCAGATTGAGCGGGCCATCGGCGGACAGCGCGGTCGATGGACGCATCGCCGCCGTCAGCACGACAGGCTTCGCGTGCTTCACGGTGAGATGCAGCAGATACGCGGTTTCTTCGAGCGTATCGGTGCCATGCGTGACGACGACGCCATCGATATCGTCCTGCGCGAGCAGTTCATTGACGCGCGAGGCGAGCGCGGTCCACAGCGCAACGCTCATGTCCTTGCTGTCGATGCTCGCGATCTGCTCGGCGTGAATGCGCGCGACTGTACCTAGCGCGGGCACGGCATCGAGCAATTTGTCGACGCCGACGACGCCCGCCTTGTAGCCCGCCGTCTTCGATGCATCACCGGCGGACCCGGCGATGGTGCCGCCCGTTGCCAGCACGGCAATGCGAGGGAGAGAGGAAGTATTCATGCCGGCGATTGTAAATCAGCCGGCATGTGAATCACGCCGTTTCGCGAAGCTGGGCCGCGATCTGCGCTTCTTCGAGTTGCGGCGCGAACATCTCGATCAATCGATACGCGTACGCCCGCAGGAACGCGCCCTTTCTCAGCCCGACGCGCGTCGTGCTGGCCTCGAAAAGATGCTGCGTGTCGAGCGCGACAAGCTCGGTGTCCCGCTTCGCGTCGTAGGCCATCGCCGCGACAATGCCGATGCCCATGCCCAGCTCGACATACGTCTTGATGACGTCGGCATCGATCGCGGTCAGCACGATATCGGGAATCGCGCCCGCGCTCGCGAACGCCTGATCGACGTGCGAGCGGCCGGTGAAGTCCTGGTCGTAGGTGACGATCGGATATTCGGCGATCTGCTCGAGCGTGATGTTCTCGCGGCCGACGAGCGGATGATCCTTCGGCACGACGACCGTGTGATGCCACGAATAGCACGGAAACGTGACGATGTCCGGGTAACGGTCGAGCGCTTCGGTCGAGATGCCGATATCCGCCTCGCCATTGATGATCATCTGCGCGATCTGCTGCGGGCTGCCCTGGCGCAACGCGAGATGCACCTTGGGGAACACTTCCGTGAACTGGCGGATGACCTTCGGCAGCGCGTAACGCGCCTGCGTGTGGGTCGTCGCGACGACCAGGTGGCCGTTGTCCTGATCCGCGAACTGGCGCGCGACGCGCCGCAGGTTCTCGGCGTCGAGCAGCATGCGCTCGATCAGCTGATGCACCTCCTTGCCCGGCTCGGTGAGTCCCGTGAGACGTTTGCCGCGTCGAATGAAGATATCGACGCCGAGCTCGTCCTCGAGATCCTTGATCTGTTTCGACACGCCGGATTGCGACGTGTAGAGCACGTTGGCGACCTCCGTCAGATTCATGTTCTGACGCACGGCCTCGCGCACGAAGCGCAGTTGCTGAAAATTCATGTGAACCTCTCCGCGATCCTTTTATGTCGTTATGTCATTGCGCCGGCGATGGCGCCGGAAAGACCCGCAGCGCGCGTGGCACGGCCGTCACGCCATCGCCGATATCGAGCTTGAGCGCGCGCCATGCCTCCCGATCCAGCTCCGCCTCGATCACGCTGCCCGCGCTGCCTTCGAGCTCGACGCGCACCGAGCCGCCCAGCGTCACGACGCGCCGCACGCCGACCACGATGCCATCGCGATGCGCGCCGTCGGCGGGATACAGTGCGAGATCATGCGGGCGCACATACGCAAGCGCCCGGCCGCTGAAATGCGCCTGTGTGGCGATCGGGCTCGCGGCGCCATCGGCGACGAAGCCGTTCGCATCGACATTGCCCTGCAGCCGGTTCGCCGCGCCGAGAAACTCGTACACGAACGACGTCTGCGGATGATCGTACACGTCCTGCGGGCTACCTACCTGCTCCACCCGCCCATGATTCATCACGACGATGCGGTCCGCCACTTCGAGCGCCTCTTCCTGGTCATGCGTGACGAAGAGTGTCGAGATATGCAGATCGTCGTGCAGGCGGCGCAACCAGCTGCGCAGTTCCTTGCGCACTTTCGCGTCGAGCGCCCCGAACGGCTCGTCGAGCAGGAGCACTTTCGGCTCGACGGCGAGCGCGCGTGCGAGCGCGATGCGCTGCCGCTGTCCGCCCGACAGCTCGGACGGAAAACGTTCGGCGAGCCAGTCGAGCTGCACGAGCTTCAGCAGTTCATGCACTTTCTCGCGGATCGCGGCTTCGCTCGGACGCTCGCGGCGCGGCTTCACACGCAGGCCGAACGCGACGTTCTCGAACACCGTCATGTGCCTGAAGAGCGCGTAATGCTGGAACACGAAGCCGACTTGCCGCTCGCGCGCGCCGACTGCCGCGACGTCCTCTCCATGCAGCACGACTTGTCCCGCATCGGCGAACTCGAGGCCTGCGATGACCCGCAGCAGCGTGGTCTTGCCGCAGCCGGAAGGCCCGAGCAGCGCGACCAGTTCGCCTGCAGGAAAATCCAGCGTGACGTTGTCGAGCGCGGTGAAATCGCCGAAGCGTTTTTGCAGATTGCGAACGATGATGCTCATGATGTTGTCGGCCTCTTCAATGCTGTGCGGGTTTCCGGGCTTCGCTGACGGCTTGCGACATGCGCCGCTCCGCGAGGAGCTTGAGCGCGAGCGTGACGAGCGCGAGCAGCGCGAGCAGCGACGCCACCGCGAACGCGGCCGAGAAGTTGTATTCGTTATAGAGAATTTCGACGTGCAGCGGCATCGTGTCGGTCTGGCCGCGGATGTGGCCCGACACGACCGATACCGCGCCGAACTCGCCCATCGCGCGGGCGTTGCAGAGGATCACGCCGTAGAGCAGGCCCCACTTCACGTTGGGCAGCGTCACGCGCCTGAAGATCTGCCAGCCCGATGCACCGAGCACGTGCGCCGCTTCCTCTTCGTCGTTGCCCTGCGCCTGCATCAGCGGAATCAGCTCGCGGGCGACGAACGGGAACGTCACGAAGATGGTCGCGAGCACGATGCCCGGCACCGCGAAGATGATCTGCACGTCATGCGCGGCGAGCCACGGGCCGAACCAGCCCTGCGCGCCGAAGATCAGTACGTAAATGAGACCCGAGATCACCGGCGAGACCGAGAACGGCAAATCGATGAGCGTGGTCAAGAGCGCCTTGCCGCGGAAGTCGAACTTCGCGATCGCCCACGACGCCGCCAGTCCGAACACGACATTCAGCGGCACGGCGATCGCGGCGGTGACCAGCGTGAGCTTGATCGCGGACCACGCATCCGGATCCTTCAGCGACTCGAAGTAATAGTCGATGCCTTTCGCGAATGCCTGCACGAACACCGCGACGAGCGGGACCACGAGAAAGAGCGCAAGAAACACGAGCGCGATGCCCGTGAGCAGCCAGCGCACGGCACGCGGCTCGGTGACGGGGTTGAGGCTGTGCTTGCGCACGCGCACGGGTGCGTGCACCGGAAGCGCCTTGCTATCGGGCGTGCTCATGCGTGACCTCCGCCCGGATGTCCGACGTGCAGCGAAGGGCCGGCCGCGACGGCAGGCGCCGCGCCCGTCCTGCTCGTGCGCCGCTGCAGGAACCACTGCAGCGTATTGATGAAGAGCAGCATCAGGAACGACACGCACAGCATCACGACGGCGAGCGCGGTCGCGCCGGCATAGTCGTACTGTTCGAGCTTCGTGATGATGAGCAGCGACGTGATCTCGGATTTCATCGGCACATTGCCCGCGATGAAGATCACCGAGCCGTACTCGCCGAGTGCGCGCGCGAACGCGAGCGCGAAACCCGTCAGTAGCGCGGGAAAGACCGAAGGCAGCACGACGCGGCGAAACGTCAGCCAGCGCGTCGCGCCAAGGCACGCGGCGGCCTCTTCCTGCTCCCGTTCGAATTCTTCCAGCACGGGCTGAACCGTGCGCACGACGAAAGGCAAGCCGATGAACGTCAGCGCGACGAGCACGCCCAGCGGCGTGAAGGCGACCTTGATGCCGAGCGGCGCGAGATATTGCCCGATCCAGCCGTTGCCCGCATAGACCGCGGCGAGCGAGATGCCCGCGACGGAAGTCGGCAGCGCAAACGGCAGATCGACGATCGCATCGACGATGCGCTTGAACGGAAACGTGTAGCGCACAAGCACCCACGCGACGAGAAAGCCGAACACCGCGTTGATGAGTGCGCCGCCGAGCGCCGCGCTGAACGTGAGCCGATACGACGCGAGCACGCGCGGCGAGGTCACTGCGCGTACGAACTGCGCCCAGTCGAGCGTCGCCGTCTTCGCGAAGGTGGCGGCGAGCGGAATCAGCACCACGAGGCTCAAGTACGCCACCGTGATGCCGAGCGTCAGGCCGAACCCGGGAAGCGCGCTCGGCTTCTTGAATGTGAGGGTCGTCATCCTTGATTGATCCTTTTTTGCGCCGGGGTGAGGCGCGTTGCTGCTTCGGGCGCGCGGCGTCATGGATGCGCCGCGTCGCCCGCTTCTTCTGTTACTGCGGTTGATAGATCGAATCGAACACGCCGCCGTCCGCGAAATGCGTCTTCTGCGCCTTGGTCCAGCCGCCGAACGTGTCGTCGATGGTGTAGAGCTTCAGCTTCGGAAACTGCTTGGTGAGTTCGGCGGGCACCTTGTCCGAGCGCGGCCGATAAAAGTTGCGTGCGGCGATCTGCTGTCCTTCGTCGCTATACAGGTACTTGAGATAGGCATCGGCGAGCTTGCGCGTGCCGTGCTTGTCGACGACCTTGTCGACCACCGCGACCGGCGGTTCCGCGAGGATGCTCACCGTCGGCACGACGATCTCGAACTTGTCGGTGCCGAACTCTTTCACCGAAAGGAACGCTTCGTTTTCCCACGCGATCAGCACGTCGCCCTGGCCGCGCTGCACGAAGCTCGTCGTGGCGCCGCGCGCGCCGGAATCGAGCACGCCGGCATTCTTATAGAGCTTCGTCACGAAATCTTTCGCGGTCTGCTCGTTGCCGCCCGGCTTGTGCTGCGCATACGCCCACGCCGCGAGGTAATTCCAGCGCGCGCCGCCCGAGGTCTTGGGGTTCGGCGTGACGATCGACACGCCGGGCTTCGTCAGATCGTCCCAGTCCTTGATGTGCTTCGGATTGCCTTTGCGCACGAGGAACACGATCGTCGACGTGTACGGCGACGCGTTGTCCGGCAGGCGCTTTTGCCAATCCGCGCCGACGAGTCCCTTGGAGGCGAGCGCATCGATGTCGTAAGCGAGCGCGAGCGTGACGACGTCGGCCTGCAGACCGTCGAGCACCGCGCGAGCCTGTCCGCCCGAGCCGCCGTGCGATTGCTTGAAGGTCACCGTCTCGCCGGTATCGGCCTTCCACTTTTTCGCGAACGCCTGATTGAAGTCCTGATACAGCTCGCGGGTCGGGTCGTATGAGACGTTCAGAAACGACGTCTGCGCGAAGGCCGACGCGGCCATCCCAACGCCCGCCGCCGTCAGCGCCGCCGCCGCGACCAGGCGCCGCGCGCCTTTGCCCAATCCCAGTCTGATGCTTTGCATTCCCCGTTCTCCGTCTTATCGAATTGACGGAATCAGTCTATCGAGGCGTCTATATGATTAGAAATAATCGTTATTCACTTTTTTATACGTAAAACTGCTAAGAACGATATTCCTGGATGGAAAAAGCGATCGCGGCCGCTAAGCGTGCGCGCGGCAGCCGCAGACGGGCGAACTTAAAGTAAAGCTTGAAAAGCGCGAAATACTGTATAAAAATACAGTCATCTGTCCATCCATACAGTGCACCAAGGGCCCGAGCCAGTGACCAAGACATCAAAACTTACCGCGCGGCAGCAGCAGGTGTTCGAACTGATCCAGCGCGCGATCGACCGCACGGGCTTTCCGCCGACGCGCGCCGAGATTGCGGCGGAACTCGGCTTCAGCTCGGCGAATTCCGCGGAGGAGCACTTGCGGGCGCTGGCGCGCAAGGGCGTGATCGAACTCGCGGCGGGCTCGTCGCGCGGCATCAGGCTGCTCGGCGATGCCTCGCGCTCCGATCGTTCGGAGGACATGCCCCATCAATTCACGCTGCCGCATCAGAGCATCATGCAGCTGTCGCTGCCGCTCGTCGGGCGTGTCGCGGCCGGGAGTCCGATCCTCGCGCAGGAACACATCTCGCAGCATTACGCCTGCGACCCCGCGCTCTTTTCCAGCCGGCCGGACTATCTGCTGAAAGTGCGCGGCCTCTCGATGCGCGACGCCGGCATCCTCGACGGCGACTTGCTGGCCGTGCAGAAGCGCACCGAAGCGAAAGACGGACAGATCGTGGTCGCGCGTCTCGGCGACGACGTGACGGTCAAACGCTGGAAACGCCGTCCGGACGGCGTCGAGCTCATCGCCGAAAACCCGGACTACGAGAATATTTTCGTGCGCTCCGGCAGCAGCGATTTCGCGCTGGAAGGCATCGCGGTCGGGCTGATTCGTTCAGGCGAGTTCTGAGGTCTCCGCGCGACATGGGCGGGAAGCGAAAGTCGGAGGCAAATCATTCGCTCACTTTCGCAACGGGACAAGAAATGTCTCATTGACATCGCAAGATAGCCTCACCAACCGCTTTCGACGTTCAGTCGAGCCGGTTCAAACATAACAAGCATGACGGCCGCCGTGCGCGGTGCGCCGCGGTGCGTCCTATCGTCTGGAGAGTCATCATGGAACGTTTTGCCCGGCTGCTGCCCTTCCGTCAATTCGGCCGCCTGCGCCATCTGCGCGCGCTGATCGCCTGCGGCATGCCGCGCGCCGAAACTACGTCGGATCTCTTCGACGAAATGCCCGCGCTGCCGTCCCAGCAGCCGGCTTTCGCGCGCGTGTCGTTGAACAGCACAGTGCATGCGGAGCCGGAACAGCGCGCGCCGGTGCGTGTCTATCGCGGCCAGTCACGCGTGATTCTGGTAGGCAAGATCGACGAAGTGTCGCGCATGATCGACCGTTGCATCGCGGAGGAAAACGCGGGGCTCACCGGCGGCATCCTCGCCTGAAACGAGGCGCACCGCCCGCAGAATGTGAATTAACGGGATTTATCACGCGCCTGCGAGGTCAATTTCAGATTCACGTTTTGCAGAGAGGCTTCGCCGTCGCATGTCCCGCACTAGCCGCTCCGTCGCCGCCGCAGTCGTCGTCCTGATTCTCGCCGCGGCGCTCGCTTTTATCTATGCGTCGCCTTACATCGCGCTGAACCGCGTAAAACGCGCAGCCGATGCGCGCGATGCGCAGACCGTCAACGAGTACGTCGATTTTCCCGCGCTGCGCGCGAGCCTCAAGGAGCAGGTCGGCGCGCTGCTCACGCGCCGCGTCGATATACAAAAGAGCGGCAATCCGCTCGCGATCATCGGGGCGATGATCGGCGCAGCGCTCGTCGGTCCTCTGGTGGACTCCTATGCGACACCGGACGGCGTCGCGGCGATTCTGAACGGCATTCCGCCGCGCGGCGATCCGGGCGAGCAGCCGCCGCCGGCCGGGAGCGGCTCATCGGCGGCGCACCCGGACGCGCCGGCCCCCGGCGTCACGACCGCGCAGCAGACACCGAAGGTGCCGCCCCAGACCACGGCCGGTTATCGAAGCCTGAACACGTTCGTCGTCACGTATCAGCACGGCGCCGGAGATGCGCGTTACTCGGCGATCTTCCATCGCTACGGCCTCATGACATGGAAGCTCGTCGCGGTCGATCTCAACGGGTGACGCGTCGAACGTCCTCTTCAGGCGCCGGCTTCGGCCTTGACCGGTTTCGCGGCGTAGGCCGCTTCATCTTCGGCCTCCGCCGATTCACCGGCCTGACAGACGGCTACAAGAATGCTGCACTTCACGCGGTCGAGCAACGGAGTGTTGCCCGCGCCCATCCACCAGCGCGCGAGACCGTTGCGGCAGCGATGCCCCACCACGACGAGATCGACCTGAAGGCTTTCCGCAAGCGCCGCGATTTCGTCGATCGGGTGCCCGAACGCGAAGTGTCCCTGCGCCTGAAGACCCCGCTCGCGCAGCCAGTCGACGCCTTCCTGCAAAATATCGCGCGCGGCCTCCTCGAAGCGTCCGCAGGCCATATCGGTTAGCAGTCCGGCGCTCTGCGCAATGCTCGATCGCATGTCCACCACCGCGAGGACGTGCGTCTCGGCATTCAGGTCCAGCGCGAGATTCGCGCCTTGCCGCAATGCCTTGCGACCCTCTCTGGAACCGTCATAGCAGAGCAGGATTTTTCGGTAGCTTTCCATCATGACCTCCCTGGCCAACTTGCCCTTCGCGCCCGCTCGATGCGACCACAGC
Organism: Caballeronia sp. INML1; assembly: GCF_023631085.1. Taxonomy (NCBI): domain Bacteria; kingdom Pseudomonadati; phylum Pseudomonadota; class Betaproteobacteria; order Burkholderiales; family Burkholderiaceae; genus Caballeronia; species Caballeronia sp. INML1. The sequence goes on along the minus strand of NZ_JALQDT010000015.1, from coordinate 5,478 downwards.
GCGATTTACCCGCGGCGTTGCTTCATCATCGTGTGTCGCCACATGCGTGGCAACGCTGGAAAACGCTTACCGGCGCGAACATGCTAGCTCGCACCGTGCCAGAACTCTGAACACGCCAACGGACAAGCCTCTGGCACTTTCGGCCGGAACCGGTTCAACGCTCGCCGCACAGGTTTGAAACGCGCCCGCCGCACGCGGTTGCACGCCAGGCATCGCCTTGGTGCAATGGATTACACTAGCCCGCTGGATTTCCCCACGCGGTTTTCCCGGCACGAATGCATGACTGATCAAACATTGCAACAGCGCACTGCACGCGGGTCCGATGAAAGCGGCGCGCCCGCCATCGAGTTCAGCGAAGTAAGGAAGCACTACGGTGAACGCACCGTCGTCGATGGTCTCTCGTTCGATGTGCGGCCCGGCGAATGTTTCGGACTGCTCGGCCCGAACGGCGCGGGCAAGACGACGACGCTCAAGATGCTGCTCGGCATCACCTCGCCCGATAGCGGCGCGATTCGTCTCGTCGGCGAGCCGGTCCCCGCGCGCGCCCGGTTCGCGAGAGAACGCGTGGGCGTCGTGCCGCAGTTCGACAACCTCGATCCCGATTTCACGGTGCGCGAAAACCTGACTGTCTTCGGCCGCTACTTTGGTCTGACCGGCGCGCGCATGGATGCGCTCGTGCCTTCGCTGCTCGAATTCGCGCGTCTGGAGAGCAAGGCGAATGCGCGCGTCGGCGAATTGTCGGGCGGCATGAAGCGGCGTCTCACGCTCGCGCGCGCGCTCGTCAACGATCCCGATGTCCTCGTGATGGATGAACCAACGACCGGACTCGATCCGCAAGCGCGGCATCTCATCTGGGAGCGCCTGCGCTCGCTGCTCACGCGCGGCAAGACCATCCTTCTGACGACGCATTTCATGGAAGAAGCCGAACGTCTGTGCGACCGCGTCTGCGTGATCGAGGAAGGCCGCAAGATTGCCGAAGGACGTCCGCACGATCTCATCGAATCGGTGATCGGCTCGGATGTCATCGAGATTTACGGGCCCGATCCGCAGGCGCTCGCGACGGAACTCGAGCCGTTCGTCGAGCGCATGGAAGTGAGCGGCGAAACGCTCTTTTGCTACGTGGACGATCCGCAGCCCGTGCATGCGCGCGTGAAAGGCCGCGCGGACGTGCGCTATCTGCATCGTCCGGCGAATCTCGAAGATGTTTTCCTGCGTCTCACGGGACGGGAAATGGTGGACTGACTCAATGGATACGCTCGAACCATCCCGCATCGACAAGAACAAGAAACGCGAGCGGGCGCAGCCGAAACACGCGCAAAGCGTGACGCCGCTAGCCAGCGCGCTGCCCGCCAATGCAACGCACTGGATGTCGGTCTGGCGGCGCAACTATCTCGTCTGGAAGAAGCTCGCGATTGCCTCGATGATCGGCAATCTCGCCGACCCCATGATCTATCTCTTCGGCCTGGGACTGGGTCTCGGGCTGATGGTCGGGCATGTCGACGGTGTGTCGTACATCGCGTTTCTCGCGGCGGGCACGGCGGCATCGAGCGTGATGATGTCCGCGAGCTTCGAGGCGATGTACTCGGGCTTCTCGCGCATGCACGTTCAGCGCACGTGGGAAGCCATCATGCATACGCCGCTCACGCTCGGCGACATCGTGCTCGGTGAGATCGTATGGGCCGCGAGCAAGTCGGTGCTCTCTGGCGTGGCGATCATGATCGTCGCGGGCGTGCTCGGCTATGCGAGCTTTCCGTCGATGCTGATCGCGCTGCCCGTCATCGCGCTGACGGGACTCGCGTTCGCCAGCACCGCGATGGTCATCACCGCGCTCGCGCCGAGCTACGACTTCTTCATGTTCTATCAGACGCTCGCGCTCACGCCGATGCTCTTGCTCTCCGGCGTGTTCTTTCCGATCGCGCAACTGCCCGCGCTCGCTCAGCGCGTCACGCAGGTACTGCCGCTCTTTCACGCGGTCGAACTGATCCGCCCCGCGATGCTCGGCCGCCCGTTCGACGGCGCAGCCCTCCATGTGCTCGTGCTGTTCGCGTATGCGCTCGTGCCGTTCTTCCTGTGCGCATGGCTCTTCCGGCGGCGCATGATGAAATGAAAAACGGCGATGGACCGCTCAAGTCCATCGCCGTATTTACACCGTCGACGAAGCAACGCTACTTCGCGGGAAACTCGTGATGTCCGCCGAAGCCGAAGCGCATTGCCGAAAGCATGCGTTCGGGGAACGATTCGGCATCGCGCGAACGGAAGCGCGTGTAAAGCGCCGCCGACAGCACCTGCGCGGGCACCGCTTCCTCGATCGCCGCCTCGATCGTCCAGCGCCCTTCGCCGCTGTCCGCGACTTCCGCCGAGAAGCGCTCGAGCGTGCCGTCGCTGGCGAGCGCGCCCGCGGTCAGATCGAGCAGCCATGACGACACCACGCTGCCGCGCCGCCATACTTCGGCGATATCCGCAAGATCGAGCGTATAGCGTTCGCCTTCCGCGAGGTCCTTCGACTCCTTGTGCCTCAGGATGTGAAAGCCTTCGGCATACGCCTGCATCAGACCGTACTCGATGCCGTTGTGGACCATCTTCACGAAGTGCCCCGAACCGACCGGTCCGCAATGCATGTAGCCATTCTCGACGCGCGGATCGCGCCCTTCGCGGCCGGGGGTCTCGGGAATGTCGCCGCGTCCCGGCGCGAGTGTCGCGAGAATCGGATCCATCCGGCGCACGACCGCCTCATCGCCGCCGATCATCATGCAGTAGCCGCGCTCCAGTCCCCAGATGCCGCCCGACGTGCCGACATCGACGTAATGGATGCCCTGCTCGCGCAACTGCGCGGCGCGGCGGATATCGTCTTTATAGAAGCTGTTGCCGCCGTCGATGATCACGTCGTCCGCGCCGAGAATCTTGTGCAGATCGTTGAGCGTGTCTTCGGTGATCTTCCCCGCGGGCAGCATCAGCCAGACGACGCGCGGCGCGGCCAGCTTCGCGACGAGATCGCCCAGGTCCTTCGCGCCCGTCGCGCCGTCGCTTGCGAGCGCTTCGGTCGCTTGCGGATTGTGATCGTACGCGACGCAGGCATGCCCGCCGCGCATCAGCCGCCGCCCGATGTTGCCGCCCATGCGCCCCAGTCCCACGATGCCGATCTGCATGATGATTCACTCCTTGCCGTTGGATTTCACGCGTTCGATCTGCTTCTTCGCGGCTTCGTAGACCGCTTCCGGCGTGAAGCCGAACTTGCTCTTCAACGCCTTCAACGGCGCCGATGCGCCGAATGTGTGCATCACGATCTGGGTTCCCAGTCGGCCGACATAGCGATCCCAGCCGAGCGTCGCGGCCTGCTCGACGCAGACGCGCGCATTCACGTCCGGCGGCAGCACCGAGTCCTTGTACGCCGTATCCTGCTTCTCGAAGATGTCCCACGACGGCATGGACACGACGCGCGCCGCGATGCCTTCGGCCTTCAGTTTTTCGTAGGCCTCGACGCACAGCGACACTTCACTGCCGGTCGCGAGCAGGAGAACCTCGGGCTTCTTGCCGCCTTCGGCATCGGCGAGCACATACGCGCCATGCTTCACGCCATCAGCCGATGCGTACTTCTTGCGATCGAAAGTCGGCAGCGCCTGGCGCGTGAGCACGATGCAGGACGGCTCCTTCGAATGCGACAGCGCGACGCGCCACACTTCGCTCACCTCGTTCGCATCGGCGGGGCGCAGCGTGCAGAGGCCCGGCACGCCGCGCAGGGAGGCCAACTGCTCGATCGGCTGGTGCGTCGGACCATCTTCGCCGACGCCGATCGAATCGTGCGTGAACACGTAGATCACCGGCACTTCCATGATCGCCGAGAGGCGGATCGGCGGCTTCATGTAGTCGCTGAAGATCAGGAACGTCGATCCATACGGACGCAATCCGGAGAGCGCCAGGCCATTGCAGACCGCGCCCATGCCGTGCTCGCGAATGCCGAAGTGCAGATTGCGTCCGCCGTAGCTGTCGTGCTCGAAGCTGCCCGCGCCCTCGAACTTGAGATTCGTCTTCGTCGATGGCGAGAGATCCGCCGCGCCGCCGATGAGCCAGGGAAGACGCGGCGCGATGGCGTTCAGCACCTTGCCCGACGAATCGCGCGTGGCGATGCCTTTTGCGTCGGGCTCGAAGGTCGGAATATCGGCGTCCCAGTTGTCGGGAAGCTTCGATCCGAGCATCAGCCACGCTTCTTTCGCGAGCTCGGGATTGGCCTTCTCGTAGGCGTCGAAACGCTGCTTCCACTCGGCATGCAGCTTCTTGCCGCGCGCGCCCATGCCGTCGGCGATGTGCTGCATCACACCATCGGGTACATAGAACTGCTTGTCCTCCGGCCAGCCGTAGAACTTCTTCGCGAGCTTCACCTCTTCCTCGCCGAGCGCCTCGCCGTGCGCGCTCGCCGTGTCCTGCTTGTTAGGCGCGCCCCAGCCGATGATGCTCTTCACGACGATCAGCGTCGGCTTGTCCGTGTGCGACTTCGCCTTGTTGATGGCATCTTCGAGCGCCTGCGCGTCGTTGGCGTCGTCGACGTGCAGCGTGTGCCAGTTGTAGCCGTGAAAGCGCGCTTCGACGTCGTCGCTATACGCGAGATCCGTATGGCCTTCGATGGTGATGCGGTTGCTGTCGTAGATCCAGATGAGGTTCGAAAGCCGCAGATGCCCCGCGAGCGACGCGGCTTCGTGCGACACGCCTTCCATCATGTCGCCGTCGCCGCACAGCGCGTAGACGCGGTAGTCGAAGATCGTGTCCTCGCCCTTGTTGAAGTGGGCTTCCTTCCAGCGCGCGGCCATCGCCATGCCGACGCTGTTGCCGAGACCCTGTCCGAGCGGGCCGGTCGTGGTTTCGACGCCGGTCGTCATGCGGTATTCCGGGTGACCCGGCGTCTTGCTGTCGAGCTGGCGGAAATGCTCGATGTCGTCGAGCGACACGGCGGGTTTGCCGGTCGGCTTGCCCTCATCGTCGACTTCCTTCACGCCCGCCAGATGCAGCAGTGAGTAAAGCAGCATCGACGCATGGCCGACCGACAGCACGAAGCGGTCGCGATTCGGCCAGAGCGGCGCGTCGGGGTCGTAACGAAGATGGTTCTGCCAGAGATGGAACGCGACGGGCGCGAGCGCCATCGGCGTGCCGGGGTGGCCGGAATTGGCCTTTTGCACGGCGTCCATCGAGAGGGTACGGATGGTGTCGATCGCGAGGCGATCGAGATCTTTGGCCTGAGGTGTTGCTTGAGACATGAGCGACGACTCCTTTGCGAAGAGCGCGCTGTGGCGAAAGGCGCCGCAGCGGGCAACCAGGACCATCGAGCAAGTGTAGTGCCTTGAAACCGGCACCGCACCGCGAATGTTGCGAGGGGTGCGCCGGGGGGGGGGGGGGGGGGGGGGGGGGGGGGGGGGGGGGGGGGGGGGGGGGGGGGGGGGGGGGGGGGGGGGGGGGGGGGGGGGGGGGGGGGGGGGGGGGGGGGGGGGG
>NZ_JALQDT010000014.1:0-15647 GCF_023631085.1 Caballeronia sp. INML1 | reverse complement strand
CCCCCCCCCCCCCCCCCCCCCCCCCCCCCCCCCCCCCCCCCCCCCCCCCCCCCCCCCCCCCCCCCCCCCCCCCCCCCGCCCCCCCCCCCCCCCCCCCCCCCCCCCCCCCCCCCCCCCCCCCCCCCCCCCCCCCCCCCCCCCCCCCCCCCCCCCCCCCCCCCCCCCCCCCCACGGCGGTATTACGAAAAGGATGCGCGCACTGCACGCCTGCGGCATCCTTCGGCACGATTTTCAGGCGATGCGCTGATCCGCCGCGCGAACGTCAATGCTGACACATTCGCGGCCAGCCCATCCGATTCTTCGACAAATCCCTGAGCAGACAGGAAATTTCAGGGCGCCGGATTCGGCTGGCGTTCGTGCAGCGCCTCGATTTCGCTCAGAATTTCCTCCGACAGTTCGACGTTCACGCTTTCGATGTTCTCTTTCAACTGCGCCATCGACGTCGCGCCGATCAGCGTGCTCGTCGTGAAGGGCCGCGTGTTGACGAACGCGAGCGCGAGTTGCGTCGGCGTGAGGCCGTGGCGCTTCGCCAGTTCGACATAGGAGGTGATCGCGGCGATCGCCTGGGGCTTGCTGTAGCGCTGAAAGCGCTCGAACAGCGTGATGCGCGCGCCGGCGGGACGCGCCCCGCCTTCGTACTTGCCCGACAGCCAGCCGAAAGCGAGCGGCGAATACGCGAGCAGCCCGACGCCTTCCTTATGCGTGAATTCCGACAGGCCGAGCTCATACGTGCGGTTCACGAGGCTGTACGGATTCTGGATGCTGACGATCTTCGGCAGCCCCGCCTTTTCGGCCGCGCGCAGGAACTGGGCGACACCCCACGGCGTTTCGTTCGACACGCCCACATGGCGAATCTTGCCCGCCTTCACGAGATCGGCGAGTGCGGCGAGCGTTTCCTCGATGGGCACGCTGTATTCGTCGTCGATATACGGGTATGCCGGGCGGCCGAAGGTCATCGTGCTGCGATCGGGCCAGTGCAACTGGTACAAATCGACGTAATCCGTCTGCAGACGCTTCAGGCTGCCGTCGATGGCTTCGTTCAGGTTCTTGCGATCGAACTGGTTGCCCGCGCCGCGGATATGCCGCGGATTGTGCGGCTGGCGCGCGGGCCCGGCGATCTTCGTCGCGAGCACGATGTCGCTGCGTTTTGCGGGATGCTTCGCGAGCCACGTGCCGATGAATTCCTCGGTGCGGCCCTGCGTCTCGGGGCGCGGCGGCACCGGATACATTTCGGCGGCATCGATCAGGTTCACGCCCTCGGCCAGCGCGTAGTCGATCTGCTCGTGCGCTTCGCTTTCGGTATTCTGCTCGCCCCAGGTCATGGTGCCGAGCCCGATCAGGCTGACGTCGAGACCCGAATCACCGAGTTTCCGAAACTTCATTGCTCATTCCTCTTGTTGGCGTTCTGTTTGCGCGCTGTCGGCGCGTTGTCGGAAATGCTGCGTGGCTGGTTTTCCGGCAATCGCAAAAACTACCATAGCCGCGAAAGCTCTGCTCTCGCGGCTAGAATGTCAGGCTTCCAATGAGACATGCAGGAGCGCCCGACCGATGCCGTCCGCAAGCAATCGCGAGAAAAAAGGCTCGTCGCTCATCGTCACGCTCGTCGCGGCGACCTTCTTCATGGAGAACCTCGACGGCACGATCATCGCCACCGCGTTACCGCAGATGGCGCGCTCGTTCAACGTGCATCCCGCCGACATGAGTCTCGGCATCACGGCGTATCTGCTCACGCTCGCCGTATTCATCCCGATTTCCGGCTGGGCGGCCGATCGCTTCGGCCTGCGCACCGTGTTCGCGAGCGCGATCGCCGTCTTCACGGCGGCGTCCGTGCTGTGCGCCACCACCTCGACCCTGCCCGCCTTTGCCGCCGCGCGCGTGCTGCAGGGCATCGGCGGCGCGATGATGGTGCCGGTCGGCCGGCTCGCCGTGCTGCGCGCGACGCCCAAGGAAGGCCTGATGCGCGCCATCGCGATCATCACGTGGCCCGGGCTCGTCGCCCCGGTGATCGGCCCGCCGCTCGGCGGCTTTATCACGACGTATTCGTCGTGGCGCTGGATTTTCTATCTCAATGTGCCGCTCGGTCTGATCGGCCTGCTGCTGACGCTGCGTCATATCGGCAACGAGCGCGAGGACCCGACGCGACGCTTCGACCTGCCGGGCTTCGCGCTCTGCGGCATCGCGTGCACGACGCTGCTCTACGCGATGGAGCTCGTCGGGCGCAGCGACGGCGACTGGACCTTCGTCGGCGTGCTCGTCGCGGTGGGCGTGGCGGCGGGCATCGCTTCGTGGTGGCATCTGCGGCGCGCGGCGCAGCCGGTCGTGGATCTGTCGGCGCTGAAGGTGAAAACCTTTGCCGTGGCGATGGGCGGCGGATCGCTCTTTCGCGTCGCGATCAGCGCGGCGCCTTTCCTGTTGCCGCTGATGTTCCAGGTCGGCTTCGGCATGAACGCGTTCGACTCGGGCCTGCTCACGCTTGCCGTGTTCGCGGGCAATCTCTCGATGAAGCTCGTCACCACGCCCGTAATGCGTCAGTTCGGCTTTCGGCCGGTGCTGATCGTCAATGGCGTGCTCGCGGCGCTGTCACTTGCCGCGATGAGCCTGCTCACGCCGACGACGCCCAAGTATGTGATCGTCGTCGTGCTGTTCGCGAGCGGCCTGTCGCGCTCGCTGCAGTTCACGGCGCTCAACACCCTGAGTTTCGCCGACGTGCCGAAGGCGCAGATGAGCGGCGCATCGGCGCTCTCCAGCACGCTTTTTCAGATGACGATGGGCATCGGGGTCGCCGTCGGCGCGATCGCGCTGCGCATCGGCGAGTGGCTGCACGGGCACGATGCGCATGCCATCGGGCCGGAGGATTTCAGCGTCGCGTTTCTGATCGTCGCGTTCGTGGGGCTGCTCGGCGTGCTGGATTTGTTCGGGCTCGCGAGGGATGCGGGCGCGCTCGTGTCCGGGCATCGGAAGCCGAAGGTGTGATGCTTTTATGACATGAGGGCTCAAGCATTCGCGGCCGGTGCCGTAATCCCCGGTATGAACTCCCACACCCTCGACTCGCTCGCCGCCCTGACCGAAACGGTTGCCGCCATCCGCCACGCGCGCGGCCTGAAGAATCCCCACGATTTACCCGAAGGCTCGCCCGAGCGGCAGATCGCCGCCGACGCCTTCGCGGACGATTTCCTCCGCGCACTCGATGCCGAGCCGAGCATCGGCGCGTGGTGGCCCATCTGAGCGATCCGCAACATCGCGGCATCGTTTGACGCGATCCGCGTTAGCGGATTTCTCGAATCGCTGTCTTCTGAGTCAAGTTTTGCTATTTGGCGAAACGTTTGCGCGCGGCTATCAAGTCGCGCGCAGGCGCGCCGTCAACCCGCATATCACCATGACTCAATCAGGAGATGCCAGTGAAGGGGGCAGCGTCAATTTTTTTCGCCATCGCCGTCGCGTTCGCCTTGGCCGGCTGCGCGCCGATGCAGACGGCCAGCACGACCCAGACCGACAAGCCGGCGTTGAGCGCCGACATCATCCGCTTCGAGATTCCCGCCGACGCCCTCGGCGCGCGCGACCCGCAACTCACCGCGATCCTCGCGAAAGCCGGTGCGCTCGCCGCCGCGCAGAAGCAGCCGACGACCATCCTCGTCACCGCGCTCGCGCAAGACTTCCCGTATCTCAACCAGGCGATCTGGAAAGGCATTCCCGCCCGGCACACGGTCAAGCTCAGCCTGGAAAACCTGACCGCCGGCGCGCGACAGCCGTACAGCGTGTCCATCAGGCCAACGCAGGGAGGCTGACGCGATGCGCCGAATCCTGATCCAGAGCCTTGCCTTCGCAATGTCGCTGTCGACGAGCGCCTTCGCCGGTCCGCTCGACGTGAGCGCGCCCGCCTCCGTGCAAACGCTCGCGGCGCTCGGGCCCGCCGTGCAGAAGGTCTATCCGCCCTTGCCCACGCTCGCGATGCTGCCCCCCGCCGCCGCCGACGACGACGAACCGCCCGCCAGATCCGCGAGCAGGAAAGGCAAGAAAACGCGCCGCGTCGCCGATTGCAGATGCAGCGGCCCGGAACCGCGCCTCGTGGTGTCCGACGAATCGCGCACGTATATGAAGGACGTCGAGCATCGCATCGACATTGCGCTCGCGCCCTGAGCGATGCGCGTCCCATTCCCGAAGGAGCCACGTTTCATGTTCCGTTCGACCCATGCCGCGCTCGCTGCCTGCGTGCTGCTAGGCGCATCGCTCGCGGCCAGCGCCGCTCGCGCCGACGATTGCTTCGAGCAGGCCGGCGCCTATCAGGGCGTGAATCCCCTCGTGCTGCGCGCGGTCGCCTGGCGCGAATCGAAAGGCGATGCCGCCGCGATCAATCGCAACGCCAACGGCTCGCTCGATATCGGCCAGTTGCAGATCAACTCGATCCATTTCCCCGACCTGGCGCGTCAGGGCATTCCGCATCGCGCGCTCGCCGATCCGTGCATCAACGTGTTCGTCGCCGCGTGGCTGCTGAAGCAGAAGATGGTCAAGTACGGCAACACGTGGCGCGCGATCGGCGCATATCACTCGGAATCGCCGAAACATCGGGACGCCTACGCGCGCAGCATCCAGCAGATTCTCGTCAACTGGGGCGAGCTGCAGCCGGCGATGCGTTGAGCGCGCTCCGTTCGTAGGTTCGCACCGGCGTCAGGAATTCGATCGTCCGCTCACGCGCGAGCAATTGCGGCAGCACGGCCTCGTATGCCTGCCGATACGGCCGCCCGAGATGATGCGCACGGAAATGCGCGGCAGAGCACGCCCACGTTTCATATAGCACGAGCGTGTCGGGATCGTCCGCGGCGCGATGCAGATACGTGTTGATGAAATCCGGCTCCTCGGACATGCGTTCCAGCACATCGAGAAGACGCGTTTCCAGTTCTTCGCGATGCTCGGGCTTGCCCGGCAGATGCACGACGAACGAAGTGATGTCACTCATGATGGATACCTCGCGTTGCACGGACCGCGCGCGCGGCCCGCGCTCGACTAAAAGCCGACTCAAAGCTGACTCAAAGCTGACTCATGCCGCCGTCGATCACGATCTCCGTGCCGACGATGAAGCCCGATTCCGGCGATGCCAGGTGCAGCACCGTCGCCGCGACTTCGCTCGACTTGCCGAAGCGTCCGAGGGGAATCTGGCTCTGGAGTTGCGCGGCGGCTTCATCGACGAGGCCGAGCTTGCCGTGCAGCGGCGTCGAGACGGGGCCGGGGCTCACGACATTCACGCGCGCGCCGCGCGGCAGCAATTCCGCCGACAGCGTCTTCGCGAGCGAGATGAGCGCCGCCTTGCTCGCCGCGTACACCGACGACATCGGCATGCCGATGTGCGCGTTGATCGAACCATTCAGCACGATCGACGCGCCTTCATTCAGAAGCGGCACCAGCGACTGAATCTGGAAATAAGGCCCTTTCACGTTGATTGCAAAGGTTTCGTCCCAGGCCTTTTCGTCGATCTCGGTGAACGGCGCGAACGTGCCGACGCCCGCGTTAATGAAGATCGCGTCGAGCCGGATGCTTGCATCGACCAGCGCTTGCGCGAGTTCACGCGCGGCGCCGACCGTGCCGGCCACGTTGCGGATGGCGATGGCGTTCGCGCCCAGCGAAGCGCGCGCCGTGGCAAGCGAGCTTTCGTCGCGCCCGGTGATGACGACCCGCGCGCCTTCGGCTGCAAATGCTTGCGCCGCCGCGAGACCGATGCCGCTGTTGCCACCGGTAACCAGAACTGTCTTGCCGTCGAAGCGATTCATGACGTTCTCCTTGTGAACGTTGATCAGTGTGAAGTGATTATGGGCGCGCGTTTGCGTAAATCCGTACGATGCGGTTGCCGCACTCGTTCGATATCGTCGAACGTGTTCTCGTCTACGTGATGCGGCCCACATATCACCTTGAAGCTGACGGGAACGGGTCCTACAGTTACGCAGACTTTCCAGCCTGCTTACAGCTTCGCCATTTCCTCGTATCTTCGACAGGGAGGCGCATCATGCAAGACGCGCAAGGCGGCATGGCCGCACAGCCGAATCCGGAGCGGTTGCTGCAGATGGGAATGGCGTTCTGGGCATCGAAAGCGTTGCTCTCGGCGGTCGAGCTGGGCGTGTTCACGCAACTGGCGAGCGGAGCGCGCCAGGCGGACGACCTCGCACAGGCACTCGAACTGCATCCGCGCGGGGCGCTCGATTTTCTCGATACGCTCGTCGCGCTCAACCTGCTGACGCGCGAGGACGGCCGCTACGCGAACGCAAGCGACGCCGACTTCTTCCTCGATCGCAACAAGCCTTCGTATGTCGGCGGATTGCTGGAAATGGCGAACGCGCGCCTCTACCCGTTCTGGGGATCGCTCACCGAGGCGCTGCGCACGGGACTGCCGCAAAACGAATCGAAGCACGGCGGCAATGTCTTCGAGACGCTTTATAGCGATCCGGCGCGTCTGCGCGGTTTTCTGCAAGCGATGAGCGGCGTGAGCATGGGCACGGCTCAGGCGATCGCCCGGCAGTTTCCGTGGAGTGAGTACGGGACTTTCATCGATATCGGTGCGGCGCAGGGGGCGCTGCCGGTGCAGATCGCGCGGGCGCATCCGCATCTGACGGGAGGCGGCTTCGACCTGCCGGTGGTCGGACCCGTTTTCGAGGACTACATCGCGGCGAATGGACTGCAGGACCGGCTGCGCTTTTATCCTGGCGATTTCTTCAAGGATCCGTGCCCGTCAGCGGATGTGCTCGTGATGGGTCACATCCTGCACGACTGGAATCTGCCGCAGAAGCTCGAACTGCTTGCAAAGTGCCATGCCGCGCTGCCGCCGGGCGGCGCGCTCATCGTATACGACGCAATCATCGACGACGAACGCCGCGAGAACGCGCTCGGCCTTTTGATGAGCCTGAACATGCTGATCGAGACGCCGGGCGGCTTCGATTACACCGGCGCGCAATGCTGCGCCTGGATGAAGGAAGCCGGATTTTCAGCGGCGCGCGTCGAGCCCCTGGTGGGACCGGATTCGATGGTGATCGCGACGAAGTGAATCCGTGGCGCGCCGCGCGCGTGACGCTTCGTCAGCGGTCGTTCGACATCCCTTTCAGGCGATCGTTGCCCGCGTCGCGGGCGGCGTCGGCGGTGGCGAAGTTTTCTTCGGAGACAAGGGTGCGCTTCACTTCGCGCGCCGAAAAATCGACGAGCGTCAGCACCCACACAAAACCACCCGCCTGTTCCGCGGTCTGCACGAATGCGCGCAGATCGCCTTCATTCGACGATGCCATACCGACCTCCACGTTCATGTTGATGCGCCCTGCCGGCGCCACGCGCGGCGTGAGCGCAGGCTGACGATACGTCGGCTGAACGGGCGCTAACGGGCGGCAGCCGGCCGCCGTGATCAGGCTTCGAAATCGAGACCGCCGAACAGAACCGACGGTTCCGCCTGCGAGCGCGTCGCGAGAGCGACTTCGCGCGCGCCCTGCCAGGCGTCGAGCTTTGCGGCCATCGCGTCGAGATATCGCAGGAATCGGGCCTCGCCGCCGATGCCCATCAGGCGTTCGATTTCTCCATCGTCCCAGGTCAGAAATACATTCAGCGGATATGGATAGACGCACCGATCGTCGCCCTCGCGGTGCGCACGCTCGGCGCTGACACGCAGACGCGTCGGCACGGCCGTGCTCTCGTATGGAAGGATCTCGACGCGCACGCCGCGCCCGAGAACACGCGCCACGCGCTCGACGATGCGGGGCGCATACGCGGTCTCGAACCGGAGCGCCTTTTGTCTATTCAACGCTGGTCTCCGGTAGCGTCGTTTTGCAACGTGCTCAGACGGGCGGCAGGTCTTCGAGCGATTTCTCGATCTGCCCGTCCTGCACGCGCGCCTCAATGCCGATGTGCCCGTTCGTATACGGCAGGGCGCTGACTTTCGAACCGAGGAAGGCACGCCCGCCGAGCGTGAAGAGCGTGCGGACTTCCTTGCCGCTTTTGAGGGCGTCCACGACTTGCTGAACGTCCACGATGCTGGTGGGCGCGGCCCAGTCGTTCGTGGCTGGATCGAAACTGCCCCAGCGCACGCTGGTCACGCGGTCGTTGACCCAGCGCACACCGTCGATCGCCAAAGTAGTCATGTCTGCCTCCAATGTCGTCGTTGGGGGGTGGTTTGGAAATCCTAGCATGGTAGAGCGACGCGGGTGAACGTTTGCGTCACAGACGCCGGAAAAGCAAAAAGCCCAGTCGAATGACTGGGCTTCTTGCATGAATTCTCGGTGGGGTGGCTGATGGGACTCGAACCCACGACGACAGGAATCACAATCCTGGACTCTACCAACTGAGCTACAGCCACCACTGGTGCCGCGATCTTGATTGCTTCTGAACTGCTGCAGCAATCAAGAAGCGAGATTATACGAACAACGATCGCGCTTGCCTAGTACCTTTGAGCATCTTTTTCCGAAGTACGCGCATCAGGACTCGATTGCTTCCACGGCCTCGCGAAGGTGGCTGCGCGCCTCGTCGAAAATCGTCAGATCGCCTGTTGCGAGCCGGCGATTATCGGATAGCACACGACGCCATCCCCGCGCGCCCGCAACGCCGCGATACAGGCCCAGCGCGTGGCGCGTCACGGCGCCGAGATACGTGCCGCGAGATAGTTCGTGACGCGCGTAGTCGATGAGCCCCGCCTCGATGTCCTCGCGCGAGGGCACTGGCGTCGCAGCGCCGTAAAAGCGCGTGTCGACGCCCGCGAGCACGTACGGATTGTGATAAGCCTCGCGGCCGAGCATCACGCCATCGACGTGCTTCAGATGCTCTTCGACTTCGTCGAGCGTCTTGATGCCACCGTTGATCGAAATTTCGAGATGCGGGAAGTCGCGCTTCAACCGATACGCATACTCGTACTTGAGCGGCGGAATCTCGCGGTTCTCTTTAGGGCTCAAGCCTTTGAGGATCGCGTTGCGCGCATGCACGATGAACACCTCGCAGCCCGCATCGGCGATCGTGCCGACGAAATCGCGCACGAACTCGTACTCCTCGACCGCATCCACGCCGATGCGATGCTTGACCGTCACCGGAACCGATACGGCGTCGCGCATCGCCTTCACGCAATCCGCGACGAGCTGCGGCTCCTTCATCAGGCACGCGCCGAATGCGCCGCGCTGCACGCGCTCGGACGGGCATCCGCAATTCAGGTTGATTTCGTCGTAGCCCCACTGTTCGCCGAGCTTCGCGCTCTTTGCGAGATCGGCCGGCTCGCTGCCGCCGAGTTGCAGCGCGACGGGCGCCTCGGCGGGCGTGAATGCGAGATGGCGCGCGACATCGCCGTAGAGCAGCGCGCCCGTCGTCACCATTTCCGTGTAAAGCCAAGTCTGACGCGATACGAGGCGGTGCAGGGACCGGCAATGGCGGTCGGTCCAATCCATCATCGGGGCAACGGAAACGCGGCGCGGGCTGGTCTTCGATACGGCTGACATGGGCGACGGCGGCCGCGCTTTCGCGCGAACCGCCTGAATCTAATAGGGAATCGACAATTTTACCGCAGCGCGGCGGATCGGTCGTCCGGCCCGAATCGGCCGGGCGCCAGGCACGCGTGATGCACATCGAGGGTCTCCCCTTCGCGGAGAGCGATCATGACCCGACATCACCTCGCGACAGCCGCCCTTTTGCTCATCACTACGTTCACGGCGCACGCCCAGACCGCGCGTCCGGACGACAGCGCCTCGATGGTCAAGCCGCCGAGCGCGCCCGGTGCGCCATCCGCAAGCGCCACGCGCCCCGACAATCCCGACAACATGCCGGTGAAGCGCCCGAATCCGCCGCAAAACAGCGATCGCATGCTGCATCACAGCCCGGCGAGCGACGCCATCGCAAAATAACCCGCGACAGCGCCGGACCCGGCCTGGAAGCACTTGCGACGCCACTATAATGGCGCTCGTCACGACAATCGGAGAGAGCCGCGCCCTCCGGCTTCAAGCGGTCTAGCCAATGCAAAAAGTCATACTGCCATTAGTTTCCGGTTTTCTCGCCGCGCTTTTTTTTCGCGAATCGACCCTGGCGCTGCTCCACGCAGCGGGTCTCGTCGATCCGGCCGGCTTTTCCATCACACCATTTCTTCCGCTCGGCATCCCCGAATTCATCGCCAATGCGTTGTGGAGCTCCATCTTCGGTGTGCTGATGGTGTGGCTCCTGCGCGTTGGGCCCGAGCGCAGCGCACCGTGGATCGGCGCGCTCGTCTTCGGCGGCATCGTGCTGACGGCGGTCGGCGTGTTCGTGATCG
Organism: Caballeronia sp. INML1; assembly: GCF_023631085.1. Classification (NCBI taxonomy): domain Bacteria; kingdom Pseudomonadati; phylum Pseudomonadota; class Betaproteobacteria; order Burkholderiales; family Burkholderiaceae; genus Caballeronia; species Caballeronia sp. INML1. The sequence continues at coordinate 5,401 of NZ_JALQDT010000014.1, read as the reverse complement.
ATCCGGCGCGCGGCATCTGGCCGAGCGGCAACCTGCTGCCGCGTCTCACGCCCAACTTCATCGCCAACGCCATCTGGGGCTGGGGCGCACTCGTCTTCATGCGCGCGTTCATGGCGGGCAGCGAGTCGGACTGATCCCCCGTCAAAACCGCCCGCGCGGCATCAGTCCTTCAGAAGCCGTAGCGGATGCGCCGCGGGCGTCCACGCGCTTTCGAACATGCGGTCGATATCCGCGGCGTTCACGTCCTCGGCGCGCGCGACCTTCCAGCGCGGCTCGTTGTCCTTGTCGACGATGCGCGCGCGAATACCCTCCAGCACATCGCCGCGCTCGAACATCGTGCGCGTGAGGTCGAGATCGCGCCGCAGCGTCTCGGCCATGGTCGAGAACTTCGCGCGATCGACTTGCTGCAGCGCTACATCGACGGAAAGCGGGGAACGCTCGCGCAGTTCCGCGGCCGTACGCTTCGCCCAGTCGTTGCCGAGCTCCGCCTCGCGCTCGAGCGACGCGAGAATCGATGCGCCGTTGCCCGCCGCGAAGTGCTTGTCGATCATCGTGCGCGCCGCGGCGAGCTCGCTCCTCTCGGGGATCGGCGCGACCTTGTACTTCGTCGTCTCGTTCTGCACGAAACGCACGATCTCGACACCATCGAGAAAGCGCTGATGCCTGAGCGATTCGACGAGTCCCGGCAGCGCGCCATCGTCGAGATAGGCGTCGGCCATGCGGGCATAGAGCGCATCGGCTGCGCCGAGGCTCGCGCCCGTTGCCGCGAGATAGCGTCCGATCGCGCCGGGCGCGCGCGCGAGGAACCAGCTCACGCCGACATCGGGAAAGAGGCCGATACGCGTCTCGGGCATCGCCATCTTCGTCGACTGTGTGACGATGCGCAGGCCGCCCGTGTGATGCGCACCCTGCGAGATGCCCATGCCGCCGCCCATCACGACGCCATTCACGACCGCGATATACGGCTTCGGGAACGTGAAGATCGCGTGATTGAGCTTGTATTCGTCGGTGAAGAACGCGTCGATCGCGTCGCGCGCCCCCGCCTGCGCGGACTCGTACAGAAAGCGGATATCGCCGCCCGCGCAAAACGCCCGCACGTGCGGACTATAGACGACGACGGCGCGGATCGCCTGATCGTGGCGCCACGCGCGCAATGCCTCGCTGATCGCGCGCAGCATCAGCGGCGTCAGCGCGTTGAGTGCCTTCGGACGATCGAGCGCAATGAAGCCGATGCCGTTGGCGGTGTCGATACGGATGTCTTCGGTGGTCATCGTGTTGAAGTGTCGGATCGATCCGGTGCGTTGAATCGAGTTTCGGTTCCCCGAGGTTCAGTTCCGTTGACCGGCGCGTACCACGCGTCAAGCGACAGCTCGACGAGTGTCGCGGCCGGCGTCTCGGGCAACGCCGCGCCGTTCAGTTTCAGCGCGACGATGCCATGCAGATTCGCCCACAGCCCTTCCGCGCACGCAACCGGCGCAGCGCGCGGCGGCAGCCGGTCGGATGCACGCAACTCGACGAACGCATCCGCGATCAGCGAGAGCGCCGCCGCGCCGGAATCCGCCGCCCGACCGTTGCCATTGACGTTGTCTTTGGCATCGGCGCCTGCGCCGGCGAAACCTGCGGGCTCCATGAACATCAGCCGATACGTCTCGGGCTCGGCCAGCCCGAATTCGACATACGCGCGCCCCATTGCGTTCAGGCGCGCGGCCGGGTCCGCGATCGATGTATGCGCGAGGAACGCGTCGCGCAGACTCGCGTGCCCTTCCTTGCACAGCGCCCGCGCGATGTCGCCACGGCTCTTGAAATGAAGATAGAGCGCGGCAGGCGAGTAATCGATCGCCTCGGCGAGCTTTCTCATCGAGAGCGATGCGAACCCTTCGCGCTTTACGATCGCACGCGAGACTTCGAGTATGCGCTCGCGCAGCGCCTCGCGCTGTTCGCGTCTTTGCTCGGTGCGCCGCTCCTGCGATCCCATGCGAGGCATTGTCGGCACCGCCTCTTTCGAAGTCAAATCGCGGCGCGCCGGTGCGCGCTCAGATGGTCATCTTGCCGTTGTCGTTGCGGCGCGACGCCGCTCGATAAAGCGGCTCGTCCGAATCGCCGAGCACGACCGACGCGAACACGATGCACAGCGCAAGAATCAGCACACCAACGGCTGCCCAGATGAGCCATAGCGCATTGGACTCGACAAGTGAGTGAAGAAAGGAATGAAGCATGACGACCCCGCGCGATTTTTATATTTGATGCTCAGGAAAGCGCATGCCTTTGAGCAAATAATGTGCCGAGCGAATCGCATCGCGTGCGGCGAATAGAGCGATGGTACTCCGTTGCGCGATCACGCGGAAGCAGGCGCGATGTTTCCGCCGTCGATAACGAACACGGTGCGTTGGAGGTCTTACATCGCGCCGTGTAAGAGACGAAGGCTTGCGTGTGTCAGCGCATCAGACCGTGACGCGCCCCGGCGGAAAGTGTCCGCTTTTCAGGAGCACCGGCATACCGTTGGTCACGCGCAGATGCTCTCGCGCAACGGCTTCGATGCGCGTGCGGCCCGCGGCGAACGCGTCGATCCAGCCGGCGGTGTCGTAGGACTGCGCGCCGAAATGATCTTCGAGCGCTTCGACGGAAATGGCGCACGGCACGCGCCGGCCGTCGACGATCGCGGCGAACTCGACGGTCAGATTGGCATCGCGGTAATCGGGCGCGTCCGGGAGGAAACGAATATCCATGATTGTCTCGTTGCTGATGCGTGGCGACCGGTGGGAGAGCATTGGGTCGGGGGCCACGCGAAGACGTTCAAGCGCTTATCGCTCCATTCGATGCGAGCACGTTGACTGCGCCGCCCACGCTCGCACGAATCGATTCGGCGATATGGTAACCGCGGTCGCGCCGCGCGGTCCAGCGCCCGTGCCGTTCACGCGGCAAGAACGCTTTCGTCGATATCCACGACGAGCAGCGAACTCGCCCGAGGATCGGCATAGTTGAAATCGAGCAGCCGGCTCATCTCGCGCACGCGCTCGCATACGCGTTGCCGCGCTTTCTCCGATAAGTGCGGATAGTCGCGCAGCACGTGCGCGTCGAAGCGATAGTGCACGCCCCAGGCGATGTTGCCCGGATGATTCGCGACGCCGCTCGTACGCCAACTCACGAAAAGCGCGGGCGTCGGCTCGAGACCGATTTCCGCGACATCCGCGCCGCTCGGAAAAAGGTCGATCAGGCAATTCGCGACGTCGTGCAGCACCATGTGTCGCAGGTGGACGGGACGCATTATGTCGCTTGCAGCAAGCGGTCGATGTAGTCGCGCGCGGCCTGCTCCACATGCGCGAGGGCCCCGCTCTCGGTTGCGAAGCGCCGCTCGGGTCCGAGATCGACGAGCGCCTCGAAGCGATGCACGTCATCCGGTCCGCCGCGCGCCAGACTGACCGAACCGACATAGATCGGCGCACCGCCGTCCTGTTCGCCGTGAGCCCGTACGAGCCGCGCCGAGGCGCTGATGTAATACCCGCGATATGGCCCCGTGACTCTTTCCGCCATGGCTTCTTCCCCCTCTTTAGCTTGCCGCGCTTTTTGCCGATTTCTCCCAGGTTCCCGGCAGGCAGTTCCAACCGAAATCCCAGATGGATAAGGTCTGCGATCCGGAAAATAGTTCATCGGACAGGCACCTCCAATCGTCGATCCGCAAGCAACGCGCCCGCGCGACCTCGCCCTGCTCGCCCGCCTCGGGCGGATAACAACCGCTTACGAGTCGCGTAAGCCGCGTGTGGGACAATGCCTATCTCAAAAAATGCGCCCTCGCCGCGAAGACAAGGCCGGCGGCGCACATCGCAATTCGCTCTCACGAGGTAAAGATGAAGGAACCCGGTCGGCGCATGCGCCGTATCTCCGCTCGCGCCGCACATGGCGGCGCTGTTTCGCGTGTCTTCTGGCTGCGTGCCGCCGCACTCGGCGCGGCGGTCGTCGCCGTGGCGAGTCTCGGCGCGTGCGCGTCGTCGAACGAAGCATCGCTCATCAACCTGCCCGATGGACAGACCGGCTACGCCGTCAATTGCAGCGGCGCGGACGCGGGATCGAGCTGGGCGAGCTGCTATGTGCTCGCCGGCAAGAAATGCGGCGCGACGGGATACGACATCGTCTCGAAGGATAACGAGGAAGGCGGCCCGACCGGCGGCGGCATCACCAACGTGATATCGGCGAACGTCAAGAACCGCTCGATGATCGTGCGCTGCAAGTAAGCACGCAGGCGATGGACCGTGTCAGTGTGCGCTCATCTTCGAGAACGCATTGAGCACGACCACGCCGGCGACGATGAGGCCCATGCCGAGCATGGCGGGCAAATCCGGCGTCTGCTTGAAGAGCAGCGCCGCGACGAGCGTGATGAGCACGATGCCCGCGCCCGACCACACGGCATACACGACGCCGACGGGCAACGCGCGCAACGTCAGCGACAGCAGATAGAACGACAGCCCGTATCCGGTCACGACGATGACCGCGGGGAGCGCGCGCGTGAAGCCATCGGAGGCGCGCAGCGCGGAGGTCGCGACGACTTCGGCGACGATCGCGATCGCGAGGAGCACATAAGCGGTTGAGCGCATCTTTGTTGTCGTCAGTTGTCGTGTTCGTTCGAAGATGTCGATGGCGTCAGTCGCGTCCGAGCGAAAGATCGCCGAAGTTCTGGCCGAGCACGGCGCATAGCGCTTCGACGACCATCTGATGATCGTCGCGCTGCGCAAGCCCCGACACCGCGACCGAGCCGATCACGCCCGCGCCGGATACGCGCAAGGGAAACGCACCGCCGTGCGTCGCGAACTCGGCGAGATCGAGACCGTACTTGTCGGCGAGCGTCGCGCCGGCCTGCTGCAGCGTAAGACCGATCGCATAGGAACTGCGGCGAAAATGCTCGACGGTGCGCGACTTTCGCTCGACCCAACGCGCGTTGTCGGGCGTGGTGTTGTCCATCGCGGCGTAGAAGAGCTTGCGGCCGAACGTGCGCACGTCGATGACGACGGCCGCGTCGCGCGCGAGCGCCATCTCGCGCAACTGCGCGCCGATCTGCCATGCATGCTCGGCGTGAAACTGGGGGAACACCAGCGTGTGTTCCTGATGCGCGATAGCCTGCAGAACGTGTGGAATGTCCATGAGCGAGGACTCCTTTAGCGTGCGTGGATTGGGATTGGCGTATGTGACTTCGCCGAGATTTTTGCGATTTTGACACGCGCGTGTGAAGTCGCCACGCGAGAGTCGGCCATGAACCGGTTCAATTGCGACCTGTGAGCTGGCACGCTGGGCGCATCGCAATACGCGCGCGGAAAAGCAAAAAGCCCGGCTTGTGAACTGCACCCCAAAAGTTGGACAACCGTCCAACGACTTGGGGTGTTTTTTATGAGCAAGCACAGCGCGCAATTTA
>NZ_JALQDT010000013.1:0-111752 GCF_023631085.1 Caballeronia sp. INML1 | reverse complement strand
GGCTGAGTCCTGTAATGTACAGAACTCAGCCCTCACGGCCTTAGCCCAAACCTGTCCAACTTTGCGGGGTCAGTTCATTGACCGGGCTTTTTGAGTAATGCTGGACGGTGTTGGTTGCGGGGGTAGGATTTGAACCTACGACCTTCGGGTTATGAGCCCGACGAGCTGCCAGACTGCTCCACCCCGCGTCCGTCGAAGAAAAGATTATAAGTCCTCGCTTAGTTTGCCGCAATACCCCGTTTGCTTCGATCTTCCAAAAAGAAGAAACGAAGCTGCGTCGCAGCGTCTCGCGTCGAAGCGAAGCCATGGAAACACGCGTGGCATAATCGTCCGTTCGTCATGGTCTCCATATCGACAACGGATCAAACGCGGCATGCATCACTTGCGTCGGGGCATCATCGGAAAGATCAGCGGGTTCGCGGCGATATGCGCGATCCTGCTGCTCTCGCTCGCGCCCGTCGCATCGCAGGCGTTCGAACATGCGCGCATCGAATCGCTGCTCGCTTCCGTGTGCGCATCCGATGCGCAGGCATCGCGCGATTCGCATCCAGCGAACCACCACGTCGCCGATCATCTTCAGGCATGCGCTTATTGCGATCTCATCGCGCACGCGCCAACGCCGCCGGTATCGCTCGATCGAGCTTTCTCCGCGTTTTCACCACGCGATGTATTCCCTTCCGCCCCGCTCACGGATGCGCCGCGACGCGAGTTGGTCAACGCTGCGCAACCGCGCGCCCCGCCCGCTTTCGCCTGAATCAATTTCCCATGCACGGGCTTCGTCCATCGCACAGCGCGAGAGAAGTCTTTCATTCGCATGCAGCAAATATCGCCCGAAGCGTCGACTGCTTCGAGCACGCAAGGAACCATCATGCTTTCATCATCGTTCAGGCGGGGCGCGCTCGCGCTGGCGTTCTTCGGCTCGACGCAACTCGCGTTCGCGCACGCATTGCCTAAGCTGCAACAGCCCGGCCCCGGCGCGACCGTCAGTGGGCCGCACGAAGTCGCGATCGACTTCGGGGAGGCGCTCGAGCCGACCTTCAGCAAGCTCATCGTCACCAATGCGCGCGGCACGCAGGTCAACACCGCGAGCTCCACCGTCGATGCCGGCAACAAAAAGCACATGAGCGTCGCGCTTCCCGATCTCGCGCCGGGCGTCTACGAAGTGCAATGGACCGCTGTCGCGGCGGACGGTCATCGGACGCAAGGTCACTACAACTTCACCGTCAAGTGAGGACAATATGAAAAAAATCGCTGTACTCGTGGGCACGCTCGCCTGCGCATCGTTCGCCCAGGCCGCCACGCTCGAAGCCCGCGATTGCTGGATTCGCGCGATGCCGCCGAACCTGCCATCATCGGGCTACTTCATCGTTACGAATAACGGCGACAAGCCCGCCACACTCACGGCCGCCGAGACCCCCGCCTTCGGCATGGCGATGATGCACAAGTCCGAGAGTAAAAACGGCACGGCGACGATGTCGCCGGTCGACTCGGTCGACGTCCCCCCGCACGGCACGCTGAGCTTCGCGCCCAAGGGCTATCACCTGATGCTCGAAGAACCCGGCAAGCCGCTCAAGGTAGGCTCGACGATTCCCCTCACCCTTTCGTTCGCGGACAAATCCACGCTCAACGCGAACTGCGAAGTGAAGTCGCCGGCGACGGTCGGTCATTGAGATCACGCAGCTCACGCTTCTTAAAAACAAAGCGCGCCGGATTTCCAGCCCGGCGCGCTTTTTTAGCGGCTACACAGCATTACTTCACGGCCTGCTGAACATGTCCATGATCTGCTTGCGTTCGTCGGTCGTGACTTGCGGCGTTGGGGGCGCCTGCATGCCGGCCGGTCCCACGCCGCCCATCGTGGTCGCATCGCTCGCCATGGGGTTGGTGTTATCCAGTCCGATGCTCGCGACGAAGCCGGCGCCCGGCGTGCGGTCGGCATAGAACAACTCGCCGTCGACAGTCGTAATGCCATCGGGCTTCGCCATCTGCTCCTGCGGAATCCCCCGCAGCGCGCGTCCCATGTATTCGACCCAGATCGGCAGCGCGAGCTGCGCGCCGAACTCGCGGCTGCCGAGCGTCTTGGGCTGGTCATAGCCCATCCACGCGACCGCGACGAGTTGCTTCTGATACCCGGCGAACCAGCCATCCTTCGCGTCGTTGGTCGTGCCGGTCTTGCCTTGCAGGTCGTTGCGCTTCAGGACGTTGGTGCCCGAGCCCGTGCCCTGCGTCGCGACCGTATGCAGCAGGCTGTTCATGATGTACGCGTTGCGCGGCTCGAGCGTCTGCGGTGCGTTGCTGCCGGCCGTGAGCGGATTCGCGCGCGAGATCACGGTGCCGCGCGCATCGGCGACATCGGCGATGAGATAAGGATTGATGCGATAGCCGCCGTTCGCAAACACCGAATACGCGCCGCTCAGTTGCAAAGGCGTGACGAGCCCGGCGCCGAGCGCAAGCGGCAGATAAGGCGGCGTCTTGTCCTTGTCGAAGCCGAACTTCTGGGTGACGAAGTCCTGCGCGTAGCCCGTGCCGATATACGACAGGATGCGGATCGACACCAGGTTCTTCGACTTCTGCAGGCCGGTGCGCATCGACATCGGGCCGTCCGGCTGGTCGTCGTCCTTCGGTTCCCACGCGTCGCCGCCGCCGGCCGCGGGGAAGTACAGCGGCGCATCGTTGATGATGGTCGCCGGTCCGAGACCCTTGTCGAGCGCCGCCGAATAGATGAACGGCTTGAAGCTCGAGCCCGGCTGGCGCCAAGCCTGCGTGACGTGATTGAACTTGTTCTTGTTGAAGTCGAAGCCGCCGACGAGCGCGCGGATCGCACCGTCCTGCGGCGTCATCGACACGAGCGCGCCCTCGACCTGCGGCAGTTGCGTGAGCTGCCAGTTGCCCTTGTCGTCCTTCGCGAGACGCACGATCGAGCCCGGCTTGATCGCAAGCGCCTTCGTCGCGTTGCTGCGCAGCCCCGCCGCCACAAAGCGCACGCCTTCGCCGGAAATGGTCGCGGTATCGCCGCCGACGAACTGCGCCGTCACCTGCTTCGGGCTCGCGCTCGTCACGACCGCCGCAACGAGCTCGCCGTTGTCCGGATGTTCGACGAGCGCGTCTTCGATCGCCTCGGCGCGGTCGTCCGCGTTCGACGGCAGATTGATGTTGCCCTCCGGGCCACGATAGCCATGCCGGCGCTCGTAATCCATCACGCCCTTGCGCACGGCCTTGTAGGCGGCGTCCTGATCGGCGGAATCGATGGTCGTCGTCACCGTGAGGCCGCGCGTATAGGTCTCTTCCTTGTACTGCGCGTACATCATCTGCCGCACCATTTCCGCGACGTATTCCGCATGCACGCCGTACTCGGTGCCCGCGGACTTCGTGCGAATATCCTCGGCGATCGCCTGATCGTACTGCTCGCGCGTGATGAAGTTGAGGTCCAGCATGCGCTTGAGAATGTATTGCTGGCGCACCTTCGCGCGCTTCGGATTGACGACCGGGTTATACGCAGACGGCGCTTTCGGCAGGCCCGCGAGCATCGCCGCTTCGGCGAGCGTGATGTCCTTCAGATCCTTGCCGAAGTACACGCGCGCCGCAGCCGAAAACCCGTAGGCGCGCTCGCCGAGATAAATCTGGTTCATGTACAGCTCGAGGATCTGATCTTTCGTCAGCGCGCGCTCGATCTTGTACGCGAGCAGCATCTCGTAGATCTTGCGCGTGTAGGTCTTCTCGCTTGACAGGAAGAAGTTGCGCGCGACCTGCATCGTGATCGTGCTCGCGCCCTGCGATGCGCCGCCGTGCGTCAGATCGGTCACGCCCGCGCGCAGAATCCCGACGAAGTCGACGCCGCCATGATCGTAGAAGCGGTAATCCTCGATCGCGAGGACGGCCTTCTTCATCTGGTCGGGAATGTCCTGGAAGCGCACGAGGCTGCGCCGTTCCTCGCCGAACTCGCCGATCAGCACGTGATCCGCGGTGTAGACGCGCAGCGGCACCTTCGGCCGATAGTCGATGAGCGCATTGAGCGACGGCAGGTTCGGCCCCATGACGACGAGCGCATAACCGACGATGAGCGCGCCAATCACCACGCCGATCGCGGCGAGGCCCGCAAACCAGAGCGCGATGCGCGCGAAGGGCGAACGCCCTCGCCCGTCGCCGTTACGATCGTTGCGGCCGCCGCGGCCATTTCCGCCGTTGCGTCCGCCGCCGTCGCGGCCGCCCGAGTCATTGCGTGAGTCGTTGCGAGAGTCGTTCCAGCGGGGCTCGCGATCGTATCGCGAAGACTTCGATGAGTCGGGTCGTTTGATGATAGGCATGTGTGGTTTGTTCAGCGTGCCTTGAAGCGCGCGCGCTGCCGGGCTGCGATGCGACGCGCCGAAGCCTCGGCGCTACTGCAAAGACGGGACGAACGAATGGGGCCGGTTTCGACCGAGAATAACTGCCCATTTTAAAGAATTCGTGCGCGCCCCTACAAAACCAGCGGGAATTTTTTGTAAGTAAATGCCGCGCGCCTGGCGAACGCCTGCGTATGTCGGGTTACCCACAGAAAGTGTTGAGAGCCTTGTGGACAACCGTATGAGAAAATATCCAAGTTGTTGATCGCGCGCCGTTTTTGCGCGACGCTCAAACGCGTGCGATGCGAGGTGGCTCACACGCACGGCCGGCGCGCAAACCGATATGATGGTTGAGTGGATCGCGGGTTCCCCGCAACCACTCGGGCGTGCCTGAGATATAGATGTCGTGCCGTTTGATGAACCGAAGCCGCGATCTTTCCATACGATCGCCTTACTGTTTGCGAGCCGCTCATGACGACCAAACCCAGCGAACGCATCGTTGTTTTCGTGACTCCCGCGCAGAAGCTGGCCATCAGCAATACAGCGGACACCCTCGGCATCAGCGTGAGCGAGCTCATGCGACGCGCGGTGCTGAACTTCAACGCGACGAGCGAGCAGATCAAGGTGGCTGGCATCGTCGATCGTCTGCGTGCGCCGAAGGCCCCCGATCCGCTCAACGCCGCGCTGAAAAGCGTCGCCGCGAAAGCAGCCGCGCGAGAAGCCCGGGAAGCTGCGGCGAGCGCGACCAAGCGCGCCGCGCAGGCGCGCACCGTCACCGAGCCCCTTCCTGACCCCGCTTTAGCCGAAGATGAAGTCGTGCACGACACCGATCACGACGACGATGCCTCCCTGACGGACGACACGCGTTCCGAACGCTAGCTCTGCCCCGCTGCGGCCGCGCGCGTCGTTACACTCCTTAACCTTCCGTTAAGGCCCGATTAAGTCACGGCATGATTTAATGAGCGGGTAAACCCGGCGTGAACGCAAGGCTCACGCCGCTTGCAATCCCGCGCGTTGCGCCTCACATTCGAGCCGCGTGGCACGCTGATGAGCGCGCACGCCGCCGTCTTCATCCAGGAGAAATACATGTCGCTTTTCGATTCCATCACGCGCACCGTCAGAGGCCTCTTGAACGACGCCGCCGATACCATGCAGGACCCTTCGCGCGACGCGCGCCAGATCGTGCGCGAGCTCGACGACAGCATCGCGAAGGCGGAGAACTCGCTCATCGAGATAGAAGCGCAGGTCGCGACGCAGCAAAGCAAGCGCGACGCCGCCGCCGACAAGGCGAAGAAGTACGGCGACGGTGCGAAGCGCGCACTGCAGACAGGCGATGAAGGACTCGCGCGCGAAGCACTCGCGGCGCAGGCGAACGCCGAATCCGAACGCGACGCGCTCGCGGCGGAACTGCAGACGCTGGAGCCTTCGGTCGAGCATCTGAAAAAGCAGATCGCGGACATGCGTCAGCGCCGCAACGATCTCAACGCGCGTTCCAATATTCTTCAGGCAAAGCAGCAGATCGCGCAGGCGAAGGACACCGCGGCGACGGCGCTGGGCGGCATCGGCGGAAAAAATCTTTCAGAGGACTTTCAGAAGCTCGAAGACAAGGTTCAGCTCGCCAACGCCCGCTCGGACGCGCGTCTGAATTCGGCGGACCAGAAATCCGGCAAGGCGCTCGACGACAAACTCGCGGAACTCAATCGCGGGCCTTCGGTCGAGGATCGTCTCGAGGCGCTGAAGAAGCAGTTGAATACGCCGGCGCAATAAGTGCTGGTGTTGAAGGCGTCGACGCATGGCGAACTCCTGGGTTCGCGACGCGTTGCACGAACATGCGCTACTTTGAGTATCACCACTTGCATCACTCGTTCGCAGCATCGACAGGAGACGGACGTTCATCGCGTCCGGCCCGCATCATGAAAAAGACTTTGACGGCTCTGGCGTTGTCGCTGTCGCTTGCTTCCCCGCTCGCGTTCGCCGTGCCGACCGCGCAGCAGGTAGAGCAGTCGATGACGCAAGGCAACTGGCAACAGGCCGACTCCCAGTTGAGCGAAGTGCTTGGCGCGCATCCGAAGAATGCGCATGCGCACTATCTCTATGCGCAGGTGCTCGACCGCGAAGGCCGTTACAGCGATGCTCTTTCGCATCTTCAACAGGCGAAATCGCTCGATCCTTCCCTGAGCTTCACGGATCCGTCGCGCTTCGCCGCCACGCAAGCCCGCATTCAGGCCGATGCGACGCGCGCCAGCATCTCGCCGCGCTCGAGCAACGGCACGACTACATCGAGCGCGCAGAATCCCTTCAATCAGGATCAGGCCGCCGCGGCACCGCAAAAGCACGGCATCGGCATGGGCGCGTGGATCGGTTTGGCGCTGCTGATCGCGGCGATCGCGCTCGTGCTGCGCTGGGGCTTGCGACGCGCCCGCGCACGCGACGACGGTCAGGCCGAAAACGACCGCCGCTCGCAGATGAAGCGCGCGACCGAACTGCTCAACGACGTGCGCACGCTCAAGCTCGATGTACGGCTGTCTACTGCGCCCGGTCACGAAGCGCTGCTGAGAGACGTCGAAGGCGCCGAGACTCAACTGCGCGAGATGGTCGAGTCGCTATCGAACTCGAAGAATCCGGTGCCGCCGTATGCGATCGAAGATCTGGAAAATCAGGTCGCGAGCCTGAAGGCCCGTGCCGAGGGCCGTCCCGATCCGAACGTTGGCAACAACGCTCAGCCGGGCGCGCCGAACGGCTCGCCCTATGCGCAGGAAGCCGAGCGTTTCGGGCGCGGCCAGCAGTATCCGCAGCAAGGGCCTTATCCGCCTTATCCGCCCCAGCAGGGGCAGCAGCAGCCGCCCGTCATCATTCAGCAAGGCGGCGGCGGTTTCGCCGGCGGCATGGGAGGCCTGCTCACCGGCGTACTGCTCGGCGAAGCGTTGTCACATGGACGCGATCGCGTGATCGAGCGCGAGGTGCCCGTCGATCGTCCGCCGCAGAACGATAACGGCGGACTGGATTTCGGCAACAACAGCGGCGGCGGCCTCGATCTCGGCAACGGGTCGAACGACTGGAACGACGGCAGCGGCGGCGGCGGGCTCGATCTCGGCAGCAACGACGACAACTGGCGCGACTCCTGACCTTGCCACGCACGCATCAATGAGGGCCCCGTTTTCGCGGGGCCCTTTTTCGTTCTGACTTGAAGAACCGGCGCGCAGAAGTCAGCGCGTCACCCGCCGCCGAGAAAGCGCAGCAGGCCCCACAGAAACCTGAAGAAGCCGACGATGAACTCCCAGATGCGCTCGAGCTGATCCCAGCTCGCGACGTGCAGGATGGCGCGGAGGATCATGCCGTCGGCGTCGCGCGGCCTTCGACGAGCGCGCGTTCATGCTTGAATGAAACATCCATCGTGGAAAAAAGAAGGCGGCTCTCGCCGCCTCCTGTGCCTGTCGCAAAAATCGCATGATACCCGGTCGGGCATGGCGGCCCGCCGAGTCGAGCTTCACCCCTGCGCTTTCTTCTCCTCGCTTTCGGGCGGTGCTTCGTCGGTCAGCGCCTCCTCCAGTCGGTCAAAGATTCGCTTCGTTGCGCCGCGCGGCTGAAGCGCGAACAACAGCAACGAGCGGCCCGTCACCTGATATACGTCGTCCGAGCCGAACTCGGGCAACTCCTCACGGATCGGCGCGTTCGTGTCGATCAGACAAATCCACTCGTCCGGACCCGGGATGTCCGGCAGCGTGAAATCGACCACGTCGTGATACGCGTTCACGATGAGCAACAGCGTCGCGTCCGATGCCGGCTTGCGGATGCCTGACGCCCGCGCGCGGCCGTCGAAGACGACGCCGAAGCAGCGCATGTTCGGATCGTCCCATTGTTCCTGCGTGAGTTCGTCGCCGGTCGTACCGAGCCATCTGACGTCGGCCACCTGCAAGTCGGCGTTGTACTCGCCCGTGAGGAAGCGCTGGCGGCGCAGCACCGGCAGCGTGTGGCGCAGCGTCGTGAGCTTGCGCACGAACTCGGTGAGCGCGCGGCCATCGTCATCGATTTCCCAATTCACCCAGCTGATTTCGTTGTCCTGGCAGTACGCATTGTTGTTGCCCTTCTGCGTGCGGCCGAACTCGTCGCCCGCGAGCAGCATCGGCGTGCCTTGCGAGAACAGCAGCGTCGCGAGCATGTTGCGTTTCTGGCGCTCGCGCAGCGTGCGGATTTCCACATCGTCGGTCGGGCCTTCGGCGCCGCAGTTCCACGACTTGTTGTCCGAGTGGCCGTCGTTGTTGTCCTCGCCGTTCGCCTCGTTGTGCTTTTCGTTGTACGACACGAGATCGTTCAGCGTGAAGCCGTCGTGCGCCGTGATGAAGTTGACGCTCGCCCACGGCCTGCGTCCGCGCTTGTTGAACTTGTCGCCCGACGCGGTGATCCGCGTCCCGAGCTCCGGCGCGACGCCCTCGTCGCCCTTCCAGAATTCGCGCACCGTGTCGCGATAGCGATCGTTCCATTCCGCCCAGCCCGGCGGAAAGCCGCCGACCTGATAGCCGCCCGGCCCGCAATCCCAGGGCTCCGCGATGAGCTTGACGCTCGAGAGAATCGGGTCCTGCCGGCAACTGTCGAGAAAGCCGCCGCCTTCGTCGAAGCCGTACGGCTCGCGGCCGAGAATCGTCGCAAGGTCGAAGCGGAAGCCGTCGACATTCATCTCCGTCACCCAGTAGCGCAGGCTGTCGGTGACCATCTGCAGCACGCGCGGATGCGAGAGATTGAGCGTGTTGCCCGTGCCGGTATCGTTGATGTAGTAGCGCGTCTCTTCCGGCATCAGCCGATAGTACGACGCATTGTCGATGCCGCGGAACGACAGCGTCGGCCCGCGCTCGTTGCCTTCGGCGGTGTGGTTGTACACGACGTCGAGGATCACTTCGAGGCCGGCTTCATGCAGCCGGTCGACCATCTCCTTGAACTCGGCGACGGCGCCCGGCCCGCGCGCGAAATAGCGCGGATCGGCGGCGAAAAAGCCGATCGTGTTGTAGCCCCAGTAATTCGTGAGACCCTTGTCGAGCAGGTAACTGTCGTTGACGAACGCGTGAATCGGCATCAGTTCCACCGACGTCACGCCGAGGCTCTTGATGTATTCGACGACCTCTTCCTGCCCGAGCCCTTCGAAGGTGCCGCGCATGTGCTCCGGAATCGCCGGATGCAGCTTCGTGTAGCCGCGCACGTGGGTCTCGTAGAAGATCGTGTGCTCCCACGGCACGCGCACGCGCGTCGCATGGGTCCAGCTAAAAGTCTGATCGACGACCTGGCACTTCTGCATGAAAGGCGCGCTGTCGCGTTCGTCGAAGGTGAGATCGTCGCCTTCGGCGTCGAGCGTGTAGCCGAACAACGCCGGGTCCCATTTAAGCGTGCCGACGTGCGCCTTCGCATAGGGATCGAGCAACAGCTTGTTCGGGTTGAAGCGATGTCCGGCTTCCGGTTCGTATGGACCGTGCACGCGGTAGCCGTACACCGTGCCGGGTTCGAGCCCGTGCACATAAACGTGCCAGACTTCGTCGGTATATTCGGGCAGCTCGATACGCTGCGTTTCCTTCTCGCCCTTCTCGTCGAAGAGGCATAGTTCGACCTTGGTCGCGTTCGCGGAGAAAAGCGCGAAATTGACGCCCGTTCCGTCCCAGCTCGCGCCGAGCGGAAACGGGGAGCCTTCAGCAATGCGGAGTTCTTTCGGCATGAGATGATGTGTTCGAGTGGTTGACACGCGGTGCGTCGGGATCGTGCGTGGGCATTGCGGGGCTTCCAACGGATCGTAAGGAGCATTTAGCGTGCCCATGCGCTGATTCGGCGCGCGGCTCGCTTCGGATTGGCTGCAACGTCCGAAGCGTTACGCGCCCACCGCCCCGCGTGTAAAACGTTCGCTTACCGGAGCGCGAAATGCTCGGCGCCCGAATGACGTTCGACACACCCGCCCATCGCAGCAGGAGAACACGCCTTGTCCACACGCCCAGGTCCCGCCATGTCGATTTCCCCGATCAACGGCACAGCCGAAGACAGCCGCGGGGCCGGCCGCGCGCTGCGCGACGCCGTTCCGTTCGAGGCCCACGGCGCGTGGTCGCCCGAGCCCGACCGGCCCGACCCGGTCGAGCGCGTACTCGCAGGCAACGCGGGCCGGCAGGAGCGGCTCATTCCGCTACGCATGCAGCGTATGGCCGAGTCGCCGTTCGCCTTCCTGCGCGGCTCCGCGACCGTGATGGCGTGGGATCTGGCGAAGTCGCCGTCGATCGGGCACAACGTGATCATCGACGGCGATGCGCATGTCAACAATTTCGGCCTCTTTCGCACGCCGCGCCAGGACGTGGTGTTCGATCTGAACGATTTCGATGAAACGCTCGTCGGCCCGTGGGAGTGGGATCTGAAGCGCCTGACGGCGAGCATCAACGTCGCGGCGCGCGAGAACGGCGTGGACGCCGCGGGGCGCGAGCGCGCGGTGCGCTCGGCCTGCTTGGCGTATCGCACGACGATGGCCGGCCTCTGGCAAGTGAGCCCTTACGATCTCTGGCAGATGCGCTCCTACGCGAGCGCGCTGCACATGGACGCCCCGACGAAGCTTAACGCCGAAGAAAAAGCGACCATCGAAAAGACCGTCGAGCGTGCGATGAAGCGCTCGCACGCGACCATGCTCGCGAAAGTCGCGGAACCGGTCGGCAAGAGCTATCGCTTCAAGGTCGATCCGCCGATCCTCACGAGCCTCGACGCCGCCGAGAAAAATCATGTGATCGACGGCCTGAAGGCGTATCTGCAGACCATCGCGGGCGAATGGCGCATGATGCTCGAGCGATACGACGTCGTGGATGTCGCGCATCGCGTCGTCGGCGTGGGCAGCGTCGGCACGCGCGCGTATCTCGTGCTGATGCTGAGCCGCGCGCTCGGCGATCCGCTTTTCATTCAGGTCAAGGAAGGCATCGTGCCCGCCGCCGCGCCGTTCGTGCCGCCGCTCGAGGAGCCGTATCGGCACCAGGGACGGCGCGTCGTGCATGGCCAGCGGCTCTTGCAGAGTTCGTCGGACGCGCTGCTCGGCTGGACGACCATCTCCGGCCGCGATTTCTACGTACGACAGATGAAGCAGATCCGCGGCTCGATTCCGATGGACTGGCTGCACGGCGCCACGTTCGATTTCTACGCGTGGTGTCTCGGCCTCCTGCTCGCCCGCGCCCACGCGCGCACGGGAGACGCCGCGCTCATCGCGGGCTATTGCGGCAATTCGGATCGCCTGGATGCCGCGTACGCGACCTGGGCCGAGCGCTACGGCGCACAGACGGTCGCCGATCACGCCGCCTTTTGCGCGGCGATCAGCGTGGGCCGCGTCCCGGCCGCCTGACGGTCGAACGGGCGCGATTCTCAGCGCGCGGGCGGTCCGCAGTCGAATTGACTATCATTGTCGGAGCCCGCAATGGAACGCACTTTGCCGCATGTTTCGCGGGCTTTTCAATGGCATAGCCCTTGCTGCCGCTTTGGCCCGCACAACCGTCTAACTCAAACTGGAGGAAGCCGCGCATGAGCATGATCGATGAATTCAAGAACTTCGCCTTGAAGGGCAACGTCATGGACCTCGCGGTCGGTGTGATCATCGGCGGCGCTTTCTCGACGATCGTGAACTCCGTCGTGAAGGATCTGATCATGCCGGTGGTCGGTCTCGCCACCGGCGGCCTCGACTTTTCGAACCTCTTCGTAAGACTCGGTCAGATACCGCCTACCTTCAAGGGCAATCCGGATTCGTACAAGGATCTGCAGACCGCGGGTGTCGCCGTGTTCGGCTACGGTTCGTTCATCACGACGCTGATCAATTTCATCATCCTCGCGTTCATCATCTTTCTGATGGTCAAGTTCATCAACAATCTGCGCAAGCCCAATGAAGCCACGCCGCCGCCCGCGACGCCGGAAGACGTGCTGCTGCTGCGCGAAATTCGCGACGAACTCAAGAACGCGCCGCGCGTCTAGCCGGACAAACCCGCTCGAAACAGATTGAACCCACGCGGCTCGCGCGGGTCTGCCCGGGTAGCCCACCCCCGCTCGCTTGGTGCGCCCACCCGCTTTTTTCTTTACGAAAGCTGTTCGCGCGGGTAGCAGCAGGACTATTATTGGGATAGATGCTCAGAGGGATGCCAAGCGGGCCGCCAAACGGTCATCGGCACGAATCATGCGCCACGGACGTGCACCGGCACCTTGCCGGTCACGACGAGATGGCCCGATTCACCGTGACCTAATCACATCGATGCGCTATAAAAGATCGACGTGCGGCGCGCAAGACGGGAGTGGCCGCATGAGGACGCTGCGTTTCTTGCAAATCTTTTTCAGGCGAGTTTTTATGTCCTTCCCGAAAAGGCGTAAGCGCGTGAAGGCCGATGGCGACGAGTCTTTTCTCGCCGTGCTGCGGCATTTCAAGCCATTTGGTCAGCTCGACACGAAGATCGCCCGGGCTCGCGCCCAGGATGAACCGGTGCTCTACGCACACGTTCTGCCCGGTCTCGATGTCCTTCTGTGCAGCGTGCGAGGCGCACAGCCACCGTACCCGGCCATCGACGAGTTACACAGGCGCTGCGTCGAATCGATCACCAATGCGCTCGAGCAGCCGCTCGACGGACTGGAGAACGGCGGCTACTGGTACGAGGCAAACGGCTTTGGTTTCCTCGTGTTCGCGAGCCGCGCCCGTGCGCAGATCCTGAGCGAATTCGGTGCGACGGTGTCAGCGCGCAGGCGTCGCGGCACCCGCCGGCAGGACGCGGGCGATGCCGCATCGCGGCCGCTGCGTTGATCCCTCTCTGACCTTTCCCGTGTGTCTTTGATGCGCGCGGGCCTCGTGAACGAGGCCCGGCGTGCCGTCGGCTGCGCGTCGAGGCGCTTCGCGCAAACCCCGACTACTCCCGCGCGCTTTCGTGTTCTTTAATGGAAGCCACGCGCGAAAGCGTGATGGCGCGTGCCTTGCTGCGTCGGGATTGCAAGCTGCCTACCCGATCCATCATGCCCTGAGGAAATCGCCTTGGGGACTACAAGGAGAACACCATGTCGGAACACGTCTACAAGCAGATCGAATTGACCGGCTCCTCGACGCAATCGAGCGATGACGCCGTACGCGTCGCGCTGGACAAGGCGTCGAAAACGCTGCGCAACATGCACTGGTTCGAAGTGGTGGAAACACGAGGGCACATCGAGGACGGCAAGATCCTGCACTGGCAGGTGACGATCAAGGTGGGATTGCGCATCGATTGATCCGCTCGCTGCATCGCATGAAAAAACCGCGCTTCGTTTTGCAACGAAGCGCGGTTCGTCATTGCGCGGACTGAAGGTAGAGACGCGAGCTTACTTCGGCAGCGAGCCGTCAACGCCCTCGACATACCAGTTGATGCGCTGCAGTTCCGGATCGGTCAGCGTCTTGCCAGCCGGCACTTTCTCCGCGCCCGACTGATCCTTGATCGGACCGCTGAACACATCCCACTTGCCCGCGTGCAGTTCGTCACGCTTCGCGGCAACCGCCTGCACCGCCTTCGCCGGAATCACGCCGGTGTTCAGGTCTTCGAGATCCACGGCCTTCTGCGGAATGCCGAGCCACACCGGATCGTTTTTCCACTTGCCGTCGAGCACTTGCTGGATCACCGAGTTGTAGTACACGCCCCAGTGCGCGACCACCGAGCCCAGATGCGCGCCCGGGCCAAACTTCTTCATGTTCGAATCCCAGCCGAACGCGAAGACCTTCTTTTCGGCGGCGGTGTTGAGCGTCGCGTTCGAGTCCGTGTTCTGCAGCAGCACGTCGGCGCCCTGGCCGATCAGCGTCTCGGCAGCCTGCTTTTCCTTGCCCGGATCGAACCAGCTGTTGATCCAGATGACCTTCGTGTGGACCTTCGGGTTCACGGAGCGCGCGCCCATCGTGTAGGCGTTGATGTTGCGCACGACTTCCGGAATCGGCACCGACGCGACGAAGCCGAGCGTGTTGGTCTTCGTCACGTAGCCCGCGGCGACGCCGGCCAGATACGCGCCCTGATACATGCGCACGTCATAGGTGCCGAAGTTTTTCGCTTTCTTGAAGCCGGTTGCCGTCAGGAAGATGGTGTCCGGGAAATCCTTCGCGACCTTCAGCGCAAAATCCTGATAGCCGAAGCTCGTAGCGAGGATGACCTTGTTGCCCTTGTTCGCGAGGTCGCGGAACACGCGTTCCGAATCCGCCGACTCCGGCACGTTTTCCACGCGCGTGATCTTGATCTTGTTGCCGAACTTCGCTTCGGCTTCCTTGCTGCCCGCATCGTGCGCGAAGGTCCACCCCGCATCGCCCGGATTGCCGAGATAGACGAACGCGACGCCCGGCGCATCCGCCGCCTGCGCGCTCAGCGCCGCGACGGTGGCGGACAATGCGACCGTCGCGGTGATCGCCTTCAGCCATGGTTTATTCATTGTGATTCTCCTGGTCGATGTTGTGTGTGAAACGATATTTCAGGCCCGCATCAGTGTGGTCGGTCAAAAATGAGAGCGGAACCGCGATGCTGCGCAAGAACAACAGCATCAGCTCGCCGCGAAAAACGGCTTGCCGAGCGATGCGGGCGCGTTGAGCTTGATGGTGTTCGGGTTGCGTGAGATGAGCACGAGGACGACGATCGTCGCGATATAAGGCAGCATCGCGAGAAATTGCGTCGGGACGGGCACGCCGATCGCCTGTGCGTAGAACTGCAGCGCCATCACCGCGCCGAAGAGCAGCGCGCCGATCAACAGGCGGCCGGGGCGCCATGTCGCGAACACGACGAGCGCGAGCGCGATCCAGCCGCGACCCGAAGTCAGTTGTTCCTGCCAGACATGCAGATAGACGATCGAGTAATAGCCGCCCGCGATGCCGGCCATCGCGCCGCCGAAGAGCGTCGCGCCATAGCGCACGCCGACGACCGGAAAGCCCACCGCATGCGCGACCGCCGGCGACTCGCCGACCGAGCGCAGCACGAGGCCCGCGCGCGTCTTGTAGAGAAACCAGCCGATGACGGCGAACATGATGAACGCGAGATAGCCGAGCGGCGTGAGCGAGAAGATCGCGGGTCCGAGCACGGGAACGTTGGCGAGGCCGGGAATCGGCATCACGTCGATGGTCGAGCGCACCGCCGCCGACGTATAAGGCTTGCCGACATACGCCGAAAAGCCGATGCCGAAGATCGTCAGCGACAGGCCCGTCGCGACCTGATTGGCGAGCATCGTGATGGTGAGAAAGCCGAAGAGCAGCGCCATCGCGAGTCCCGCGAACACGGACGCGACGATCCCGAGCCACGGACTTCCGGTGATCGCCGTGACGGCGTAGCCGGTGACGGCGCCCATCAGCATCATTCCTTCGACGCCGAGATTCAGCACGCCGGATTTTTCCGCGACGAGTTCGCCCGCGCCCGCGTACATCAGCGGGATGGCGGCGATCACGGCGCTCGACGCGAGGTTGCTGGCCTGATTGATGTCCATTTCTTATTGCCTCGTCATGCGGCGTGATGCGCAGGCGTCCTGCGCTTGATGCGGAAATTCACGAACAGATCGCAGCCGAGCAGGCAAAAGAGCAGCAAGCCCTGGAACACGCCCGCGAGCGCTTGTGGCAATTGCAGCGAGGTCTGCACGGCTTCGCCGCCGAGATACAAGAGCGCCATCAGCAGGCTGGCGAGCACGATGCCCACCGGATGCAGACGTCCCACGAACACGACGATGATCGCCGTGAAGCCGTAGCCCGGCGACCAGCCCGCCTGAAGCTGGCCGATCGGGCCGGCCACTTCGCCCATGCCGGCGAGTCCCGCCAGGCCGCCGGAGAGCAGGAGCGAAGTCCAGATCGTTTTCTTGTCGGAGAAACCGGCGTAGCGCGCGGCGAGCGGCGCGAGACCGCCGACGTTCATGCGAAAGCCCGCGAAACTCTTGCGCATGAAGAGCCACACGCACGGAATCGCGATCGCCGTCAGAAACACCGACGCATTGATGCGCGTGCCCTTGAGCCACGTCCAGTGCCAGTCGCCGTAGAGGCGCGGGAACAGCGCGTCGTCGCCGAACATCGCCGAGATCGGGAAGTTCATGCCTTCCGGGTCGCGCCACGGGCCGCTCACCAGATAGATCAGCAATTGCGTCGCGACGTAGGTGAGCATCAGGCTCGTCAGGATTTCGTTGGTGTTGAAGCGGCTCTTGAGGAGCGCGGGAATCGCCGCCCACACCATGCCGCCGACGACGCCGCCCGCCATCATCAGCGGCAGCGTCCACCAGCCGGACGCATCGCCGGCGTGAATCGCGATGCCGCCCGCGACGATTCCGCCGAGCAGCATCTGCCCTTCCGCGCCGATGTTCCACACATTCGCGCGATAGCCGACCGCGAGTCCGAGCCCGATCAGGCACAGCGGCGACGCCTTCAGCACGAGCTCGGACCAGCCGTTGATGCTGGAAAGCGGCTCGATGAAGAACGCGTGCATCGCGCGCAGCGGGTCCTGTCCGACGAGGCTGAAAATCAGAAAGCCGATGACGAGGGTCGCGACGGCGGCAACTACCGGCACCGCGAGCTGCATGACGCGCGAGGGCGTCGGGCGCGCTTCGAGTCGATAAGGAAAGGTCATCGTGCTTAATGCTTCAAGAGAGAGTCGGGTTCGGCGGCGGGCGCGGTCTTGCCTTCGAAAAGACCGGCCATGAAGAGGCCGACCTCCTCCGCGTTGGTTTCGCTCGTCTTGCGCACCGGCGAGAGCTTGCCGCGCGCGATCACGGCGAGCCGGTCGCAGATGTCGAAAAGTTCTTCGAGCTCTTCGGAAATGACGAGGATGGCGACGCCGCGCGCCGACAGATCGAGCAGTTGCTGACGAATGAAGCCCGCCGCGCCCACATCGACGCCCCAGGTCGGCTGCGCGACCACGAGCACCTTCGGCTCCTGAAGAATCTCGCGCCCGACGATGAACTTCTGCAAGTTCCCGCCCGACAGGCTCTGCGCGAGCGCACCGCTGCCGCCGCAGCGCACGTCGAACGCCTTGATGCAACGCTCGGCGAACAATTTCACCGCCGCAGTTTTTATCCAGCCGCCGCGCACCATGTTTTCGCGGTGCGCGGTGAGCAGACCGTTATCGGCGAGGGACATCGCCGGAACCGCGCCGCGCCCGAGGCGTTCTTCGGGCACGAAGGCAAAGCCGAGCCTGCGCCGTCCGCCCGCGGTCAGACGTGCGGCGGGCTTGCCGCAGATTGAGACGGCATCGGGCGCGACGTGCCGGTCGCGGATCTCGCCCGAGAGCGCCGCGAGCAGCTCCGCCTGTCCATTCCCCGACACGCCCGCAATACCGAAGATCTCGCCCGCGTGCACGGCGAACGAAACGTTCTCCAGCGACGTGCCGAACGGATCGGGGCTCGCCACCGACAGGTTCTTCACCGCGAGCCGCACGTCGCCCGGATTGTGCTCGCGCCGCGTGTAGTCGGGCAGCGAATGGCCGACCATCAGCTGCGCGAGCGACGCCTGCGTCTGCTTGCGCGGATCGACGTTGCCGGTCACGCGCCCGCCTCGCATCACGGTGGCGTTTTCGCAGAGCGACTGAATTTCGTCGAGCTTGTGGCTGATGTAGAGAATGCTGCAACCTTCAGAGGCGAGGCGTCGCAGTACTTTGAAGAGCTTCTGGACGGCCTGCGGCGTGAGCACCGAGGTCGGCTCGTCCATGATGAGCAGACGCGGATTCTGCAGCAGGCATCGCACGATTTCCACGCGTTGCCGCTCGCCGACCGTCAGGCTGTGGACGTGCCGCTGCGGATCGACATCGAGACCGTAATCCTTTGAGACGTCGCGGATGCGTTTGCCCAGCGCCTTCATGTCGAACTTCTCGTCGAGCGCGAGCGCGATGTTCTCGCCGACCGTCAGCGTCTCGAAGAGCGAAAAGTGCTGGAACACCATGCCGATGCCGAGCTTGCGCGCGGCGGCCGGGCTGCCGATCTCGACCGCTTGGCCCTGCCAGCGGATCTCGCCTTCGTCCGGACGCACCGCGCCGTAGATGATCTTCATCAGCGTGGACTTGCCCGCGCCGTTCTCGCCGAGCACGGCGTGAATTTCCCCCGGCATGACGACGAGATTCACGCCGTCGTTCGCCTTGACGGACGGATACTGTTTGCTGATACCCGACAACGCCAGGCGCGGTGGCGTCATCGACGTGGAAATGGCGTCGCCCATTGAGATCCAGAAATGCGCCCGGCCACCGAGCAGGCCAGGCTGGAAAGATTACCGCTCATGAGCGCGAGACAGGTCATGTCGCACGAACTCATATCGCGGGCAGAATTTACAGAATTCGGGGCCCTAAGTCGATAACTCAAAATTAGTGTTGCGTGCCGGTAAAGCCAGTGTTTGCGGGTATCCCACACCTTGACGAATTTTTCACGTCATATTAAAAACGATATGTCGCACCCCCGCGTCGATCAGCCAGAACATATAGTGGAGATAACATGAGTCAGCAGCGCGAGGCGATCGATACGTATCTGTTACGCGTCTTGCATACCCTTCTGATGGAACGCAGCGTGACGCGTGCGGCCGTCAAGCTCAATCAGTCGCAACCCGCCATCAGCGCAGCCTTGCGCCGGCTGCGCGATATCACCGGCGACCCGCTGCTGGTACGCGGCAAGTCCGGCATGGTGCCGACCGAATACGGTCTGCGCCTGCTCGAGCCCACGCAGAACGCGCTGCGTGAAATCGAGCGCATCAAGGTCCAGCAGCACAACTTCGATCCGTCGACCTCCGTGCGGTGCTATCGCATCGGCTGCCCCGACTATCTGAACGTGCTGTTCGTGCCGACCGTCGTCGAACGATTCCGGCAGGCTGCGCCCAACGCGACGCTCGAGTTCCATTCGCTCGGCCCCGCGTTCGATTACGAACTCGCGCTCGAGGACGGCAAGCTCGATATCGTCGTCGGCAACTGGCCTGAGCCGCCCGAGCAGTTGCATCTCTCAAACTTGTTCGTCGACAAGATCGTGTGTCTTGTCAGCAACACGCATCCGTTCGCCAAGCGCGGCGGGCTTACGCTCGATCAATACCTCAACGCGCCGCATCTCGCGCCGACGCCCTATTCCGTCGGCCAGCGCGGCGCAATCGACGTGCATCTCGCGCGCGAGCGCCTGAAGCGCCATGTCGTCGTCACGCTGCCGTATTTCAACCTCGCGCCTTACGTGCTGATCAAGTCGGATCTCGTCTTCACGACCACGCGCCTTTTCGCGGACCATTACGCGCGGTTCCTGCCCCTCGCGGTCGTGCCCGCGCCGCTCGATTTCCCGCCGATGCAGTATTACCAGCTCTGGCATGAGCGCTGTCATTATTCCGACGAAGTCCGCTGGCTGCGGGGGCTCGTCGCGGAAGCGACGCGGTCGTTGATCGATCAGCCTTAGGGCGTGGTTGCCGCTTGTTTGATCGTCGCGAAAACTGGTGTTCGTGTTGGTGTATTTGCACTGCCCCTGTGCGGGGCGCAGTGCTCATAACCAACACGTAGACAGGTTTCACGAACGCAAACCAAACCAGACAAGTCAAGCCACCGCGCAGCCGACCCTCACACACCCGAAGCCTCAACCAGCCCCCGCGCCAGGCGATTGTGGCGCTCCACCACCACGCCCAGATCGACTGTCGTCAGCCGCCCTTCCTTCACCACGATCTTCCCGTCGATGACACTCGTCGACACCTGCGACGGCGCGCAAAACACGAGCGCCGCCACCGGATCGTGCAGCGCGCCTGCAAACGCCGCCTGCGACAGGTCGAACGACACGAAATCCGCCGCCATGCCGGGCGCGAGCGCACCGATGTCGTCGCGATTGAGCACTTTCGCGCCACCGAGTGTCGCGATTTCGAGCGCCTCGCGCGCAGTCATTGCGTCCGGCCCGAAGCCGACACGTTGCAAAAGCAGCGCCTGACGCACTTCCGCGACCATCTGCGCACCATCGTTCGACGCCGAGCCATCCACGCCGATACCCACCGGCACGCCCGCGTCACGCATCGCGCGGATCGGCGCGATGCCCGACGCGAGGCGCATGTTCGAGCAAGGGCAATGCGCGACCCCCGTGCCCGTGCGCGCGAACAGCTCGATGCCCGCCCTGTCGAGCTGCACGCAGTGCGCATGCCATACGTCGTGCCCGACCCAGCCGAGGTCCTCCGCATATTCGGCGGGCGTCATGCCGAATTTCTCGCGGCTGTACGCAACATCGTTCACATTCTCGGCCAGATGCGTGTGCAGCGACACGCCGTATTCGCGCGCGAGCAGCGCCGAATCGCGCATCAATTCGCGGCTCACCGAAAACGGCGAGCAAGGCGCGACGACCACGCGCAGCATCGCGCAGCGGCCCTCGTCGTGATACGTCTCGATCAGGCGCTGCGAATCCTTCAGAATCGCGTCTTCCTTTTCGACGACCGAATCGGGCGGCAAGCCGCCATCCTTCTGCCCGACGCTCATGCTGCCGCGCGCCGCGTGAAAACGCATGCCGATTTCCCGCGCCGCCGCGATGCTGTCGTCGAGCCGGCTGCCGTTCGGATAGATATACAGATGGTCGCTCGACGTCGTGCAGCCGGACAGCAGCAGCTCCGCCATTGCCGTCTTGGTCGAAACGTCGATCATTTCGGGCGTGAGATGCGCCCAGATCCGGTAGAGATTCGTGAGCCAGCCGAAGAGTTCGGCGTTCTGCGCCGCGGGAATCGCGCGCGTCAGGCTCTGGTACATGTGATGGTGCGTGTTGACGAGGCCCGGAATGACGAGATGGCCGCGCATGTCGAGCACCTCGTCGGCGGATGGCGGAAGCTCGCTCGTCGGTCCCGTCTGGACGATCCGGTTGTCTTCGATATACATGCCGCCGTCGCGAATCTCGCGGCGATGCTCATCCATCGTGACGAGCATGTGGGCGTTCTTGACCAAAAGACTGCGTGGCATCAGCGTTATCTCCAGAGACGGTGAGGGAAACCAGTAAAAGCCCCGGTTACCCAGCGTGTGCCGCCGTCTTCGGGACGCGGCCAATATGCATCAGATATTGCGCGCTTCGCCACTGTCCGCAACCAAAAAATCGGACGCAATCAAGCCGCCGTCATAGTCGTCTTCACGGCGGCGATATATTCCCGAATTTTGGCGCGGGTAGCATCGCCGGAAAAGCCGTCGGGAGCCGCCGGAAACGCCGGCGAACCCTTTGCCGCAGGGCTTACGCGCCGCTGTCATGCGTTGGGCATTATCTTTCCTATCGCGGGCGCACAGCGCGTCTCAAATTCCTACAATGCTGTACACGGCGCGCATCTGAAACGCCGACGGGTATGTAGCCACTGACGTGGAGCCTCGATCCGCCGCAGACGCACTGATGTTTCAAGGTGCCGAATTTCGGATCGATGCGCAAAGCCGGATCTCGCACAACTCAAGGAAACTGCGAATGGGCAAGCTCACCACCCACGTCCTAGACACCGCGCACGGCCGCCCGGGCGCAAACATCAAAGTCGAGCTGTTCGCGCTCAACGGCGACGTCCGCCGCGCGATCAAGACCATCCACACCAACGACGACGGCCGCGCCGATGCGCCGCTGCTCGAAGGCGCCGATCTCGAAACCGGCGAATACGAACTGGTGTTCCACGCGGGCGATTATTTCGCCGCGATCGGCGTGAACGTGCCCGAACCGCGCTTCGTCGATCGTGTGGTGCTGCGCTTCGGCATCGCGGATTCCGGCGCGCATTATCACGTGCCGCTGCTCGTGTCGCCTTGGGCGTACAGCACGTATCGCGGCAGCTAATAAAAAAGACATCCAGGCACATCGCGCCCGTCCCCATCAACTCGACGATGTGCGCATAACGAATCGGTAGTGGAGGAGTACATGGAAGGCTTTGTCACCGACTGGCTCAATCTCGTATTGCGCTGTCTGCACGTCATCGTCGCGATCGCGTGGATCGGCGAATCGTTCTATTTCGTTGCGCTCGATAACAGTCTGAAACCGCCCACGGATCCGAATGCGCGCCGTCGCGGCGTGTTCGGCGATTTCTGGCACGTCCACGGCGGCGGCTTCTATCACATGCAGAAGTATTCCGTCGCGCCGCAGGACATGCCCGAGAACCTGCACTGGTCGTTCTGGCCGTCTTACACCACGTGGATGTCGGGCTTCGGCCTCTTCTTGGTGCTGTATCTGTTGTCGCCGAGCACCTATCTGATCGACAAGAGCGTGCTCGACATGGGCCCGGTCGTCGCGGTGTCCGCCGCGCTCGGCTTCCTGATGGCCGGCTGGATCGTGTACGACACGCTGTGCCGCGTACTCGGCACCAACGACAAGCTGCTCGGCATCTGCGTCGGCATCTACGTGCTGATCGCGGCATTCATCGCGTGCCAAGTGTTCGCGGGCCGCGCCGCTTATCTGATCACCGGCGCGATGATCGCGACGATCATGTCGGCGAACGTGTTCTTCGTCATCATTCCGGGCCAGCGCAAGATGGTCGCCGCGATGCTCAAGGGCGAGACGCCGAACGCGATCTACGGCAAGCGCGGCAAGCAGCGCTCCGTGCACAACACGTATTTCACGCTGCCGGTGGTGTTTGCGATGCTGTCGAACCACTACGCGATGACCTACACGCACAAGTTCAACTGGCTGATTCTCGTGTTGATCATGCTGGCGGGCGCGCTCATTCGCCAGTTCTTCGTGATGCGCCATCGCGGCCAGGTGCTGTGGTACATGCCGGTCGCGGGTCTGGTGCTGGTGCTCGGCGCATTCGCATGGACGATGCCCGCGCCCACCGTGCCGGTCGCACAGGCCGCAGGCGCGCCGACGATCAAGGTCGCCGACATCCAGCCGATCATCCAGCAGCGTTGCGCGACATGCCACTCCGCGCATCCGACGATGATGGGCAGCGCCCCCGCCGGTGTCTTGCTCGATACGCCCGCGGAGATCAAGCAGAACGCCCAGCGCGTGCATCAGCAGGCCGTGACGTTGAAAGCGATGCCGCTCGGCAATGTCACGCAGATGACGGATGCCGAGCGCCAGAAGGTGGCGGCCTGGTTTGCAGGCGGCGCCGTCGAATAAATCTGCCGTTCCGAGGCGCGAATGCCCCGCTCATGTTTCGAGCGGGGCATTTTTCATTTACCGCGAAAAATAGTCCTTCACCGCTCGAATGACGCTATCGAGATCCGCGCGCGACACATCGCGGTGCGTGACGAAGCGCGACGCATAGAGCATCTGCATGAGGATGCCGCGCTCTTTCAGAAAGGCTTCGAGCGGTGCGCAATGCGACTCGGGAATCTGCGCGAAGACCATGTTCGTTGCGTGCGATTGCACTTCGATCTGATCGATCTGGGCGAGGCCGGCGGCGAGATACGCAGCGTTGTCGTGATCCCGCGCGAGGCCGTCGACGTGATGATCGAGCGCATACAGACACGCCGCGGCGAGCAGGCCCGACTGACGCATGCCGCCGCCGAGCACCTTGCGCCAGCGGCTCGCGGCATCGATCAACGCCTTCGATCCGACCAGCACCGAACCGACCGGCGCGCCCAGCCCTTTCGAGAAGCAGATCGACACGCTGTCGAACGGTGCGCACAACGCGCTGACCGGTTTGTCCGACGCCACCGCCGCATTGAACACGCGCGCGCCGTCGAGGTGCGTGGACAAGCCGCGATCGCGCGCGAGCTGCGTCGCCTTCGCCACGTACTCGGCCAGCAGCACTTTTCCGCCGATGGTGTTCTCCAGCGCCAGCAAGCGCGTGCGCGCGAAGTGATTGTCGATCGGCTTGATCGCCGCCGCGATCTTGTCGAGCGGCAACGAGCCGTCGGGCGCGTTTTCGATCGGCTGCGGCTGGATGCTCCCGAGCACCGCCGCGCCTCCGCCTTCGTACTTGTATGTGTGCGCAGACTGCCCGACGATGTATTCGTCGCCGCGCGCGCAATGCGCCATCAACGCGGCGAGATTGCTTTGCGTGCCGCTCGGGAAGAAGAGGCCTGCTTCCTTGCCCGTGCGTTCGGCAAGCGTGGACTGAAGCCGGATGACGGTGGGATCGTCGCCCCAGACATCGTCGCCGACATCGGCGGCCGACATCGCGGCGAGCATGGACTGGCTGGGACGGGTGACGGTATCGCTGCGCAGATCGATCATCGTTGGGTCGGGGTCGTCGGAAAAGAACTGCTTATCTTAACGCCCCAAAAGGAAAAGGACCGGCCCTACCGCACCGGTCCTTCCCTGGCCCGAAAGAAGCGTCCTAGCGCATTGCCTCTTCCGTCAGCCACAGCGATTCCTTCAGATCCAGCTCGTTGAGGTTGCGCCCTTCGCCACCGCCGCGATCGACGACGATGTAATCGCTCACCTTCCCCAACGCGAGCAGCGGATGGTGCCACACGCCTTTTGCATAGTTCACGCCCTGCCAGCCGCTCGTGACGAACGCGCGGATCTTCGACTCGTCGAGATCGCCCGCGGGCGCTACGACGACGAGATACGGCCGGTCGTCGAGCGGAATGAACGCCTGGCTGCCGAGCGGATGCCGTTCCATCATCTTGCATTCGAACGGCAGCGTGCGCGGCTGCCCGCGAAAGAGACTGACGATCGCATGGCCGCCCTGATCCGTCACGTCCACGTTGCACAGATCGTGAAAGCGGATCGTGGTGCCGAGGTTGATCGGGATCTGCTTCGCGCCATCGAGTTCGATGACATCGCCATAAGGCTTGAACGCGGCGCGCGTCAACGGAACGATCTCGAGCTTTTTCATTATGCGAGGGTGCCGAAGAGACGAAGACGCGACACGCCGCCGTCGGGATAAATATTGAAGCGCACGTGCGTCACCGGGCCGAGCGCAGCCAGTTCCGACTCGAAGACATGCTGCTTGTCCATCTGCAGTTTCTGCTCGCCGAGCAGCACCGGCCAGAACATGGCCTGCGTCACGAGGGAACTGTCCGTGCCGCCCTTCACGTAAGCGGCCTGAAGCGAGCAGCGATCCGGGAAATTGCCCTTGAAGTGCGCGGTGTCCACTTCGACCTTCTTGATGACGCCCGGCTGCGCCAGCGCGACGATACACCAGTCGTTGCCCGGCTCCCGACGGCGACGGGTTTCCCAGCCATCGCCCATGTTCACGCCGCGGCCGGGCATCAGCAACGTCGATGCGAGACCGAAGTGCTGGTTGTTCGTGCCCACCATGTACGCGCCGTTCTCCATCGCGCCGAGATCGACGAGCTGGTTGCGGTCGGCGTTGCTCCAGTCGAGCTGCGGCTGGCCGTACACGCGCAGACGCGCAATGCCGCCGTCCGGATAGATGTTCACGCGCAGGTGGGTGAACGGCTCTTCGGCCTTGACTTCGAGATAGTGGTGACTGTTGCCCTGGAGCGTCGTCGAGGGGACGATTTCCGTCCATTGCGTCGACTGGTTCGGCGACCCCTCGGCGACATGCGCGCCTTCGATCGACGCCGCGGGCGGGAAGTTGCCGGTGAAGTGGCTCGTGTCCACGTCGATGCCCTTGATCACGCCCGGACGCGCCAGCTTGACGATGCACCAGTCGTAGCCCGTCGTGCGCTTGCGGCGCGTTTCCCAGCCGTCCATCCACTTGCCGTGATCGTCGTACTTGCCGGGAATGAACACCGCCGGCTCCGGGTTCAGCATGCGTTCCTTCGGCGCGAAGAAATCGTCGCTCGCCTCGAGTGCCTGCGCGCCCAGACGCGGGTCCGCGAGATTCACATAGCGGCGCGTGAATTCGGGCGCGTTGGGATCGAGTGTCGGAATTGCCATTGTCTTCGTCCTTGCTCTTCGTTACGTTCAGTTCGGTTACGGTTGATGCGGAATCACGCGGCCTGGATCAGGTCGTTCAGCCTGAAACGCGCGATCCGGTAAATCTGGTCGAGACTCGTGCGCAGCTCTTCGGCGCGATCGTGATTCACGCGCTTTTCGAAGTTCGCGATGATGCCGTGACGGTCATACCCGCGCACGGCGAGAATGAAGGGAAAGCCGAACTTCTCGCGATACTGCGCATTGAGCGATTGCAGCCGGTCGAATTCTTCCTGCGTGCAGAGATCGAGGCCCGCGCCGCTTTGCTCGCGCGTCGATTCGGCCGTCAGTTCGCCGCGCACCGCGGCCTTGCCCGCGAGTTCCGGGTGCGCGTTGATCAGCGCGAGCTGCCTGTCATCGCCCGCGCTTTCGACGATATGCGACATCGCCGCGTGCAACGTGTCGATGTCCTTGAAAGGCCGCTGCTTCGCCGCCGCTTCCGGCACCCACGGCGAATGTTCGAAGATGCCCGCCAGCACCGTCACGAACGTGTCGGCGGGCATGGTGTTGAGTTGGTCGAGTGTGTATTGCATCGCCTTCATGCCGCCGTCCCGGTGTTGGTTCTTTCGAAAGGATGTTGCTCGCGCCAGTGACGCGCGATGTCGACACGCCGCGTGACCCACACGCGATCATGCTTTTCGATGTGATCGAGAAATTTCTGCAGACCGCGGAAACGCGCGGGACGCCCGAGCAGGCGGCAATGCATGCCGATGGACAGCATCTTTGGCGCTTCGTCGCCTTCTTCGTAGAGCACGTCGAAGGCGTCCTTCAGATACGTGAAAAAGTGATCGCCCGTGTTGAAGCCCTGTGGCGTCGCGAAACGCATGTCGTTCGTGTCGAGCGTGTACGGCACGATCAGATGCGGCTTCTTCTCGCCGCCCGTCACTTCCACTTCGGTCCAGAACGGCAGGTCATCGCCGTAATTGTCCGAGTCATAGAGGAAGCCGCCGTATTCCGCGACCAGCCGATGGGTGTTGGGACTGTCACGCCCGGTGTACCAGCCGAGCGGACGCACGCCCGTCACGCGCTCGATCGCTTCCATGCCGAGGCGCATGTGCTCCGCCTCGCGCTCCGGCGACATGTCCTGATAGTGAATCCAGCGATACCCGTGACACGCGATTTCATGCCCCAGTTCGACGAACGCCTTCGCCAGTTCCGGATGCCGTTCGATCGCCATGCCGACGCCGAAGATCGTCAGCGGCATGCCGCGCTTTTCGAACTCGCGCAGGATGCGCCACACGCCCGCACGCGAGCCGTATTCGTAAATCGACTCCATGCTCATGTGCCGCGAGGGGTACGCCGCCGCGCCCACGATCTCCGACAGAAACTGCTCCGAGCCCGGATCGCCGTGCAGCACGCAATTCTCGCCGCCTTCTTCGTAATTGAGCACGAATTGCACGGCGACGCGCGCGCGTCCCGGCCAGTTGGCCTGCACCGGGTGGCGGCCGTAGCCGATCAGGTCGCGTGGATAGTTCGGATCGAGTGACATGGCTAGCGTTGAGCTCAAGCGTTTAAAAAACGGGATTGTTGACGATCGAGTGTAGCTAAAAGACCCGGACGCGCCCATACATCAGGGCAGATAATCCGGGTCACGTCGGGAGTATGTGTCCTTCGGAAACGCGATCAGCGCGGGCTGAAATCCGACAGCACGCCCTCATACCGTTTCGCGAGCGGGCGCGCATAGTCGCCGCGTTTCGCGGTGTGGAGTTTCAGCGCGATCAACGCCTCCGCCCATTTCACCGCCGCCGTCACACCCTCGACCACCGGCGCGCCGATCGCGTCCTCCACCTCGCGGCAGAACTCCGCCATGCCCGCGCAGCCGAGGACGATCGCATCCGAGCCGTCCTCGTCGAGCGCGCGCCGGCATTCGTCGATGATCGTCTGGCGCGCGGGCGACCCCGGCACGTCCAGTTCGAGCACGGGGACGTCGGTCGCGCGAACGTTTTTGCAAAAGCGCGTCATGCCGTAGCGCTCCGCCAGATGCCATGCCATGCCGACCGTGCGCTGCAACGTCGTGACGACGGAAAATCCCGGCGCGATCACGCTCGCCGCGTGCATCGCCGCTTCCGCGATGCCGATCACCGGACCGCGCGCCAATTCACGTGCGGCGTAAAGGGCCGGATCGCCGAAGCAGGCAATCACGTAACCGTCGAAACCCTGCTTTTCTCCCGCTTCCACTTCCGCCAGAAGTCCGAGCGAGGCGATCGCTTCGTCGTAATAGCCCTCGATGGACGGCGGGCCCATCGTCGGGCTCACGGCGACGATCTCCGTGCCGGGCGCCGCGACTTCGCGGGCGCAGCGGCCCATCGAATCGGTCATGCGCTGCGTCGTGTTCGGGTTGATCAGTTTGATGCGCATTGCTGTTCTCCACACTGCTTTGGAAGGTTCTCTCAGGTTCTATCGTGTGTTATAGGCGATGGGTCAGACCGGACGCTTGCGATCCGCCAGGAAGTAATAGAACACCGCGCCCAGGCCCGCACCGATGAACCAGGAGAAGTTCGCGGCGCCTTCGAGCGACGGCAGCATCACACAGAGAACCGCGATGACGGCGGCCGGCAGGAGCGCCATCACCGCACGGCGGTTCACGCCCTTCGTGTACCAGTACTTGCCTTCTTCGGACACCGAGTAGAGATCGTCCACCGCGAGCTTGCCGCGCTTCACGAGATAGAAGTCGAGGATCAGCACGCCGTACAACGGTCCGATGAAGCTGCCGAGAATATCCAGCGTGTAGTGGATCACCGCCGGATTGTTGAACAGGTTCCACGGCGTGATGAAGATCGACGCGGTCGCGGCCATCATGCCGCCCATACGCCAGCTGATGAGCTTCGGCGCGACGTTGGAGAAGTCGAACGCCGGCGATACGAAGTTGGCCACGATGTTGATGCCGATGGTCGCGATCGTGAAGGTCAGCGCGCCGAGAATCACGGCGGTCGGGTGATCGATGCGGCCGACGGTTTCGACCGGATCGGT
This sequence comes from Caballeronia sp. INML1, assembly GCF_023631085.1. Classification (NCBI taxonomy): domain Bacteria; kingdom Pseudomonadati; phylum Pseudomonadota; class Betaproteobacteria; order Burkholderiales; family Burkholderiaceae; genus Caballeronia; species Caballeronia sp. INML1. The sequence goes on along the minus strand of NZ_JALQDT010000013.1, from coordinate 82,764 downwards.
GATCAATTGGCCGAACACCGGCAGCGTGGCCGCGGTCGTGATGACGGTCACCAGCGAGAACGCCAGGAAGTTGACCGGCAGGCCCCAGAAGTTGCCGCGCTTTACGCTGCGAAAGCTCTTGCAGTAGCGGGAGAAGTCGCCGAAATTCAGCATCGGGCCGGAGAAGTACGACACGACGAGCGAGATCGCGGTAATCATCACGGGAATCACTTCCATGCCGTGATACTTCACGCCGCCCAGATTCAGGCCGATGTTCTTGATGCCCGCGCGCCACACCATGTAGCCGGCGAGCAGGAACATCACGACGTAGACGGCCGGACCTGCGAAGTCGATGAACTTCTTGATCATCTCCATGCCGCGCCAGAACACGATGGCCTGCAGCACCCAGAGCAGCATGAAGCCCGCCCAGCCGAGCGCCGACAGACCCACGAAGCCGTACTTGTGCACGTCGGCGTAAGGCATCAGCGACGGCACGAACTTCAGCACGACGATGACGAGCGCGCTCGAAGCCAGATACGTCTGAATGCCATACCACGCGACCGCGATGAGCCCGCGGATCACGGCTGGAATGTTCGCACCGAGCACGCCGAACGTGGCGCGGCACGCGACGGGATACGGCACGCCGGCCACCTGGCTCGGCTTCGCGATCATGTTGCACAACGCGTTCACCAAGCCGATGCCGATCAGCAACGACACCAGCACTTGCCAGCTCGTCAGGCCGAGCGCGAAGAGACTGCCCGCGAACACATAGCCGCCGACGCTATGCACGTCGGACATCCAGAACGCGAAGATGTTGTATGCGCCCCAGGTCTGGTTCTTGAGCGGGGCGAGGTCTTCGTTGTAAAGGCGGTCGCTGTAACCGGCGGGTAGATTCGGATCGTGTTCCGCTGTCTGCTCTTCGTATTGCGGCAAGGCTGAACTGCCGGGTGCACTGAACTGGGCCATGACGTCTCCTTCATTGGCTGCTTGCGTAAGAAAAAACTGCAAATGCTGCTGTGACGAGCTTCGATCGGACACCTTCGCTGACATTTCGAATCAGCGCGGCATTCTTCGGATTTGCGTTTTCGCTTTGGGGCGTCACGCCAGAAGCGCGCGAGCACATGGCCCGGCACGCTCGCCCTGCGGCGACTTTCATCTCACGCTCACATGAGCGTCGTGTTCGATGCAGTGCACGCTGCTGATTTTTTTGCGCGTGCGACTCTCCGCGCGCCCGGCGCGGGGCGCGAGCACGGTCTTCGATTATTTAGTGCTGCTATCTTCAGCCGATGGCAGATTCTGCGATCTGCACTGTCACTGCTGCCTACGTATCGAGCGCCCTTTCGCGCTCGGCGGGCCTTGTGAATACTTCCTTCAAATCGACCGCGCCACGCGCCGGCCGCTCCAGCATCTTCAGCTCGACATCGCGCAGATGCTGCGCCATCAGGTCGCCGGCTTTCGCTGCATCGCCGGCATCGAGCGCGGCAAGAATGTCTTCGTGATCCTCGAATGAGCACGAGCTCTTTCCGAGCGACTCATACAGCGCCGAGATCAGCGTCGAGCGCGCGACGAGTCCCGACAGACATTCGCACAACACCGTATTGCCGGTGAGCGCCGCGAGTTCGGTGTGAAATTCGCCGGACAGCCGGATCCACGAAGAAAAATCGTGGCTCTCGAATGCGCGGCGCTCCTTGCCGATGGTCGCACTGATCGACTTCAGCCGGCGCGTGCCGTGTCCCTGCGCAATCCGCTCCACCACCGCCAGCTCGATGATGCGGCGCATCTCGAACACCTCATGCACTTCCTGCAGCGACGGACTTGCGACGAAGGCGCCGCGGTTCGGCTCCAGATCGACGAGCCGTTCGTTCGACAGTTGCGCGAGTGCCTGACGGACGGTGCCGCGCTTCACTGCGAACACCTCGCACAACTGCGCTTCGGTCAGCTTCGCGCCTGGCGCCAACCGATGTTCGAGAATCGCGGCGCGGATGCTCTCGGCGATCGACTCGGCATTCGCCCCGTTCGGAGCGACCGGTGAAGCATCGGATGCAGCACTACATTTGGCGTCGGACATGATGTGCTCGCTTGCATGTTAAGCATCTTAGAATCGACATAAAGATTGTCAACAATTCATTTCAAAACCGGAGGTCTCGAAGCGGTTCTTTAGGCAGAGCATCGGCCTGCGAGCCAGCTCCGGCAGGCCTCTGCGCCAATTTCACACGTTTTTGTCAGCATTGCCGGCACTTTTTTGTCGACAATTCATGCGTCTGATTTAGGGTGTAGTTGAATTCCGGATGGTGCACTTTAAGACCGTTAGTTGCACATATCCATTAAAAGAGAGGCGCTCGCTGGAGCGCCTTTTGTGCTCAAGTCAGGCCAGATGCGGGTAATCGGACAGTTTCAGCGTAAATCCCCGCTCGGTCGCGACGAGGTGCGCCGTCGCTCCGAAAGGAAGCGTCAGAAGATTTTCCACGTGTCCGAACTGCAACCCGGTCACCACAGGAATGCCGATCACGGATCTGACCTGCTCGATCATCGCGTCGAGCGAATAGCCGTTGTCGTAATCCGAAAGCCGGCCGCCCGAAAATTCGCCCATGACGATCGCCTGCTGACGGCCGAGCATGCCCGACTGATGCAACTGATAAATCATCCGTTCGATCCGGAACGGATGCTCGTTCACATCTTCGACGTAGAGAATTCCACCGTCGATCGGCGGCATATACGGCGTGCCGACGAGCGAGGCCAGAATCGCGAGATTGCCGCCCCACAGCGTGCCGGTCGCGTCCACTGACTGGCGCTGCGGCGTGTTGCTCGTCACGGTGAAACTAGAATGCGATATCGCGTTCCAGAAGTGCTGCATCGTGAACGGGCTCACCTGTTCGGCGCCGAAATCGCCTGCGAACATGGGGCCGCCGAAGCTTTTCACGCCGGCGTGCGCAAAGAGCGCGCACTGGATCGCCGTGAAATCGCTGTGACCGATGATGGCGACCGGCTGATCGGCGAGTCTGCGCAGGCCGAGATAGTCGAGTCCGTGCAGAATGCGCGATGCCCCATAGCCGCCGCGCACGGCAAGTACGATGTCAGGCAACGGCCGCGACGCGTCCGCGAGCCGGTTGAGGTCGGCCGCACGCTCGGCGTCGGTGCCGCCGAAGCGTTGAAAGCGCCGCCGCGTGGCATTGACGTTCTCCAGGCGATGCCCTTCCCTGCGCAAGCGTCCGAGGGCGCGCTCCACAGCCGCCGGATCGTGCGGATAGCCCGAGGGCGCGACGAGGTCGATGGTGCGTGATTTCACGATGTTGTCGTTGGATTCGTTGTCGGATCGGAGGTATCGGTCGCGGCGAGCAGGCCGGCTTCGCGCGCACGGCGCGCATCGCGCTCTTCACGTGCCAGGCGGCGGCGCTCGGCGAAGAAATTCTTGAGCGCGTGCCCGCATTCGTCTGCCAGCACGCCGCCCGTCACCATGGTGTGATGATTGAGCTGCGCATTCGCGAACATGTCGACGACACTGCCGCACGCGCCCGTTTTCGGGTCCGTCGCGCCGAAGACGACGCGTGCAATCCGCGCGTGCATGATGGCGCCCGCGCACATCAGGCACGGCTCGAGCGTCACATAGAGTTCACAGCCCGGCAGACGGTAGTTCTCGAGCTTCTGGGCGGCGGCGCGCAGCGCGGCCATTTCGGCATGCGCGGACGGATCGTGTCCGCGAATCGGATGATTGAAACCCGTGGCGATGACTTCATCGCCCAGCACGATCACCGCACCCACGGGCACTTCGCCCGCACGACGGGCTTCGTCGGCGGCGCTTTGCGCAAGCGCCATGAAGCGGCGATCGCGTTCGCTTGAAGGATCGGCGATGGCAGCGCTGGGCGCGGGCTCCGGCGCGTCCGGTGTCCCGATCACTTGACTTCCACCGCCACGCGCGACTGTGCGCGCTCGGAGAGCCGCTCGGCGATGCGCCGGCGGTACTCATGCGGCACGCAGCCGCCGCCACGGAGCGATTCGAGCGCCATGTCGAGCGCGAGCATCTTGGCTTGCAACTGACAACGGGCCGCGGGGTCCGTCACCTTGTCGAACTCTTCCTGCAGCCCGCGCAACGCGCGCAGCTGTTCGACGGCGGGTGGGACGAAGCCCGCATTTTTGAGGATTCGATTGGCGACACGCACTTCCTCGGGCACGAGGACGTCGTCGTCGAAGTGCAGCGGAGCGCCCGCGCCCGGCAGGTTGTTGAACTCGCCACGCGCAGCGGCTTCGTTGATCCGCTGTTCGACCAAAGCATCTAGCAATTTCATCGGGGATTACGACCGGCTTTCACCCGCGAACGGGCGCGGTCTGTCACGATTTCCGTTGGTTAGCTCGAAGTCGGAAGGCAGCCGGAAAACCACGCTCGCGCGTTGTTCGGCACGTCTCGACAATCCAAGCCCTATTCTATCAGCGGCTGCCGCGAGGTTTTCGGGCGACGCACGCCTGTTCGCGGCGCTTCACCGTATACGGGGCTTATCGCTGTCCATATGCGTCGTTTGCGCAACATTCGTTGACTGCTTCGTGGCAACTGTGCTTGTACGATGACTACGTGCCCGGCTCGCGCTCCAGACGCGTGGCGCTGTCGCGCGTGTAGCCCTCCGTCGCGAGAAGCAGCCGGCGCGTATATTCGTGCGCGACATCGCGCGAGCGCACCGCGTCCACGTCCAGTTGCTCGACGATCTCGCCATTGCGCATCACCGCGACGCGCTGACAGAGAAAGCCGATCACCGCGAGGTTGTGGCTCACGAGAATCATCGTCAGCTTGCGCTCGCGGTGCAGACGCCGAAGCAGGTTCAGAATCTCGGCCTGCACGGACACGTCGAGCGCGGAGGTCGGCTCGTCCAGCAACAGGACGCGCGGCTCGACGATCAGCGCCCGCGCGATCGACACGCGCTGGCGCTGGCCGCCCGACAACTGATGCGGATAGCGAAAGCGGAACGCCGGGCCGAGTCCGACTTCGCCGAGCGCATCGAGGATGCGCGCGTCTTCGTCACCGATGCCGTTGATCGCGAGCGGCTCGCGCAAGGTCTTGTCGACCGTGAAGCGCGGATGCAGCGCGCCGTAGGGGTCCTGAAACACCATCTGCACGTCGCGCCTGACGGGACGCGAACCGATGCGTATGCTGCCACCCGCGAGCGGCGTCAGTCCGGCGAGCGCGCGAAGCAGCGTCGACTTGCCGCTGCCCGATTCGCCGACCAGCCCAAAGACTTCACCCTCTTCCACGCGCAGGGAAACGTCGCGCACCGCGTCGACGTGGCCGGTCTTCGTCTTGAAACGGATGCAGGCGCGCTCGATGTCGATCATCGCGTCGTCCTTTCATCGAGCCACGCCGGGTCCCGTCGCAAGGTCGGCAGTTCGTCGGGCGGATTATCGAGCGGCGGATTCGCTTCGAGCAGCCCGCGCGTGTACGGATGGGTCGCGTGCGCGAGATCGCGCGCCGCGCACGTCTCGACGACGCGTCCGCCATACATCACCGCGACGCGGTCGCAAAACGACATCACGAGCGGCAGATCGTGGCTGATGAACACGAGCCCCGTGTCGTGGCGCTCGATCATCTCGTCGAGCACGGCGAGCACCTGCATCGACACGAGGACGTCCAGCGCGCTCGTGGGCTCGTCGGCGATCAAGAGGCGCGGCCCGGCAGAGACCATCATCGCGATCATCACGCGCTGGCCCATGCCACCTGAAAGCTCATGCGGATATGCATCCGCGACGCGCTGCGGATCGCGGATATGCACCGCTTCCAGCGCCGCGACGATGCGCTCGCGCAGCACGCGCCGGCTCTCTTTCACGCCTTGCCGCACGAAGGTTTCGCGCATCTGCTGCGCGACGGTCATCACCGGATTGAGCGAGAACTTCGGGTCTTGCAGGATCATGCTCATGCGTGTGCCGCACAAGCGGCGGCGCTCTTTGGGGCGCATCGCGAGCAGGTCCCGATCTTCGAAGCGCAGCGCCTTGGCGGACCATTTCGCCTCGGGCGGCAAGAGCCCGAGCAACGCGCGCCCCGTCAGGGATTTGCCCGATCCCGATTCCCCGACGATGCCGAGCCGCTCGCCCCGCCGCACCGTCAGCGATACGCCGCGCACCGCGGGCATGAGCGCGCCGTCGTGGCCCGTGAAGGCCACTTCCAGCTCGTCGATATGCGCCAGCGCGTCGGACAAGTCAGCCTCCATGACGCGGATCGAAGACGTCGCGCAGACCGTCGCCGAGCAGGTTAAAGGCGAGGCTCACCGCGAGGATCGCGAGGCCGGGAATCGTCGCGACCCACCACGCGTCGAGCAACACATTGCGGCCCGCCGCAACCATGTAACCCCATTCCGGGCTCGGCGGCTGAGCGCCCAGGCCGAGAAACCCCAGTCCCGCGACGGCGAGAATGATGCCGGCCATGTCGAGCGTCGCCCGCACGATCACCGACGACGAGCACAGCGGCACGATATAGCGCAGCAGAATGCGCAGGTGCGATGCGCCTTGCAGACGCGCGGCGTGGATGTAATCGGCCCGCGCGAGCCGCAGCGATTCCGCGCGCGCGAGTCGCGCATACGGCCGCCATGCGGTGATGGACAGCGCGATCACCGCATTGAGCACGCCCGGCCCGAGCGCGGCGGCGAACGCGAGCGCGAGCACGATCTTCGGAAACGCGAGCGCAACATCGGTCACGCGCATCAGCACCGTATCGACGATGCCGCCGCAGTAGCCCGCCACCGTGCCGATCGCGAGGCCGACCGGCACGACGAGCACGACGACGAGCATGGCGATGGCCAGCGTGAGGCGCGAGCCGTGCACGAGCCGCGAGAGAATGTCGCGGCCGAGCTGGTCGGTGCCGAACCAGTGCGCCGCGCCGGGCGGCGTGAGACGTTCGGCGAGCACTTGCTGCAACGGATCCTGCGAGACGAGTATCGGCCCGACTGCCGCAACCACGACGAGCAGCAGCAGGATCGCGAGTCCGAGCATGCTGAGCGGATTCGACGAGAACCGCCGCCAGCGCCGATAAGCCCGGCCGAGCGCGGCCTGGCGCGGGGACGCGGGCGTATCGGTGAGAAGCCACGTGCGCAAACCCGATCGCGCCGGTTTCATCTGCGCAAAGTCCTCCATGTCAGCGCGTGCGCGGGTCGAACACGCGGTAGAGCGCGTCGGTCAAAAGATTGAGCGCGATGAACGTCGCGCCGATCACGAGCGTGCTGCCGAGCACGGCGTTCATGTCGGCATTGAGCAACGCGCCCGTCAGATACGAACCGATGCCCGGCCACGCGAACACGATCTCGGTCAGCACCGAACCTTCGAGCAGATAGCTGTACGCGAGCGCGATCACCGTCAGAAGCGGCACGGCGATATTGCCGAACGCATGCCGCCAGATCACGCGGCGCTCGGGCAGGCCTTTGGCACGCGCGGTCGTCACGTATTCCTGGCTCAGTTGTTCGAGCATGAACGAGCGCGTCATGCGCGACAGATACGCGATCGAATAAAACGCGAGTACGCTCGCCGGCAGCGCGATATGAGAGAACGCGTTCCTGAAGACATCCCATTCGCCGGCGACGAGCGAGTCGATCAGCAGACTGCCCGTGCGCGTGTCGACCATGCCGTCGTAGACCGGATCGATGCGCCCCGGCCCCGACACCCAATGCAGCCGCGCATAGAACAGCAGGAGGCCCATCAGCGCGAGCCAGAACACCGGCACCGAACTGCCCGCGAGCCCGATCACGCGCGCAATGTGATCGACGATGCGATTGTGCTTCACCGCGGCCGCGACGCCGAGCGGCACGCCGATCGCAATGCCGATGAACGTCGAGAGCGTCGCGAGTTCCAGCGTCGCCGGAAAGACGCGTTTGATGTCGTCGATCACGGGATTGGCCGTCAGCAATGAGACGCCGAGATTGCCGTGCAGCACGTCGCGCGCGTAGATCACGAACTGATCGATGAGCGGCTTGTCGAGCCCGAGCCGCAAGCGCGCGGCGGCATACGCGCCCGCGGACGCGCGGTCGCCGAGAATTGCAAGCACCGGATCGATCGGAATCTTGCGGCCGATGAAGAACGTGATGGCAAGCAGGCCCGTGAACGTGATGACGAGCATCGCGATCCAGTGCGCGAGCGCAAGCGCGATGCGCACGCCGCCCCGATGCGCGCTCATGGCGCGCACGCGCTCGATGAACGTGACCGTACTCACTACTTCCTGATGTTTCGGTAGGACACGAGATCGTTGATCGGCCCGACTTCGAGACCGGTCACACCGGGACGCGCCGCGACCTGCGACACCTTCTGGAACATGATCACGAACGGCGACTTCGCGAGCACTTCACGCTGCATTTTCTCGTAGAGCTGCGCACGCTTTTTCGTATCGCTTTCGGCGAGCGCCGCGTTGGTTTCCTTAGTGAGTTGCGCAATGTCCCACGCGTTGCGCCATGCAAGCATCTTGTAGCTCGATGCATCCGAGTTGTCGGGGTTCCACACGAAACCCTGCGCGTTGCTGTGCGGATCGATGTAATCCGCCGACCACTCGCCGATATAGATGTCATGCGCGCGCGCCCGATAGCGTCCGAGCGTCTGCTTGTTATCGCTCGGCATGAGCTGCACCTTGATGTTGGCGAGCGCGAGATTCGCCTGCACCGCCTGCGCGATCTCGCTGTACGGATAGTCGTTGCGCACGTCCATCTTCACGGTGAACCCGTTGGTCAGACCCGCCTTGGCGAGCAGCGCCTTCGCCTTCGCGACGTCCTGGTGATACGGGTTCTCGTTCAGCGCGCCGAGAAAGCCTTCAGGCAGAAACGTCTCGTGAACCTTGTAGGTCGTCCGGATCACGTTTTTCTGGATGCCCTGATAGTCGATCAGCCACTTCATTGCTTCCCAGACCTCGGGCTTCGCGAGATTCGGGTTCTTGTTGTTGAGGCCGAGATACATGAGCGTGGCCTGAGGCACGGCCGTCGCCTTGATGACGCCGCTCTTCGAGAGCGTGTCGAGATCGTCGGGGCTCAGATCGCGCGCGACGTCGATGTCGCCGTTCTGGATCATCAGGCGCTGGCTTGCCGCCTCTGTCACGTGACGCAGCACGATGCGCTTCATGGCGAGCGGAATGCGATAGCCCTCGAAGCGCTGCAGCACGATACTGTCGTTCGCGGTCCACTTCACGAGCTTGTAGGCGCCCGAGCCGGCTTCGTTGGTCTTGAGCCACTCATTGCCGTAGTCGTTGCCCTTCGCGTGCGACTGGACGAGCTTGCGATCCACCACCGACGCCGGCCACGAACCGAGCACGTTGAGCACGAAGGTCGGCGCGTAACGTTGGTCAGTCGTGATGGAGACGGTCGTATCGTCGATCTTCTTCACGTTCTGCAATGCGTTCGCCTTGGTCAGGCCGATGCCCGCGAGCACCGCCGCCGCACCCTTGTCGAGCAGCGCGGTGCGCTGAATCGACCATGCGACGTCGTCGGCTGTCAGCGGATTGCCGGAGTGGAACTTGAGGCCCGGGCGAATCTTGAACGTGAACGTGAGGCCATCCTGACTCGCGCTCCAGGACTCGGCGACGTCGCCATTGAATTTCGACGGGTCTTTCAGGTCGACGCGCACCAGCCGGTCATACGTGTTCGCGACATATTCCTCCGGCACCAGTTCGTAGATTTCGCCGGGATCGAGCGAAGTGAATTCATCGAGCAGCGTCGCCATGACGAACATGTCCTTCGGCGTCGCCGCCTGCACGCCCGACAAGCCCGTGAATGCCGTCAGCGCCGAGGCGAGCATGACCGCCGCCAATGCCTTTTTCATGTGATGTCGTCCTGTTGGTATCGGGTTCACATCAGCCGCAGCGGGCCGCTTTCTTCGTTGTCGATCAGAGCAAGTTCGCGCGAGCCTGGCAATTCGTAATGCCACCACTCGCTTTTGATGTGCGTGAAGCCCGCGCCGTGCATCACGCCGAGCAACAGCGTTCGATTACGCTGGACGTGCTCCGGCAGGCCGAAGTGGAAATGCTCGGATTCGACGACCATCGCGTCGAATTCGGTGCCCATGTCGAGCGCGTTGCCATCGCGATCGACGAGTGTCAGGTCCACCGCCGTGCCGCGGCTATGGTTCGAGCCGCGGCCGAGTTCGGCGATGAACGTCGGATCGGGCAGGAAATCCCACAGCACCTTCTGCGCTTGCGGCGGACGATAGGCGTCGAAAATCCGAAGCGTCGTGCCGATGCTGCGCGCGATATCGACGGCCTTTCTTAGCGCGGCTTCGGCGGGTTCGAGCAGCAGGCAATGCTGCGCCTTGTAGATCGGCTTGCCGGTGAAGTTGCGATCGGTCGCGTAGACGAGATCGATCTGGACATTGTGCGTTTCGGGCGTGATATGCAGCAGGCGGGACCGGGTCATGTAAGCGCTTCGTATCGATTTATTCCGATACACGAACCTTAACGCGTTAGAAAAATCCGCGAAACCCTTTATTTCGGGTGGTTCCGGCGATTCACGACAGGAGCGGCCAGCGCGCGAGGACTTCGTATTGCGACCGGCCGATGAAGCTGCGCACGAGCGCGAACTCGCGCGCGGTCCATGCGATGGGTTCGACGGCCTGGCGCGCGATGCGGTGCTCGTCGTAGAGCAAGGTCACGTGGGGCGTGAAGCGGGGATGGCGTTTGAGGGCGATGCCGGCGGCTTCGAGCGCGGTGCCGAGCGTGTGTTCGAGGGCGCCGAGTGGCTCGGCGACATCGCCCGACAGAACGAGCGGGCGCTTCGCGCGGCGGCCGGCAAAGCTCCCGATGCGATCGAGGACGAGTTCGACGGGCGGCGATGCGATTCGGCAAGCCGCGGTGCATGCTTGCGCGACCACATCTGCGGGAACGCCTGCGAAGGCGCCGAGATAAAGCAGCGTGACGTGAAGGCGATCGGCGGAAATCGCCCTCGCCTTCAGCCTATGTTCGATGCGCAGCCGCGCCGCCAGTTCGGCGATTCGTGCAGCGGCGGCTGCGTCGGGATAGAGCGCGAAAAAGAGCGAGTCGGTGATGCGCTCGCCCGGTTTGAGGTCGGGTGCCGTGTCACTCATGCGCCCGACTCGTGGTCAATGTGAAGCGACGCGCGGTCACTCCCACTCGATTGTCGCCGGCGGCTTCCCCGAGATGTCATACACCACCCGATTGATGCCACGCACTTCATTGATGATGCGGTTGCTCACATGCCCGAGCAGTTCATGCGGCAGATGCGCCCAATGCGCGGTCATGAAGTCGAGCGTCTGCACGGCGCGCAGCGCGACGACGTACTCGTACGTGCGGCCATCGCCCATCACGCCGACGCTCTTCACCGGCAGGAACACCGCGAACGCCTGGCTCGTGAGGTCATACCACGACTTGCCGGTTTCCTTGTCGATGGTATTGCGCAGCGTCTCGATGAAAATCGCATCCGCACGACGCAGCAAATCCGCAAACTCGCGCTTCACTTCGCCGAGAATCCGCACGCCGAGACCCGGACCCGGGAACGGATGGCGATACACCATCGCAGGCGGCAGTCCGAGCTTCACGCCGAGCTCGCGCACTTCGTCCTTGAAGAGTTCACGCAACGGCTCGAGCAACTTGAGATTCAGCGTCTCCGGCAGGCCGCCGACATTGTGATGGCTCTTGATGGTGTGCGCGCCCTTCTTGCCCTTGCCCGCCGATTCGATCACGTCCGGATAGATCGTGCCCTGCGCGAGCCACCTGGCGTCGGTGAGCTTGTCCGATTCCTTATGAAACACTTCGACGAACTCCGCGCCGATGATCTTGCGCTTCGCTTCCGGATCGGTGACGCCTGCGAGCTTTTGCAGAAACTCCTCGCTCGCGTCGACGTGAATCACTTTCACGCCCAGATGATCCGCGAACGTCGACATCACCTGCTCCGCCTCGTTCTGGCGCAGCAATCCGTGATCGACGAACACGCACGTCAACTGATCGCCGATCGCGCGATGCAACAGCGCCGCCGCCACCGACGAATCGACGCCACCCGAAAGGCCGAGAATGACGTGCTCACCGCCGACCTGCGCACGGATCTTCTCCACCGCCTCGTCGATGTAATGGCCCATCTCCCAATCCGCTTTCGCGCCGCACAGCTCCAGCACGAAGCGCTCGAGCATCGCGCGACCCTGCACCGTGTGCGTGACTTCCGGATGCCATTGCAGGCCGTAGAAGCGGCGGTCGTCGTCGGCCATCGCGGCGATCGGGCACGACGGCGTCGAGGCCATCAGCCGGAAGCCCGCAGGCAAGTCGACGACCTTGTCGCCGTGGCTCATCCACACCTTGAGCATCGACTCGCCCTGAGCGGCCTTGAAGTCCTCGATGCCTTCCAGGAAACCCGTGTGATTCAGCGCCTGCACTTCCGCATAGCCGAATTCGCGCACGTTGCCCAGTTCGACTTTGCCGCCGAGCTGATCGGCCATCGTCTGCATGCCGTAACAGATGCCGAGCACCGGCACGCCGAGATCGAAGACGATTTGCGGCGCGCGCGGCGACTTGGCCTCGGTGACCGAGCTCGGCCCGCCCGACAGGATGATGCCCTTGGGATCGAATTCGCGGATGAACGTCTCATCGACGTCGTACGGATGGATTTCCGAGTAGACGTGCGACTCGCGGATGCGCCGTGCGATCAGCTGGGTGACTTGGGAGCCGAAATCGAGAATCAGGATTTTGTCGTGCATGGCTGCGGCCAAAGGCTAGTGAACGATGAATGTCTGTGCTGCCGGACGCGACGTCGCGCAGCCCGTCTGCAAATAAATCGACGGCCGGCGAAAGGGCCGACCGTGCTTGTCTTGCGTGTTTGTCTTGCGTGTTTGCGCTGCATGTTTGCGCTGCTGCACGTGCGTGCCTTGCGGCATGTGCTTCGCGCCCTCAACGTGGTGCGCGGCTCGCGTCGGGCCCGAGCGGATCGACTCTTCGACCCGTCGCCGGATCGATCTCGCCGCTGATCAGGGGTTCGATGCGCTTGCCGGTGACCGGATCGATCGCGCGGCCCGTCACCGGATCGAGCGTGCCGCCCGTGACGGGATCGACGGCGCCGTCCGGATGCGCGCGTATCGCGGCCGATGAGATCGGTGAAGCCGGATCGAGCGGACGCCCCGTTGAATCGATCGCGCGACCGGAAACCGGATCGATGGCCGTCGCTCCCGGCGCGCGCGCCGCGGGACGGACGCCGGCATCGATCGGCTCGACGCGCGACGAAGGCGCCGTGGCGCCCGTGCGAACGTCCTCGCGCTTTTGCGCCGCCTTCTTCTCCGCGCGCTGGGCCGACGCGGCGCCAGCCAGCGCCGCGCGCTCGCGTCGCCGCACCACCGACGACAGTCTCACGCTGCCCAAACCGAGTACCAGAAGCACGGCGCCGACCACCGCTGCGCTGATCTGTCCGAAGCCATCGACCTGCGGCGCATGCAGACCGAGCAGCCACACCAGCACCACGACCCCCGAGAGCCATTGCACATGACCCGAGACGCGGGCGGCCCGGGCCGACAACGCGCCATCGACGGCCGCATGAAACGCGAGCCACGAAAGCCCGATGAGCGCGATGCCGAGCAGTTGCCCGGCAAACGCCGGCTGCACGCGGATCGAATCCAGTTGCAGCGCGCCGTACAAGCCCGCCCACGGCGTCAGCAGAAATAGCAGACCGAACGCCAGAAAAATCAGGGCATTGATGACGAGCACGACCCGCAGCAACGGCTTCATGATCGCTCCGCTTGATTAGTCGACGTGATAGTTGGGTGCTTCCTTCGTGATCTGCACGTCGTGCACATGCGACTCGCGCATGCCGGCCGCCGTGATCTGCACGAATTCCGCCTTCTCGTGCATTTCGCCGATGGTGCGGCAACCGCAATAGCCCATGCTCGCGCGCACGCCGCCGACGATCTGGAACAGGATTGCGTTGACCGAGCCCTTGTAGGCCACGCGGCCTTCGATGCCTTCCGGCACGAGCTTGTCGATGTTCGCCGAGTTGTCCTGGAAGTAGCGGTCCGCCGCCCCGTCCTTCATCGCGCCGACCGAGCCCATGCCGCGGTACGACTTGTATTGACGGCCCTGGTACAGGAAGACGTCGCCCGGGGATTCTTCCGTGCCGGCGAGCATGCTGCCCATCATGACGACGTTCGCGCCCGCCGCAAGCGCCTTCGAGACGTCGCCCGAGAAGCGCACGCCCCCATCCGCGATGACCGGCACGCCGGTGCCGCGCAGCGCTTCGGAGACGTTGGCGATCGCCGTGATCTGCGGCACGCCGACGCCCGCGACGATCCGCGTCGTGCAGATCGAGCCCGGGCCGATACCGACCTTCACCGCGTCCGCGCCGTATTCGACGAGCGATTTCGCCGCCGCTGCCGTCGCGATATTGCCGCCGATGACCTGCACGCGCGGGTAATTCTGCTTGACCCAGCGCACGCGCTCGAGCACGCCCTGGCTGTGGCCGTGCGCGGTATCGACGACGATCACGTCGACGCCCGCCTGCGCCAGCAGGTCCACGCGCTCTTCATTGTCCGGACCTACGCCGACCGCCGCGCCCACACGCAGCTTGCCGTCCTCGTCCTTGCAGGCGTCCGGGTTTTCGGTCTGCTTGGTGATGTCTTTCACCGTCATCAGGCCGCGCAGCTCGAAGGCGTCGTTGACGACCAGCACGCGTTCCAGGCGATGGCTGTGCATCAACGCCTTCGCTTCGGCGAGCGACGTGCCTTCCTTGACCGTCACGAGACGCTCGCGCGGCGTCATGATGTTGCGCACCGGCTCGTCGAGACGCTCCTCGAAACGCAGGTCGCGGTTGGTGACGATGCCGATCAGTTGCGCGCCCTCGACCACCGGGAAGCCCGAAATGCCGTGCTGCTGCGTCAGCGCGATGACGTCGCGCACGCGCATCTGCGGCGGCACCGTGATCGGATCACGCACGACGCCCGACTCGAAGCGCTTCACTTTCGCGACTTCGCGGGCCTGTTCCTTGGCGGTGAGATTCTTGTGGACGATGCCGATGCCGCCCATCTGCGCCATCGCGATGGCGAGCCGGCCTTCGGTGACCGTGTCCATGGCTGCGGACACGAGAGGCATGTTCAGGGAAATATTGCGAGTCAGCTGGGATTTCAGGCTGGTGTCGCGCGGGAGAACGCTGGAGAACGCAGGCACGAGGAGCACATCATCGAACGTGAGTGCTTTCTGGATCAGACGCATGGCAAATCCTATGGGCGCAAAAGCAGATTATACCGATAGTTCCCTGCATTTTCACTGCCCGAACAGCAGCTTAGGCCATTCCGGCGCAAAATCCGCGCCGTGCGCGCCCGCGTGCCGGACACACCCGCCGTTGCAGTTTTCGACAAGACGGCCGCCCGGGGCCGCGTGCTACGCTTCGCGCCGTCAAGTGAAATAACGACCGGAGTCGGGCAATGCAGCGCGGTGTGATGTACGGAATGGCAGCGGGTGCGATCTGGGGCTTCATCTTTCTCGCACCACGGCTCTTGCCGGATTTTTCGCCGCTCGCCCTGAGCGTGGGACGCTATCTGATGTACGGCGCCGTGTCGCTCGCGGTCGCGCTGCCGATCGCTCGAAGGCTCCTCGCCAAACTCACGCGCGCCGATTTCATCGCGCTCGTGAAGCTGGCGCTGGTCGGCAACCTGCTCTACTACATGCTGCTCGCGAGCGCGGTGCAGCTCGTGGGCGTCGCGCCTTCGTCGCTGATCGTGGGGATTTTGCCCGTGACCGTCACGCTCGCCGGACGGCGCGACCACGGCGCGATCGACCTCAGGCGGCTCGTCGGGCCTTTGCTGCTCGTGCTGGCGGGCATCGCATGCATCAACCTGGACGTGTTCAGCGACGTGCTTTCACCCGCGGTCAGCAGCGAGCACGCGACCAGCGTGCTCACGCGACTGACCGGTCTGGCGTGCGCCCTCGGGGCGCTTGCGTCCTGGACCTGGTACGCGGTTGTCAACGCGCGCTATCTGCAAGCGAATCGCCACTTCGACGGCAACGAGTGGTCCGTGCTGTGGGGCATCGTGACGGGCCTGCTCGGACTCGTGCTCGGCGCGGTCATCTGGATGTTGCCCGCGGGCACGGTTCAGGGGAGCGTGCCGGTCGCACGCTGGCACCTGTTCTGGATCGTCTGTTTCGCGCTGGCGACCGGCGGCTCGTGGCTCGGCAACATGCTGTGGAATGCGGCGGCCAAGCGCTTGCCGCTCACGCTCGCGGGCCAGATGATCGTGTTCGAAACGCTCTTCGCCTTGCTTTACGCTTTCGTCTACGACGGCCGCTGGCCCCGTACGCCGGAAGTGCTGGCGATTGTACTGCTGCTCGTCGGCGTGCTCTGGTCGGTCAGACAACACACGCTGGAGCCCGCCCCGGCGGGGGCGAAGGAAGCGCCCGCGCATTGAATCCGCTCAGCGCGAATCCTTCGACTGCCACTTGCGCCCTTCGATCGACCCAGCCTTGCGCGCCTTGTCGACACGGCGCTGACGCGCGGCCTTCGGATCGACCAACAGCCGCCGATAAATCTCCACGCGGTCGAAATCGGCGAGCGCCGTATCGAGCGCCTTCACCTTGCCGAACACGCCGACCTTTTGCGTCGTCAGGTCGATGTCCGGATGCGCGCGCACCACGCCGCTCGCGTCGATTGCATCGCGCACCGTCGCGCCCTCTTGCAGATCCACGCGCTTCAGAAACGCGCCGTCGGGCAGACCGTAGCAAACGTCGATATGCATCATGGCTTGCCGTAGCGCTGATCCGCACGCTTCACGAAGGAATCGACGAAAGTGTTGGCAATATGGCTGAACACCGGCCCGATGAGCTTCTCCAGGATCACATTGGAGAATTCATAGTGAAGCGCGAATTCGATCTTGCACGCGTCCGCGCGCAGCGGCGTGAAGCGCCAGTAACCGGTGAACTTCTTGAACGGGCCGCTCAGGAACTCCATATCGATGTTGGTCGGACGGTTCTGCGTGTTGCGCGTTGCGAAGTGCTGTTTGATGCCCTTGAAGCTGATGTCGATCTTCGCTTCCATGCCGCTTTCGTCCTGGCGGCCGATTTCGACGCCACCGCACCAGGGCAGGAAATTGGGGTAGTCGGCGACATCGGTGACGAGGTCGAACATTTCTTCCGCTGAATGGCGGATCAATACGGTTTTCTGGACGTCTGCCATATAGGGCGCAGCGGTGGCTGAATTGGGCGGCAACGCGCAAGAGAACGCGGGAGAAGTTCGAATGCCCGCCGGCGCGCTGCTAAAATCGTGATTTTAAACGAGTTGGGCACTTTCCATTCATGAGCATCATCGACAACAGAAAAGCCTTCTTCGATTACTTCGTCGAAGAGCGCTACGAGGCCGGTCTCGTGCTCGAAGGCTGGGAAGTCAAGGCGCTGCGCGCGGGCCGCGCGCAGATCAAGGAAGGCTATGTCGTGATCAAGAACGGCGAGCTCTTTCTGATCGGCACGCATATCAGCCCGCTGCCCGAGGCGTCGAAATTCGCCAATCTGGATCCGGTGCGCACGCGCAAGCTGCTGCTGCATCGCGACCAGATCGACAAGCTCATCGGCAAGGTCGAGCAGCGCGGGCATACGCTCGTGCCGCTCAACTTCCATTACAAGGACGGCCGCGTGAAATGCGAGATCGGGCTGGCGAAGGGCAAGAAGCTGCACGACAAGCGCGAGACCGAAAAGAAGCGCGACTGGGAACGCGAGCGCGGGCGGCTGATGCGCACGGCTTCGCGTTGAACGAATCGGGGCGCTTTGCAGCGCCCCGATTGCTTTGCCGCGTCAGCTCTTTCTGATGACGCCGCCGCCCTCGCCTCTCACGATGGTCAACGCCGACGCGATCATCGAACTCATATCGGACAGGTTACCCGGCACGATCAACGTATTGCCCGTCTTCGCAATGTTGCCGAACGCGCCGACATACTGCTCCGCGATCTTCAGGTTCACCGCTTCCATGCCGCCCGTCGTCTGAATCGCCGTGCCGATTTTCTGAATGGCCTGCGCATTCGCCTCGGCCACCGCGAGAATCGCCGATGCCTCGCCTTGCGCCTGATTGATCGCCGCCTGACGCTCGCCTTCGGACTTCTGGATCGCGGCTTCGCGCGCGCCGGCGGCGAGATTGATCTGCTCCTGCTTGCGGCCTTCGGACGCGGCGATCAACGCGCGCTTTTCGCGCTCCGCGGTGATCTGCGCCTGCATGGCGTGGAGGATTTCCTTCGGCGGCGTCAGATCCTTGATCTCGTAGCGCAGCACTTTCACGCCCCAGTTCGACGCGGCTTCGTCGAGCGCATTCACGATGCTCTGGTTGATGAAATCGCGCTCCTCGAACGTCTTGTCGAGCTCCAGCTTGCCGATGACCGAGCGCAATGTCGTCTGCGACAACTGCGTGATCGCGAACACGAAGTTACTCGAGCCGTACGACGCCTTCATCGCGTCGGTGACCTGGAAGTACAGCACGCCGTCGACTTGCAACTGAGTGTTGTCGCGCGTGATGCATACCTGGCTCGGCACTTCGAGCGGAATCTCCTTGAGCATGTGCTTGTACGCGATGCGATCGATGAACGGCAGCACGATATTGAGACCCGGCGTGAGCGTCGCGTGATAGCGGCCGAGCCGTTCCAGCACCCACGCATGCTGCTGCGGGACGATCTTGACCGTGTTCATCACGATCACAATGGCGATGATGAGCACGATGAGCGCGAAATACATTGTGTGACTCCTTCTTGTTGAGCGAGCTTGCTAGCGTTTGGCCGCGACGATCAGCCGATTCCCGTCCAGCGCCGTGATCCGGTAGTACCGCGCGCCTTCGGCTTCACCCGGCGCGAGTTCGACGTCCCACTGCGCGCCGCGGTACATCACGCGCGCGCGACCGTCGCGCCATTGATCCACTTCCAGCGTCGCGCCGATATCGAGATTCACGGCCACGTCCCGCGACGCGTCGCGCCGTTTCCGGCTGCCGAGGCGCGAGCGCCGCAGCACCGCGACGGCGATCAGCGCGATCACGGCCGCCGCGCCCATTTGCACATGCGGCAACGCGCCTGACACGTAAGCGATGCCGCCGGCGATCATCCCCAGCGCGATCATGAGCAGATAGAACGTGCCGGTGAACAGCTCCGCGACGATCAGCGCGCCCGCCGCGACCCACCAGATCAATCCACTCGTCACCATCGCCGGTCTCCAAACGAAAACACCCCGGAGAAGTCCGGGGTGTTTTTTATAGCACGCTCGCGCCTTTCCGAAAGCATCCGGAAAGGCACTTCTGACTTATTTTGACAAGGTCTTAGCCAGTTGCTGCCATGTCTCGATGATCGTGTCCGGATTCAGCGACATCGACTCGATGCCCTGCTTCGCGAGCCACTCCGCGAGGTCCGGATGATCGGACGGGCCCTGGCCGCAAATGCCGACGTACTTGTTCATCCGCAGACACGTTTCGATCGCGCGCTTGAGCATGAACAGCACCGCTTCGTCGCGCTCGTCGAAGTCCGCCGCGAGCAGCTCCATGCCGGAGTCGCGGTCGAGGCCGAGTGTCAACTGCGTCAGATCGTTCGAGCCGATCGAGAAGCCGTCGAAGCGTTCCAGGAACTGCTCGGCGAGAATCGCGTTGGACGGCACTTCGCACATCATCACGAGCTTCAGATCGTTCTTGCCGCGTTCGAGACCGAACTTCTTCAGCAGTTCGACGACGCGATCCGCCTGCTTCACCGTGCGCACGAACGGCACCATGATCTGCACGTTGTCGAGACCCATTTCCTCGCGCACCTTCTTCAGCGCGATGCATTCCATGTGGAACGCCTCGGCGAAGTCTTCCGCGATATAGCGCGAAGCGCCGCGGAAACCGAGCATCGGATTCTCTTCGTCCGGCTCATAGCGCGAGCCGCCGATCAGCTTCTTGTACTCGTTCGACTTGAAGTCCGACAGACGCACGATGACGGGCTTCGGATAGAACGCCGCCGCGATCGTGGCGATGCCTTCGGTCAGCTTGTCGACGTAAAACGCACGGGGCGACGCGTGACCGCGCGCGACGCTCTCGACCGCCTTCTTGAGATCGGCATCGACGTTCGGGTACTCGAGAATCGCCTTCGGATGCACGCCGATGTTGTTGTTGATGATGAATTCGAGCCGCGCCAGACCAACGCCCGCATTGGGCAACTGCGCGAAGTCGAACGCAAGCTGCGGATTGCCGACGTTCATCATGATCTTGACCGGAATCTTCGGCAGTTCGCCGCGCTGCACTTCGGTCACTTCGGTTTCGAGCAGGCCGTCGTAGATCTTGCCTTCGTCACCTTCCGCACACGATACCGTGACGAGCGCGCCGTCCTTCAGCACGTCCGTGGCGTCGCCGCAACCGACCACGGCCGGTACGCCCAGTTCACGCGCGATGATCGCCGCGTGGCACGTACGGCCGCCGCGATTCGTCACGATGGCCGATGCGCGCTTCATCACCGGCTCCCAGTTCGGGTCGGTCATGTCGGCGACGAGCACGTCACCCGGCTGAACGCGTTCCATTTCCGACGGATCGTGAATCACGCGCACGGGACCCGCGCCGATCTTTTGGCCGATCGCGCGGCCAGTCGCCAGCACGTTCGACTGACCCTTGAGCTTGAAGCGCATCTCGGCCTTGCCGGACGCCTGGCTCTTGACCGTTTCCGGGCGCGCCTGGAGGATGAAGATCTTGCCGTCGCGGCCGTCCTTGCCCCACTCGATGTCCATCGGACGCTGATAGTGCTTCTCGATGATGACCGCGTACTTCGCGAGTTCGATCACGTCTTCGTCGGTGATCGAGAAGCGGTTGCGCTGCTCGTGCGGCACGTCGACGGTCTTCACCCGGCCCGGCTCACCCGGCTTCGTGAATTCCATCTTGATGAGCTTCGAGCCGATCGAGCGGCGGATGATCGGATACTTGCCCTGCTCGAGCGTGGTCTTGAAGACGTGGAACTCGTCCGGATTCACCGCGCCCTGCACGACCGTCTCACCGAGGCCGTAGCTCGACGTGATGAACACGGTTTCCTTGAAGCCCGATTCGGTGTCGATGGTGAACATCACGCCCGCCGCGCCGACGTCCGAGCGGACCATGCGCTGCACGCCCGCCGACAACGCAACTTCGGCGTGCGTGAAGCCCTTGTGGACGCGATAGGAAATGGCGCGGTCGTTGTAGAGCGACGCGAACACGTGCTTCATGCGATCGAGGACGTCCTCGATGCCGACCACGTTCAAATAGCTTTCCTGCTGGCCCGCGAACGATGCGTCCGGCAAGTCCTCGGCGGTCGCGGACGAGCGCACGGCGAATGAAAGCTCTTCGGGCGAGCTGTTCTGGAGCACCTCGAATCCACGGCGGATTTCGTCTTCGAGACGCGGCTGCATCGGCGCGTCCACGATCCACTGGCGGATTTCCTTGCCCGCTTCGGCGAGCGCTTTCACGTCGTCGACATCGAGCGTCTCGAGACGCTTGGCGATGCGGTCGGTCAGGTCGTTGTGCTGGAGAAAGTCGCGGAACGCGAGCGCAGTTGTGGCAAAGCCCGTCGGCACGCGAACGCCGGCTTCGGAAAGCTGGCTGATCATTTCGCCGAGCGACGCATTCTTGCCCCCGACGATTTCCACGTCGGTCATTCGCAACTGCTCGAATGGAACTACATACGCCTGATCCTTTGCGACATCTTTCGCAACATTGACTGCGTTAGTCATACAAGCCCCTAAGGTGGATGGAATTCACGATCGCACGAGTGGGCTCATATGCGGCGGCGCTCATTGGAAGCGCGGACGCATCTCGTACAACCTGTTTGATAAACCATCGGGGAGCGCGTCACGGGAGCCGGCGCGCGTTGCAAAAAGAAGCGGGACGTCTGAAATCTGCTCGAAACCGTGGGTTTTTGCTGCCAAAACCGACGAACCGACCGCGATTTGACGAAAATCCGAATCAATTTCTCCGCAATTGCTTATCGAACAGGTTGCCGCTATTCTACCGTGCCGATTCTCAATTTGTTTCGGCAGAGACGGCAATTCCACGGCAGAATCGAAGACTTTTACGCCGTTGGGTTCGCCGGCGCTCATCGCTGGGCAACCAATGTAACACAGGCGCTTTCGTCCGCCGTGCCGGGCGTTCCCGCGGTTTGTTTCGCGTGTTACCGTTTGAGCGCGCCCGCCCCAACTCGTTCCCATTTGGTCCTTTGCCGATGCCGCCTTCCGTATTCATCGTTTCCGACGGGACCGGGATCACTGCCGAAACGTTCGCGCATTCGATCCTCGCCCAGTTCGATCAAAAATTCCGGCTCGTGCGCGTGCCTTTCGTCGATTCGATCGACAAGGCGCACGCGACGGTCGAGAAGATCAACGAGGTCGTGGAACTCGATGGCCGCCGGCCGATCGTCTTCACCACGCTCGTCGACAGTGCGTCGAACGAAGTGGTCAAGCGCTGCAACGCGCTCGTTCTCGACATGTTCCAGACCTTCATCGAGCCCCTCGAGCACGAACTGGAAATGAAGTCGACGCACGCGATGGGCCGCGTCCACCAGAACGCCGACACCGAGGAATACAAGAACCGCATCGAGGCAATCAACTTCTCGCTCGCGCACGACGACGGCCAGTCCAATCGCAACCTCGCCGACGCCGATGTCATTCTGGTCGGCGTGTCGCGCAGCGGCAAAACGCCGACGAGCCTCTATCTGGCGATGCAGTACGGCGTGAAGGCCGCGAACTATCCGCTGATCCCGGAAGATTTCGAGCGCGGCAAGCTGCCTACGCCTTTGCTCGAACATCGGTCGAAGATGTTCGGTCTGTCGATCGACCCACAGCGGCTCGCGGAAATTCGCAACGAGCGCCGCCCGGGCAGCAAGTACGCGGCGCTGGAGAACTGCCGCTACGAGATCAACGAAGCGGAAATGATGATGAAGCGCGAAGGCATCAAGTGGCTTTCGTCGACGCACAAGTCGATCGAGGAAATCGCCACGACGATCCTGCAGGAAATCAAGCCGGAACGGCCGTCGTATTACTGAATCTCCTGCTCAGCGCTGCTGGCGGCACTGCTCGAAAAGACAGATCGCCGCCGCGGCCGCCACGTTGAGCGACTCCATGCCGCCCGGCTGCGGAATGGTCACGCGATGCGTCACGGCATCGCGCCAGATCTGCGACACGCCCGCGCCTTCGTTGCCGAACACCCACGCAAGCGCCCCCGACAGATCGCAATCGTAGAGCGGAACGGCGCCGTGCGAATCGGTGATGGTCACGGGCGCATCGAGCCGCGCGATCAGATCCGCAGGCTCCACGTCCTCGAAAATATCCAGCAGGAAGTGCGCACCCATTCCCGAGCGCAGTACTTTCGATGACCATGCATATGCGGTGCCCGGCGCGCAGAACACGCGCGTGATGCCCGCAGCCGCCGCGCTGCGCAGAATCGAGCCGACATTGCCGGCGTCCTGAATGCCGTCGAGGATCACGCACGTTTCGGCGACGCGCGCGGGCAACGCGGCATCGATCTTCTCGACCTGCAGCAACATTCCCACGCCGTGCACGACGCTCGAAAGCTGTCCGAAAAGCGCGTCCGGCAACACGACGACACGCTTCTCCTCGATACGCGCGACGATTTCGCGGGCTTCCTCGTGCGTGAGCGCGCCTTCGGTGACTACGCACGTTTCGGGCTGTCCCGCTGCATCGAGATAAGCCGACGCCAGATGCAGCCCTTCGAGCAGGGCATGCCCGCTGCGACGCTGCTGCGCGGTCGAGCCGGCCAGCGCCTTGATACGCTTATAGAGCGGATTGTCCCGCGAAGTGATGGATTTCACGTTTGGATTAGTGCCGCTCAGAAGGCACGCGCGTCCGGATCGTCTTCGAGCGTCGAGGCGGCCTGAAGCACTTCAGGCGCGATCTCGGGCAGGACGGAGCCGAACAGGAGATGCGCCTCGCGCACCGGCGCGAACGAACGCCGATGATGCTCGCACGGGCCGTGCTCGCGCAGCGCCCTGAGATGCTGCGGCGTGCCGTAGCCGGAATGCGCATCGAAGCCGTAGACCGGATAGGTTTCGTGAAGCTCGACCAGCATGCGATCGCGCGTGACCTTCGCGAGAATCGATGCCGCCGAAATCTGCTTGATGAGCGCGTCGCCGCCAATCACGGCTTCGGCGCGAATCGACAGAACCGGGCAGCGGTTGCCATCGACCTTGACGAGCGTCGGCGCGACCGACAGTCCTTCCACCGCGCGCTTCATCGCGAGCATGCTCGCATGCAGGATGTTGATCGTGTCGATTTCCTCGACGCTCGCCGACGCGACGCAATACGCGAGCGCGCGATCGACGATCTTCTCGTAGAGCTCCTCGCGTCTTTTGGCGGTCAGCGCCTTGGAATCGTCGAGACCGTTGATGCGCGGCCTGGCGGGATCGAAAATCACGGCCGCGGCCACGACCGGGCCGGCCAGCGGACCGCGCCCCGCCTCATCGACGCCGCAAACGATGTCGAAAGGTGAACTGAAATCGAGTCCGGCCTGAGCCGATCGTTTCGCCGCCATTATCGCGGGCTCCGCGTTTCGAGCACTCGCGCAACCGCCTCGGCCGCCTTCTGCGCCGTGTTCTGGCGCAGCGCGATGTGCATGTCGGTGAAGATTTCTGTCAGGGTACGGCGGTTGGCGTCGTCATTCAACTGTTTCAGCGTCGCGTCGGCGAGCGCTTCGGGGGTCGCGAAGTGCTGGAGAATTTCCGGCACGACGAAGCGGCCCGCCAGAATGTTCGGCAAACCGACATACGGCAGATAACCCTGCCGCTTCATGATCTGACCAGTCAGCCAGGGCACCTTGTACGAGATGACCATCGGCTTCTTGAGCAGCGCCGCTTCCAGCGTCACCGTGCCGCTCTTCACGAGAATCGCGTCGGCGGCGGTCATCGCGGTTTGGGCGCGGCCGTCGGTGATCGTCAGTGACAGATGCGGATGCGCGTCCACGAGCGGCTGCAGCAGCGCGCGCAACGCCGGATTCGCGGCGGGCATCAGAAAGCGCACGCCCGGTTCGCGAAGCTGCATCAGTTCCATCGCGTCGAAGAAGGTCGGACCGATCAGCGAAATTTCGGAGCGTCGGCTGCCCGGCAGCACGGCGATCACAGGGCCGCCTTCCGCGATACCGAGTTCGCGGCGCGCGCCCATGACGTCCGGCTCGAGCGGAATTTCGTCTGCGAGCGGATGACCGACGTAGCTCGCCGCCACGCCCGCCTTCGCCAGCAACGCAGTCTCGAACGGAAACACGCACAGCATGTGATCGACCGCTTTCGCGATCTTCTTGATGCGGCCGCCGCGCCAGGCCCAGATCGACGGGCAGACGAAATGCACGGTCGGAATGCCGGCTTCGCGCAGCGGCTGTTCGAGGCCGAAGTTGAAATCTGGCGCGTCCACGCCGATGAACATCGACGGCGGCTCCGCAAGCAACTGGCGCTTGATCTCGTTGCGGATACCGAGAATCTCGGGGATATGCTTCAGCGCTTCGACATAGCCGCGTACCGTCAGCTTGTCCATCGGCCAATGCGCTTCGAAGCCCTCGGCTGTCATGCGGGGGCCGCCGATGCCGCTGTAACGCGTGCCTTCCGGCAGGGTTTGCGCGAGGCCCTTGAGCAGCGAGGCCGCGAGCAGGTCGCCGGACGGCTCGCCCGCGACCATCGCGATGCGTGGCGGGTTGGTGATCAGGGTCATCGGGCAGCGTGCTAGCGGATGATGCCGCGCTGCGACGCCGCGATGAAATCGGAAAATGCCGTGACCGGCTCGTCGCCCTCGCCGCCGGCCGTGCTCAGTTCCTTCAACTGCGCCTTCGCCTCTTCGAGCGACAGACCGCTTTTGTAGACGATGCGATACGCCGAGCGCAGCGCGGAGATCGCCTCGGGCGTGAAGCCCCGGCGGCGCAGGCCTTCGACGTTGATGCCATGCGGCTCCGCCTTGTTGCCGGCCGCGATGACGAAGGGCGGCACGTCCTGCACGAGCGCGGAGGCGCCGCCGAGCATCGAATGCGCGCCGATGCGCACAAATTGATGCACGCCCGACATGCCGCCGATGATCGCGTGATCGCCGACGAACACGTGCCCGGCCAGTTGCGCATTGCTCGACATGATGACGTTGTTGCCGAGCCGGCAGTCGTGGCCGACGTGCACGTACGCCATGATCCAGCAATCGCTGCCGATGGACGTCAGCCCCTGATCCTGCACCGTGCCCGTGTGCAGCGTCGTGAATTCGCGGATGGTGTTGCGGTCGCCGATTTCGAGGCGCGTCGGCTCGCCCTTGTACTTCATGTCCTGCGGACGGCCGCCGATCGACGCGTAGTGGCCGATGCTGTTGTCGCGGCCGATCGTCGTATGGCCTTCGATTACGCTGTGCGAGCCGACGGTCGTGCCCGCGCCGATCACGACGTGCGAACCGACGATCGCGTACGGTCCGATTTCGACGGACTCGTCGAGCTGGGCGCCCGGCTCGATGATCGCGGTTGGGTGAATCTTGCTCATGCGCATTTCGCCTATGCTGTTCGTGCTGCTTGTTACGATGAACGCGGGATGAACGCAAATGCGCTCAGGCGTCCGTGGTCTTGACGGTACACATGAGCTCGGCCTCGGCGGCGGTCGCGCCATCGACCTCGGCGCGCGCCTTGAACTTCCAGATGCCTCGCATGTACCGCTCGAAGTGGACGTTGAGGATCAACTGGTCGCCCGGCTCCACCACGCGCTTGAAGCGCGCACCGTCGATGCCGACGAAGTAATAGAGCGTATTGGTCGGATCGTGCGGCTCTTCCGCGAACGTCAGGAGCGCCGCGGTCTGCGCGAGCGCTTCGAGGATCAGCACGCCCGGCATCACCGGGCGCGTCGGGAAGTGGCCCTGGAAGTACGGTTCGTTGATCGTCACGTTCTTCAACGCTTTGATGCTCTTGTGCGGCTCGAGTTCGAGCACGCGGTCCACGAGCAGAATCGGGTAGCGGTGCGGCAGCAGCGTGAGGATCTTGTGGATGTCGAGATTGATTTTTTCTGTGCTCATGGTCGTTCTGCTCACGCGCGCGTCGGGCGCGGAAATTTGGGTGGCGGGGCGTATCGGACGCCCGCCCGGAATTGCCTTCTTGCTTCGGCGGCGTGAAAGAGCCGCTCTGCTCGAGGTTCTTGCTTATGCGCCGCCGCTCGTATCGTCACGCTTGCCCGCATCGGCGAGCGCTGACTCCAGCGCCTTGATGCGCTCACGCATCTTGTCCAGATTGCGCATGATCGCCGCGTTCTTGTTCCAGTCGCCGTGCGGCACTGCCGGAAACGCGCTGGTGTACATGCCGGGCTTCAGAAGCGACTTCGAGACGCCCGATTGCGCCGTGACGATCACGTAGTCCGCGAGCGTCACATGGCCCGCAATACCGACCGCGCCGCCGATCATGCAATGCTTGCCGATGTTCGTGCTGCCCGCGATGCCCGCGCACCCGGCGATCACGGTATACGCGCCGATGCGGCAGTTGTGACCGATCTGCACGAGGTTGTCGATCTTCACGCATTCCTCGATGACGGTATCTGCCATCGCGCCGCGATCGATCGTCGTGTTCGCACCGATTTCGACGTCGTCGGCGATATCCACCGCGCCGACCTGCGGAATCTTGACCCAACTGCCGGTGCGCGCATCGCCCTCGCCGACGAAATCCGGCGCGAAGCCGAAGCCGTCCGCGCCGATCACGGCGCCCGCGTGCACGATCACGCGCGCGCCGAGCTTGCAGCCGTGATAGACGGTCACGTTGGGATACAGATGCACGTCGTCGCCGAGCTTCACGCCGCGGCCGACGACCACACCCGCATCCAGCTTCGCGCGCTCGCCGACGACCGCGCCCGCCTCCACCGTCACGTGCGGCCCGATCACGGCGCTCGCCGCGACCTTCGCGTCCGGATCGACGTAAGCGCTGGGATGCACGCCTGGCCTCGCCTTGGGCGTCGCCAGGTCGATGAACGCCTGGGCGACGCGCGCGAAATAAGCGTAGGGGTTCGGCGTGACGATGAAATTACTGCCCGCGCGATTCGTCACCTTCTCGAGATCGCCCGGAGAAATCAACACTGCGCCGGCGCGCGTCGTTTCGACTTGCGCCAGATACTTCTGATTCGCGAGAAACGCGAGTTGCGCGGAGCCAGCCTTGTCGAGGGGCGCGAGACTCCCGACAGCGTGCGCGCCGTCGCCGACCACCTCGCCGCCGAAGCGCTTCACCAGTTCGTCGAGCGTGATCGCCATGCCTGATGCCATCTCGTCTCAGTCCTCGTCAGTTCGGGCTCGTGAGCGAGCCCGTGCCGGTCGCACCCGCGGCCAGCGCCTTCAGCACCTGATCGGTGATGTCGATGCGCGGGCTCACGTACACCGCCTCCTGCACGATCAGGTCGTAATGCTGCTGCTCGGCAATCTGCTTGATCACCTTGTTGGCCCGGTCCAGCACTGCCGAGAGCTCCTCGTTGCGGCGCTGGTTCAGGTCCTCGCGGAACTCGCGCTGCTTGCGCTGGAAGTCCGCGTCGAGTTGCGCGAGGTCACGCTGGCGCGCCGCGCGGTCGGTCGGCGACATCGATGAACCGTTCTTATCGATGTTGTCCGACATCGCCTTCAGGCGCTGCGCCATGTCCTGCAGCGCCTTGTCGCGCTTGGAGAATTCCTGCTCGAGCTTCGACTGAGCGGCTTTCGCCGCAGCAGATTCGCGCAGGATGCGGTCCGAATTGACCGCAGCGATGCGCGCTTCCTGAGCACTGGCGGACATCGCCGTACCCAGGCCGAGAACCATCGACAACGCAAGCGCCAGCGCCCTATGTTTCGAATGCTTACCGGTTCCCAAAGTGTTCCTCACGTTACGTCTGAATGGATGAAGTTCGTGTCCGTCCGGGCGCCTTTAGAAGGCCGTACCGATCTGGAACTGGAACTTCTGATACTGGTCGCCATCGTGCTTCTGCAGCGGGAAGCCGAGGCTCAGCTTGAGCGGGCCGATCGGCGAGATCCACGCCAAACCCACGCCGTAGCCGTAGCGCAAGCCGTTCGCGCCGCCGCTCGTGCCGCCCTGGTTCGGATCGCCCCAGACGTTACCGGCATCGAGGAAGGTGAAGACGCGCAGGGTGCGGTCGTAGCCCGTGCCCGGAAGCGGGAAAGTCAGCTCGATGTTGCCGACCGCCATGCGCGAGCCGCCGATCGGATCGTTCGTCTTCGCGTCGCGCGGACCCAGCGAGCTCGGCGAGTAGCCGCGCACCGAGCCGATACCACCCGCATAGTAGTTCTTGAAGATCGGGTACGTCTGACCTTGCAGGCCCTTGCCGTAACCGCCCTGCAGGTTGAAGCCGAGCACGAAGCCGCGCGCGAACGAGTAGTAATACTGGAACTGCGCGTCGAATTTCGCGTAGGTCGTATTGCCGAGCGGCGTGCCGTATTCCGCGTTCGACTGGATGTAGTAGCCGCGGCTCGGAACGAGCGCGCTGTCGCGATTATCGCGCGACCAGCCCACTGTCAGCGGATAGTTGTTCACCACGCGGCCGAACTCGTTCACGTAGTTGATGTACGACTGCGGCGTGTTCGAGTCCACGTCCATCGTGTTCTGCTCGGCGCCCACGCCGAAGAACACGGTGTCCTGCTCGGAGAACGGGATGCCGAACTTGGTGTCCGCGCCCATCGTCACGATCTTGAAGCTCGAATCGGTCGAGTAGTACAGCGGCTGATACGTGCGGTAGTACGCGTCGGTGATCCGCTTGATGCCGTCGATCGTGAAGTACGGATCGACCTGCGTCACCGTCAGCGTGCGGTACGTCTTCGCGGTGTTCACGTTGACCGCGAGACTCGTGCCCGAGCCGAACACGTTGTCCTGCGACACGCCCGCCGACAGCACCACCTTGTCCGTCGACGAGAAGCCCGCGCCCAGCGTGATCGCGCCGGTCGGCTTTTCCGCGACCTTCACGTCGACGTCGACCTGGTCGTTCGTGCCTTCCACGGGCGTGGTGGTGACGTCCACGTCGGTGAAGTAGCCGAGACGGTTGACCCGGTCCTTCGACAACGCGAGGCGGCTCGAATCGAACCACGAGCTTTCGAGCTGGCGCATTTCACGGCGCACGACTTCGTCGCGCGTGCGCGTATTGCCGACGATGTTCACGCGCCGCACATAGACGCGGCGGCTCGGGTCCACTTGCAGCGTGAGCGCCACGGTGTGGTTGGACTGATCGATCTGCGGCTGTGCGTTGACCTGCGCGAACGCGTAGCCGTATTCGCCAAGCTTGTCGACGATCGCCTTGGTCGTCGCCTGCAGCTTCTCGGCGGAGAAGCGCTCGCCCGGCTTGATCTTGATGAGCTTGTTGAGCTCGGCTTCGCGGTCGAGCAGATTGCCCGAGAGCTTGATGCTGCTGATCTTGTACGGCTCGCCTTCATGCACGGCGATCGTCAGATACATGTCCTTCTTGTCCGGCGAGATCGACACCTGCGTGGAGTCGATGCTGAACTCGAGGTAGCCGCGGTTCAGGTAGTACGAGCGCACGTTCTCGAGGTCGCCCGTGAGTTTTTCCTTCGCGTAGAGATCGCTCTTCGTGTACCACGAAAACCAGTTCGGCGTGGAGAGCTGCATTTCTCCGAGCAGCGTGCTCGAACTCACCGCCTTGTTGCCGACGAAGTTGATCTGGCGAATCTTGGCGCTCGGGCCCTCCGCGACGGAAAACAGAATGGCGACCCGATTGCGGTCGACCGGCGTCACCGTCGTTGTGACTTCCGCCGCGTAGTAACCGCGCGTCAGATACTGACGCTTGAGCTCCTGCTCCGCCTTGTCGACGAGCGCCTTGTCGTACGAGCGGCCTTGCGACAGACCGACCGAACGCAGCGCCTTCGTGAGGTTGTCCTTGTCGAACTCGTGCAGCCCTGCGAAATCGATGGCCGAGATGGCCGGGCGCTCCTGCACCTGCACGATCACCACATTGCCTTCGGTGGCGATCTGAACGTCGTTGAAGAAACCCGTCGCATAGAGTGCGCGAATCGCTTCGGAGGCCTTGTCGTCGGTGAACGTGTCGCCTTGCTTAATCGGCAGATAAGCGAATACGGAGCCCGGCTCGATGCGTTGGAGACCGTCGATCCGAATATCCTGCACGACGAACGGCGTGGTGGCGTGTGCCGCCATACCCGTTGCGGCGAGTGCCGCGGCCACAGCCGTCTTAGGAACAAAGCGATGAGGTTTGAACAACGTGCTTCCCCAGTATTTAAAGCTGCATTCGTTCCGGCGGTCGCTCGAAAGGCGCCGCCAGAAATTGTCAAAGTGGATCAAAAACGAATCAGACGAGCGAGGTCGTTGAACAGTGCGATCATCGACAGCGCGACGATGCAGACCAGGCCCGCCCTTTGCAGAACCAGCTGCCAGCGATCGGATACGGCCTTGCCGGTAACAGCTTCAACCAAATAATATAACAGATGCCCACCGTCCAATACCGGAATCGGTAACAAGTTCAACACTCCGAGGCTGATGCTGACGAGGGCGAGAAACGAGACGAAGGCCGCCACGCCGAGCCTTGCGCTCTTGCCCGCGTAGTCGGCAATGGTGACCGGCCCCGAGAGATTTTTGAGCGAAGCCTCGCCGATGACCATCCGCCCGAACATGCGCAGCGAATAGATGCTGATGTCCCACGTGCGGTTCACGCCGAGGCGCAGACTCTCTATTGGCCCATAGCGCACGTCCACGGTCGGAAGCTGATTCGCGAGCGCGGCGCCGATGCGGCCGATTTCCTTGCCCGTCGACCCGTCGCGCTTCAGGTCCGGCACGATCTGCACGGATTCGCGCTTGCCGTTGCGCTCGATGACGAGCGTGACGGGCTTTGCGCCGTGCGCTTTCACGTAATCGATGAAGCTCGTCGCGTTGTCGACGCTGCGGCCATCGATCGCACGCAGCATGTCGCCCGCCTTCAGCCCGCTCTTCTGCGCCGCGCTGCCCGCCTCAACGCCCGCGACGGTCAGCGTGCCGCCGCCCGGGGCGAAGCCGAGCTTGTCCATGAAATCCTGATCGGCTTCTTCGTCGGTAATGCCGGCGACGCTCACCGGGAAGTCGAACGTGCCCTCGTGGGTCTTTGCCGTCAGCACGATCCGCCGATGATCGAACGATGCGTCGAGCACCTTCCAGCGCAAATCGGACCAGGAGCGGATCGGATGCGTCTCGCCGCCTTGCGCGTCGCGCATCGAGAGGACCGTTTCACCGCCTTCGAAACCCGCGCGCGCCGCTGCCGTGCCGGGCGCGGGCTGCGACACGATCGCCGCGGGCTCGGTCACGCCGCCCGCGAACACTGCGGAAAAGAGCGCGATCGCGAGCAGGAAGTTGGCGACGGGCCCCGCCGCGACGATCGCGATCCGCTTGGCGACGCTCTGGCGGTTGAAGGCGCGCGGCAAGTCCTCGGCGGGAATCGTCGTGCCGCTAGCGGGATCGATCTCGCGCTCGTCGAGCATTTTCACGTAGCCGCCGAGCGGCAGCGCGGCGATCGTCCATTCGACGCCCGTCTTCTTGCTGACCCACCGCACGAGCGGCTTGCCGAAGCCGACCGAGAACCGCAGCACTTTCACGCCGCACAGTCGCGCGACACTGTAGTGACCGAATTCGTGGACGACGACGAGTACGCCTATCGCAACGACGAAGGCGACGATTTCGGTCAGAAAGTTCATGACGGCCTCAATGGGCGATGGGTTCGGCGCCCGGCGCGCTCGCGGTGAGCTCTGCGACGAAACGGTAGGCGAGACGGCGGGCGTCCGCATCCGCGGCGAGAACGTCCGCCAGCGTCGCGGCGCTCGTATTCGGCAGCGCGTTCAGCACGCGCTCGACCACGCCGCCGATCGCCATGAAGCCGATGCGGCGCTCCAGGAACGCTTCCACGGCGATTTCGTTCGCCGCATTCAGCGCTGCGCTCGCGATGCCGCCCGCTTCGAGCGCCTGGATGGCAAGCGCGAGGCACGGGAATCGTGCGAAATCGGGCTTCTCAAACGTGAGGGTCGCAATCTGCGCGAGATCCAGCGGCGCGACGCCCGAGTCCACACGGTCAGGATACGCCAGTGCGTGCGCGATCGGCGTGCGCATGTCGGGGTTGCCGAGTTGCGCGAGGACCGAGCCGTCGGCGTAGGAAACCATCGAATGAATCACGCTCTGCGGATGGATCAGCACCTCGATGCGCGAACCCGGCAGATTGAAGAGCCAGTGCGCCTCGATCACTTCGAGGCCCTTGTTCATCATCGTCGCGGAATCGACGGAGATCTTGCGACCCATCGCCCAGTTCGGATGCTTGACGGCTTCCTCGGGCGTGACGTTCGCGAGCGTTGCCGGCTCGCGCGTGCGGAACGGGCCGCCGGACGCCGTCAGGATAATCTTGGAGACGCCGCCATGCAGCTTCGCTTCCTTGTCCGCGCACGGCGGCAGGCACTGGAACACGGCGTTGTGCTCGCTGTCGACCGGCAGCAGGATCGCACCGTTGTCGCGCACCGCGTCCATGAAAATCTGGCCGGACATCACGAGCGCTTCCTTGTTCGCGAGCAGGATGCGTTTGCCGGCCCGCGCAGCGGCGAGCGTGGGCGCGAGACCCGCCGCACCCACGATGGCCGCGACGACCGTATCGCACTGCGCCGCGCGTGCCACCTCGGCGAGCGCTTGCGCCCCGTACGTGACTTCGGTCTTGCAGCCCTGCGCGCGCAACGCCGCCGCCACGCGCTCGGCCGTTTCGGCGTCGCCGACGACCGCCACTTCGGGCTGAAATTTCAGGCATTGCGCGACGAGTTTGTCGCCGTTGCGGTGAGCGGTGAGCGCATAGACCGAGAAGCGGTCCGGGTGCCGTGCCACGACGTCGAGCGTGCTGTCGCCGATCGAGCCCGTGGAGCCGAGCAATGTGAGACGTTTTTGCATAAATTCTTCTCTAGCCGATTAGCCAAGCATGAGCAATGCGATCGGCAATACGGGCAACAATGCGTCGATGCGGTCGAGGACGCCGCCGTGACCGGGCAAGAGGCCGCTCGAGTCCTTGACGCCGGCCTGGCGCTTGAGCAGCGACTCGAACAGGTCGCCGACCACGCTGAACGCGACCAGCACGGAAAGCGCGACGAACGAGCGATCCCAGCCGAGATGCTCGACGAAGGCGGTAAACACGGTAGGCGCATAAAAGCCGGTGGACGCGGCGAGCGCGCCGATGGCGATGACGGCGAGCCACCCGCCGACGGCGCCCTCCCAAGTCTTGCCCGGGCTGATCGACGGGGCGAGTTTGTGGCGGCCGAGCGCTTTTCCGGCGAAGTATGCGCCTATGTCAGCCAGCCAGACTACTAGAAGAAGCGATAGCACGAATGCCACGCCTCGCGTGCGCGCATCGACGACGGCATGCCAGCACGCCAGAAACACGACGATCCCTGCGAAAAGCAGGAATGCGCGCCACGCGTGGGCGGCCAGCGCCGGCTTGCGCAGCAATGCATAGGGACCGGCGAGCACCCAGAAAATCGCGGCCATCTGGTACAACGGCGCGGACCTGATGCCGAGAAACGTGCTGAAAAGAAGCGCGAGTCCGGCAACGAGCGCGTAGGCGACGGGCCCTGCCCCATTCAGCTTGAGCAGACGCCCCCATTCCCAGGCCGCGAACACCACGACCAAACCGATGAGCGCCCCGAACGCGCCGACCGGCGCGAACAGCGTGATCGGCACAAGTACCGCGAGCAGGACGATTGCCGTGATGACACGGGTTCTTAGCATGAAAGGGTGTCGGCCTTCTGCGATTGCGAAGCGAGTTGCGCGCTCGTACGCCCGAAGCGGCGCTCGCGGTCGCCGTACGAAGCGATCGCGCGATCGAGCGCGTCGGCGTCGAAGTCGGGCCAGTAGATGTCGGTGAAATAAAACTCGGTGTACGCGAGTTGCCACAGCAGGAAATTGCTGATGCGCTGCTCGCCGCCCGTGCGGATGAAGAGATCAGGCTCTGGCGCATAGGCCATCGCGAGATGCTCGCCGAACGACTCGTCGTCCACGCGCGCGGGCGCGCCTGCTTCCAGGGACTCGGCGATGAGCTTCTTTGTCGCCTGCATGATGTCCCAGCGCCCGCCGTAGTTAGCGGCGATGGTCAGCGTGAGACGCGTGTTGCGCGCCGTCTTGGTCTCGGCGCGTTGAATCAGCGCGCGGATGCGATCGTCGAACATGCTGATGTCGCCTACGACGCGCAGGCGGATACCGTTCGCGTGCAGCTTGCCGATCTCGCGCTCGAGCGCGGTCACGAACAGGCGCATCAGGAAGGACACCTCGTCGGTCGGACGGCGCCAGTTCTCGGAGCTGAACGCGAAGAGCGTGACGAACTCGACGCCGCGCCGCGCGCAGCTCTCGACGGTCGCGCGAACCGCATCGACGCCGCGCGTATGACCGGCGACGCGCGGCAGGCGGCGCTCGGTCGCCCATCGGCCATTGCCGTCCATGATGATCGCGACGTGGCGCGGGACAGCCGCGACATCGGGCACGGTTACGGTGGAGCTGGTATAGGTCATGGCCGCTGAATCTGGGAATCTGAAAGAGTGAAAGCCAGCCCGAATGTATAACCCCCGGGGCCGGCAGGACCGTTCCTACGGTCTCACACCGTCATGATTTCGGATTCTTTGGTTTGCACGAGCTTGTCGATCTCGGCGACGAACTTGTCGGTGAGCTTCTGCACTTCTTCGCTTGCACGGCGCTCGTCGTCTTCCGAAATCTCCTTGTCCTTCACGGATTTCTTCAGTTGATCGTTCGCGTCGCGACGCAGGTTGCGCACAGCGACCTTCGCGGTCTCGCCTTCGCTCTTCACGACCTTCGTCAGTTCCCGACGGCGCTCTTCGGTGAGCGCGGGCATCGGCACGCGGATCAGGTCGCCTTGCGTGGCCGGGTTCAGACCGAGATCCGATTCGCGGATCGCTTTCTCGACGACCGGGACCATCTTCTTTTCCCACGGCTGCACGCCGATCGTGCGCGCATCGACGAGCGTCATGTTTGCGACCTGGGAGATGGGCACATTCGAGCCGTAGTAATCGACCTGGATGTGGTCGAGCAGCCCCGTGTGGGCGCGGCCCGTGCGAATCTTGGCGAGATCGGCCTTGAACGCTTCGATCGACCGCTGCATCTTCTGGTCGACGCTCTTCTTGATGTCAGCCACACTCATTTTGAACCTCCAAACCTGGGTTTTTACCGGCGATAGCGGCGCATCCCGCGCGAGGCGTTCCGCCAGCCGCGCGGCGCCTGATATCGCGAGAGTTTACACGTGGACGAGGGTTCCTTCGTCGTCGCCCTGCACGATGCGCTTCAAGGCGCCCGGCTTCGTGATCGAGAACACGCGAATCGGCAGTTTCTGGTCGCGGCACAGGGCGAACGCAGTCGCGTCCATCACCTGAAGATTCTTGCCGATTGCCTCGTCGAAGCTGATCGTGCTGTAGCGCGTCGCGTGCGGATCCTTCTTCGGGTCGGCGGAGTATACG
This sequence comes from Caballeronia sp. INML1, assembly GCF_023631085.1. NCBI lineage: Bacteria > Pseudomonadati > Pseudomonadota > Betaproteobacteria > Burkholderiales > Burkholderiaceae > Caballeronia > Caballeronia sp. INML1. Next base: position 46,463 of record NZ_JALQDT010000013.1, on the reverse strand, counting down.
CCATCGACCTTCGTCGCCTTCAACACCACTTCGGCGCCGATTTCCGAGCCGCGCAGCGCGGCCGCCGTGTCCGTCGTGAAGAACGGGTTGCCCGTGCCGGCCGCGAAGATCACGACCTTGCCCTCTTCGAGCTGGCGAATGGCGCGCGGACGGATGTACGGCTCAACCACCTGGTCCATGCGCAGCGCCGACTGCACGCGCGCCTCGATGCCCGCGTGACGCATGGCATCCTGCAGCGCGAGCGCGTTCATCATGGTGGCGAGCATGCCCATGTAGTCGGCCGTTGCGCGATCCATGCCGGCCGCGCCGCCCGCCACACCGCGGAAAATATTGCCGCCACCGATGACGACGGCGAGCTGCGTCCCGATCCGCACCACCTCCGCGACATCCGCCACCATCCTTTCGATCGTTGCGCGATTGATGCCGAAAGCATCGTCGCCCATGAGGGCTTCGCCGGAGAGTTTGAGGAGTACGCGTTTGTAGGCTGTGGGCATATGAGTTTCCGATCGCGCCGAGGAGGGTTGCAACAACGTAGAACTGTAGGGGTGAAACATTACTTACCGCAAGCGGGCCGGATCGGGCGGCGGGCGCGGTAGATCAGGGGTTACCCCTAGCCTACCGCGCCCGCTGCTTGTGCGATCCGGATCGCTGAATGCGTGCGGCGGAACATTCCGCCGCAGGTACTGCGAACTCGGCGCGCCGCCGCGCTATGACAGCACGCGCGCCTTAAGCGAACCTTAGCGAGTCTTAGGACTGCTTGGCCGCCGCAACCTGCGCCGCGACTTCGGCCGCGAAGTCGTCCTGACGCTTTTCGATGCCCTCGCCCACCACGAACAGCGCGAACTTCTGCACCGATGCGTTGCCGGCCTTGAGCATCTGCTCGATCGTCTGCTTGTCGTTCTTCACGAACGGCTGATTCAGCAGCGACACTTCCTTCAGATACTTCTGGATCGAGCCGTCAACCATCTTCGCGACGATCTCGGCCGGCTTGCCCGACTCGGCAGCCTTCTGCTCGGCGATGCTGCGCTCCTTGGCGATGAGATCGGCCGGCACTTCGTCCGACGACAGCGAGACCGGCTTCATCGCGGCGACGTGCATCGCGACATCCTTGCCGACCTGCTCGTCCGCGCCGGTGAACTCGACCAGCACACCGATGCGGGTGCCATGCAGATACGACGCGATCTTGTTCGCGGTTTCGAAGCGCACGAAACGGCGGATCGACAGGTTTTCGCCGATCTTGCCGACAAGCGCGAGACGCACGGCGTCGACCGTCGAGCTTTCCAGCGGCAGCGCCGACAGGGCGGCAACGTCAGCCGGATTCTGCTTGGCCACGAGCTCGGCAATCGTCTTGCCGAATGCCATGAAGTCGTCGTTTTTCGCGACGAAGTCGGTTTCGCAGTTCAGCTCGACGAGCGCGCCCACGCCGCCTTCGACGTGTGCCGTCACGATGCCTTCTGCCGTCACGCGCGATGCCGCCTTGCTCGCCTTGTTGCCGAGCTTCACGCGCAGCAGCTCCTCCGCCCGCGCCATGTCGCCGTCGGCTTCCGTCAGCGCCTTCTTGCATTCCATCATCGGCGCATCGGTTTTCGCGCGCAGTTCTGCCACCATGCTTGCGGTAATTGCCGCCATCATTCGCTCCTTGAGTCTGTTTGATACGTGCCGCCGGCTTCGAGCACCCGCGGCAGAAATTGGTTTCAACTATCGCGAATCATCGCGCCGACTAAAAAAAAGGGGCCTTTCGCAAAGCCCCCTTTTTTGTCGGCCGCAGGCTCGATTACGCCTCTGCGTTGACCTCGACGAACTCGTCGCCTTCGCCGTTACGGACGGCCTGGACAACGTCGTTCACCGCGTTTGCGCGGCCTTCGAGGATCGCGTCAGCAACGCCCTGAGCGTACAGCGACACAGCCTTGGACGCGTCGTCGTTGCCCGGGATCACGTAGTCGATGCCTTCCGGCGAGTGGTTCGTGTCGACCACGGCGATGACCGGAATGCCGAGCTTCTTCGCTTCGGTCACGGCAATCTTGTGGTAGCCGACGTCGATCACGAAGATCGCGTCCGGAATGCCGCCCATGTCCTTCACGCCGCCGATCGACTTTTGCAGCTTGGCGATCTCGCGTTCGAACAGAAGCGCTTCCTTCTTGCTCATGCGCTCGGTTTCACCCGACTCGACAGCCGCTTCCATGTCCTTCAGGCGCTTGATCGAGACCTTCAGCGTCTTGAAGTTGGTCAGCATGCCGCCGAGCCAGCGTGCGTTCACGAACGGCATACCGGCGCGCGCTGCTTCCTGCGCGATGGTGTCACGCGACTGGCGCTTCGTGCCGACGAAAAGAATCGTGCCGCGGTTCGCTGCCAACTGGCGCACGTACTTCAGCGCGTCGTTGTAGAGCGGCAGGGTCTTTTCGAGGTTGATGATGTGAATCTTGTTGCGATGACCGAAGATGTACGGGGCCATCTTGGGGTTCCAGAAGCGCGTTTGGTGACCGAAGTGGACACCGGCTTCCAGCATTTGACGCATCGTGACTGCCATGAAATTCTCCGCGAGGGTTAGGTCTTAAGCCGGCTGCCGCATCCTGCGCCCGGTTTTTTCGCTTTCCGGACGCCGGACACCCTGGGTGCGCCGGCTTGCGTATCGACTTGAAACGATTTTCCAAGCCGCGATCCGTCAATCACTGCCGTCTTGTTCCATAGGAACCATGATGGCAATCTGGATCACGACTTAGCCTTCGAGTATAGCATGTGAGGATTGGTCGGCTCAAGCCATGCGCGGATCGGAAACTGCGCGCCTTCGCGGCCAGCGGCCTTGCCGGCGCACCTTCCGCCCCGAACTATCCGGGTGCAGCGCAATTCTTAAGGTGCGATAATGCCGCTTTCGCGGCTCACTCCGCACCCACGCATTTCGGCCCAAGTCATGTCCATTACGCTGAAAAACGAACACGATATCGCGCAGATGCGCGTCGCCTGCCGGCTCGCCAGCGAAGTGCTCGATTTCATCACGCCGCATATCGTTCCCGGCGTGACGACCGAGGAACTCGATCGCCTCTGTCACGAATACATGGTGAAGGAACAGGGCACCGTTCCCGCACCGCTCAATTACCAGCCGCCCGGTTATCCGCCGTACCCGAAAGCCACCTGCATCTCGGTGAACGACGTGATCTGCCACGGCATCCCTGGCGAAAAGGTGCTGAAAAACGGTGATGCGCTGAATATCGACATTACCGTCATCAAGAACGGCTATTTCGGTGATACGAGTCGGATGTTCATCGTCGGCGAGGGCTCGATTCTGGCAAAACGCCTCGTCCAGACCACGTTCGACTGCATGTGGCTAGGCATCGACCAGGTGCGCCCCGGCGCGCATCTCGGCGACATCGGCGCGGCGATCCAGAAACACGCCGAGGCGCAGGGCTACAGCGTCGTGCGTGAATACTGCGGCCACGGCATCGGGCAGGTGTTCCACGAGGAGCCGCAGGTGCTGCACTACGGCCGTCCGGGCACGGGCATCGAACTGCAGGCCGGCATGATTTTCACCGTCGAGCCCATGATCAACGCGGGCCGCCGCGAAATCCGCACGATGCCCGACCAGTGGACCGTCAAGACGCGCGACCGCAGCCTCTCGGCGCAGTGGGAGCACACGGTGCTCGTCACGCCGACAGGGTACGACGTGCTGACCGTCTCGGCGGGCACGCAGTCGCCGTCGCAACTGATTGCCGCAACCGCCTGAATCGCGTCTCCTGGCGCTCGCCGTGCATGCACTCGGGCGCATCCTTCCGTCGTCCTCGCCAATTTCCTTTCATGAGCGTAACCGCCGCCGTCGCCACGCCCTGTGAAACGCTGCGCGCCGCCTACAAGGCAGCGAAGGCGGCGCTCATCGAACGCTTCGGTGCGGCGTCGAACGTCGAGCCGCTGATGCACGCGCTCGCCCGCGCCACCGACGACGCGCTCAAAGGCGCGTGGGCTGCCTGCGCAATGCCCGGCGGCGCTACGCTCGTCGCGGTCGGCGGATATGGACGCGGCGAGCTCGCGCCCTATTCCGACGTAGACATTCTCGTGCTTCTTCCCGAGTCGTCGCCGCAAACCAGCGATGCGGAGCTGAACGGCTGCGTCGAGCGTTTCATCGGCATGGCGTGGGATCTGGGACTCGATATCGGCAGCAGCGTGCGCTCGGTCGAGCAATGCATCGCCGAGGCCAGCAATGACATCACCGTGCAGACCTCGCTGCTCGAAGCGCGGCGCATTTGCGGCGACATGCCGCTTTTCCAGCGCTTCTCCGCGCGCTATCGCGAGACACTGGATCCGCGCGCGTTCTTCCAGGCGAAAGTGCTGGAAATGCGCCAGCGTCACGCGAAGTTTCAGGACACGCCCTACAGCCTCGAGCCGAACATCAAGGAAAGTCCCGGTGGCCTGCGCGATCTGCAACTGATTTTATGGATCGCTCGCGCGGCGGGCTTCGGCAGCAGCTGGCGCGAACTCGACGCGCGCGGGCTCATCACCGAGCGCGAAGCACGCGAGCTGCGCCGCAACGAAGGTTTTCTGAAGGCGCTGCGCGCGCGTCTGCACGTTATCGCGAAGCGTCGCCAGGACATTCTCGTGTTCGATCTGCAGACGCCCCTCGCGGAAAGCTTCGGCTTCGAGGCGACCACCGCCAAGCGCGCGAGCGAGCAACTGATGCGTCGCTATTACTGGGCGGCGAAGGCGGTCACGCAGCTCGCGACCATTCTGATCCAGAACGTCGAGGCACAGCTTTTCCCGTCGACGAGCGGCATCACGCGCGTCATTTCCGGACGCTTCGTCGAGAAGCAAGGCATGCTGGAAATCGCCCGCGACGACGTGTTCGAGCGCGAGCCGCACGCGATTCTCGAAGCGTTTCTGCTGTACGAACAGACGCGCGGCATCAAGGGATTCTCCGCGCGCACGCTGCGCGCGATCTACAACGCGCGTGATCTGATGGACCGCGACTGGCGGCGCGATCCCGAAAATCGCCGGCTTTTCATGGAGATCCTCAAGCAGCCCGAAGGCATCACGCACGCATTTCGCCTGATGAACCAGACGAGCGTGCTCGGGCGCTATCTGCTGAACTTCCGGCGTATCGTCGGGCAGATGCAGCACGATCTCTATCACGTCTATACCGTCGATCAGCACATTCTGATGGTGCTGCGTAACCTGCGCCGCTTTGCGATCGCCGAGCATGCGCACGAGTACCCGTTCTGCAGTCAGTTGATGGGCAACTTCGAGCGTCCGTGGGTACTTTATGTCGCGGCGCTCTTTCACGATATCGCGAAGGGCCGCGGCGGCGATCACTCGACGCTCGGCATGGCGGACGCCCGGCGCTTCTGCCGCGAGCACGACATCGGGGCCGAAGATACCGAGCTCGTCGTCTGGCTCGTGCAACAGCATCTGACGATGAGCCAGGTCGCGCAGAAGCAGGACACGAGCGACCCGGAAGTCATCAAGCAATTCGCGTCGGTGGTGAAAACCGAGAGGCGGCTCACCGCGCTTTACCTGTTGACCGTCGCCGATATCCGCGGCACGAGCCCGAAGGTCTGGAACAACTGGAAAGGCAAGCTTCTCGAAGACCTTTTCCGTGCGACGCAGGCAGTGCTCGGCGGCGCGCAGCCGGATACGCATTCGGAGCTCAAGTCGCGGCAGGAAGCGGCGCTGGCGCTGCTGCGCCTGGAAACCGTGCCGGAGCACGCGCAAAAGCGCCTGTGGGATCAGCTCGACGTCGGCTATTTCCTGCGCCACGATCCGGCCGACATCGCGTGGCAGACGCGTGTGCTCTACCGGCACGTGGAAAGCGACGAGCCGATCGTGCGCGCGCGGCCCTCACCCATCGGCGCGGCCTTGCAGGTGCTGGTCTACGTGAAGGATCGGCCCGATCTCTTCGCCGGCATCTGCGCGTATTTCGACAAGAACGGTCTCTCCGTGCTCGATGCCCGCGTCACGACGACGCGCCACGGCTACGCACTCGATAACTTCCTCGTCGCCCATCCGGATCACGATGGGAGTTATCGCGACATCGCCAATCTGGTCGAGCAGCAACTGGCGGCGCTGCTCGCGGACGAGCGCATTCTGCCGGAACCGTCGAAGGGCCGCGTGTCGCGGCTCGTGCGCACGTTTCCGATCACGCCGCGCGTGGACCTGCGTCCCGACGACCGCGGCCAGTACTACATCCTGTCCGTGTCGGCCAACGACCGGCAGGGCCTTCTTTATTCCATCGCGCGCGTTCTGGCGCAACACCGGATCGGCGTGCAGGCGGCACGGATCAACACGCTCGGCGAACGCGTCGAGGACGTGTTCCTGATCGACGGCAAAAGCCTGTCGAACAACCGTACCCAGATCCAGGTGGAAACCGAACTGCTGCGCGCGATCGCAGCCTGAGACTTTATGCGCGTCAAACTGACAGCCAAACATCCGCGTCCCACCTCGGCGACGCGCTCACCGGTTCGAACCGGCACGACCACCGGGCGCAAGCCTGCTCGCGCGCCGGCGCCGGAAGAGGCGCATCCGAGGCGCGCGTCCCAGCCGACGACCGACAAGCGGGGCGATGCGCCCCGCGAAGCGCGTGCGTTCAAGCCGCGTGGCGACGATTCGCGCCCTGCGTCTGGCGAGCGAGGCCCGCGCAAGTCGTTCGAAGGTCGGCCGCCGGCGCGTGGCGAACGGCCAGCGGGCAGCGACGAACGTCGCCCGTTCAAGCCGCGCGGCGACGATTCACGTCCTGCGTTCGGCGAGCGCGGTCCGCGCAAGTCGTTCGAAGGTCGGCCGCCGGCGCGTGGCGAACGGCCAGCGGGCAGCGACGAACGTCGCCCGTTCAAGCCGCGCGGCGGCGACGATTCACGTCCTGCGTTTGGCGAGCGAGGCCCGCGCAAGTCGTTCGAAGGCAGGCCGCCGGCGCGTGGCGAGCGTCCCACGGGCAGCGACGAACGTCGCCCGTTCAAGCCGCGTGGCGACGATTCGCGTCCGGCGTTTGGCGAGCGAGGCCCGCGCAAGTCGTTCGAAGGTCGGCCGCCTGTACGCGGCGAACGGCCAGCTGGCAGCGACGAACGTCGTCCGTTCAAGCCGCGCGGCGACGATTCACGTCCCGCGTTTGGCGAGCGCGGTCCACGCAAGTCGTTCGAGGGCCGGCCGCCTGTACGCGGCGAACGGCCAGCGGGCAGCGACGAACGTCGCCCTTTCAAGCCGCGCGGCGACGATTCACGTCCCGCGTTTGGCGAGCGCGGTCCGCGCAAGTCGTTCGAGGGCCGGCCGCCGGCACGCGGCGAACGCCCAGCGGGCAGCGACGAACGTCGCCCTTTCAAGCCGCGCGGCGACGATTCGCGTCCCGCGTTTGGCGAGCGCGGTCCGCGGAGATCGACTGACGATCGCCCATTCAGATCGCGCGAGGATCGGGCGCCGGGCGCGCGTCCGCCACGTCGTGACGACGATCGGCCATTCGCGAAACGCGACGATCGAGGCGAAACGCGCACGCCGGCAATGAAGCCCGCGACCGGCGCTTCGGCACCCGGCGCCGAATCCGCGCCGAAGCACCGCGATCACAACGACGGCCTCGTGCGTCTGTCGAAAGTGATGTCGGAACTCGGCCTCTGCTCGCGCCGCGAGGCCGACGAATGGATCGAGAAAGGCTGGGTGCTTGTCGACGGAGAAGTCATCGACACGCTCGGCACGCGCATCCGTCCGACGCAGAACGTCGAAATCCTGCCCGCGGCGCGTTCGGCGCAGTCGCAACTCGTCACGATCCTGCTGCACAAGCCGGTCGGCTACGTGTCGGGTCAGGCGGAAGACGGCTACGAGCCCGCGGTCACGCTCATCAACCCGGCCAATCACTGGGAAGAGGATCGCTCGGGCATCCGTTTCGCGCCGGGGCATCTGCGCACGCTCGCGCCAGCGGGCCGTCTCGACATCGATTCCACCGGACTTCTCGTGCTGACACAGGACGGCCGCATCGCGAAGCAACTGATCGGCGGCCACTCGGAAGTCGATAAGGAGTACCTCGTGCGCGTGCGCTTCGGCGAGCACACGGTCGATGTCGAGCAGCACTTGCCCGCAGAGAAGCTCGCGCTCCTGCGTCACGGTCTCGAACTCGACGGCGTGCCGCTCAAGACGGCGCAAGTGAGCTGGCAGAACGGCGAACAGCTTCGCTTCGTGCTGCGCGAAGGCAAGAAGCGGCAGATTCGCCGGATGTGCGAACTGGTCGGGCTGGATGTCGTCGGTCTGAAGCGCATCCGCATGGGCCACGTCACGCTCGCCGCGCTGCCGCCCGGCCAGTGGCGCTACCTCGGCCCGAACGAAACTTTCTGAGCAAGAAGCCGCACACAGTCCGCCCGCACGTCCGTAACGTGCGGGCGAGCGCGTGTTGCGTCGCAAAAATACGACGTTCCAGCGAAAAAATCGGCACGATGCAGCCCCGGTCGTGCCTTTTCATTTTCAGCCGCTTTTTGACTAAAGAAAATGAATCGTCGATCCGATACACCTGTCAGGCGGATGCGCGCCACGCGCGGCCTCGTCGCTCAGGCAGACGGAAGCAGAATCAGCAGCATTGAACGGCATTGATGGATGGAGAAATGGCCATGTCAGTTGAGATCATCGTTCGTGAGACCGGAACCGGTCTGGAGATCGTGAGCGGCCGGCGACGGCTCGAAGCCCTGCTCGCCCTGCGCGACGAAGTCGTCGTGATGAGCCCCGGCGTCGGCGAAATGGTCATCGCCCGCCTTCCCGATGGGCGCCTCCAGGCATCCGCGAATCCGGAGCACGTCGCCCTGTTCCGTCAGCCGGAAATCAGCGGCAGCTCGAAAACGTTGGCGTAAAAAAGCCGCTTCTGCCGAAGCGGCCTTCCGGTGATTTCCTCGCGGTTCGAACTGCGTAGCGTCAGTCGTCGCGCGCCGGGTCAAGCCCGGGAAAGAGCACCTCCGTGAAGCCGAACTTCGAGAAATCAGTGATGCGCATCGGATAGAGCTTGCCGATCAGATGGTCGCACTCGTGCTGCACGACGCGCGCGTGAAAACCCTCGGCGAGCCGCTCGATGGCATTGCCGTACTGGTCGAAGCCCTGGTAGCGGATCATCGAAAAGCGCTGCACCGCACCGCGCAGGCCCGGCACGGACAAGCACCCTTCCCAGCCCTCCTCCATGTCGTGCCCGTTCGGCGTGATGATCGGATTGATGAGCACGGTTTCGGGCACCGACGGCGCGTCCGGATAACGCTCGTTCTGCCCGAAGCCGAAGATCACCACCTGCAGATCGACGCCGATCTGCGGTGCGGCGAGGCCCGCGCCGTTGGCGTCGCGCATTGTGTCGAACATGTCCTGCACGAGCGCGTGCAGTTCGGGCGTGTCGAAATGCTCGACCGGCTGCGCGATACGCAAAAGCCGCGGATCGCCCATCTTCAGGATTTCGCGAATCATGGAGTGACTCCTTCCAAAAGCTTACGCATGCCGTCTTCGTCGAGAACAGGAACACCGAGTTCCTCAGCTTTCGCGAGCTTGCTGCCCGCTTCCGCACCCGCCACGACGTAGTCGGTCTTCTTTGACACAGAGCCGGCCACTTTCGCCCCGGCCGCCTCGAGCATTTCTTTCGCTTCTTCGCGCGCGAGCGTGGGCAGCGTACCCGTCAGCACGACGGTCTTGCCGGCCAGCACGCCTTGCGGCGCCTTGGGCGCAGGCGGTCCTTCCGGCCACGACACGTTCATGCGCAATTGCTCGATCACGTGCTGGTTGTGTTCTTCGCTGAAGAAGTTGTGAATCGCTTCCGCAACGATCGGGCCGACATCGTTGACTTCGAGCAGTTCTTCCACGGATGCCGCCATGATCGGATCCAGCGAGCCGAAATGCTTGGCCAGATCTTTCGCCGTCGATTCGCCCACGTGCCGGATGCCGAGCGCGTAGATGAAGCGCGCGAGCGTCGTCTTGCTCGCTTTCGCCAGCGAATCGATCAGATTCTGCGCGGATTTGTCCGCGAAGCGGTCGAGCGCGGCGAGTGTCGAGAAGCCGAGATTGAAAAGGTCGGCGGGCGTGCGCACGAGGTTCTGGTCGACCAGTTGGTCGATGATCTTCTCGCCCAGCCCGTCGATATCGAGCGCGCGGCGCTGTGCGAAGTGCCAGAGTGCCTGCTTGCGCTGTGCCGGGCAGAAGAGCCCGCCCGTGCAGCGCGCGATTGCCTCATCCGGCAGACGCTCGATTTTCGAGCCGCAGACGGGGCATTCCGTCGGCATGACGAATTCGCGCGCATCGGCGGGACGGCGGTCGAGAATCGCGCCGACGACCTCGGGAATCACGTCGCCCGCCCGGCGCACCGTGACCGTATCGCCGATGCGGATGTCCTTGCGCCGGACTTCGTCCTCATTGTGCAGCGTCGCGTTGGTGACCGTCGCGCCGCCGACGAACACCGGCGCAAGACGCGCGACCGGCGTGATGGCTCCCGTGCGGCCGACCTGCACGTCGATGGCGAGCAATTGCGTCAGCGCTTCCTGCGCCGGAAACTTGTGCGCAAGCGCGAAGCGAGGCGCACGCGACACGAAGCCGAGCTGGTCCTGCTCGTCACGGCGATCGACCTTGTAGACGACACCGTCGATGTCATACGGCAGCTTGTCGCGCTTCTCGCCGATCTTGCGGAAAAAACCGAGCAAGCCGTCCGCGCCCTCGACCACCGCGCGCTCCGCGTTCACGGGCAAGCCCATTTCCTTGTACCAGTCGAGCAGCGCCGCGTGTGTGGCAGGCATCTCGGCGCCTTCCAGCACGCCGATGCCGTAAGCGAAGAACGACAGCGAACGTTGCGCGGTCATCTTTGGGTCGAGCTGGCGCAAGCCGCCCGCCGCCGCGTTGCGCGGATTCGCGAATTCACGCTGCCCCGCGTCGCGCTGACGCGCATTCAGGCGCTCGAAGTCGCGCTTGAACATCAGCACTTCGCCGCGCACGTCGAGCCGCTTGGGCACGTTCTTGCCTTTCAGCGTAAGCGGAATCGAGCGGATAGTGCGCACGTTCGCGGTGACGTCCTCGCCAGTCGCACCGTCGCCGCGCGTGGCTGCCTGCACGAAATGGCCGTCGTCGTAACGCAGCGAAATGGCGAGGCCGTCGAACTTCAGCTCGCACGCGTAATCGATCGGCGTGTGACCCAGCGCGTCGGACACGCGCTTGTCGAACGCGACTATGTCCTCGTCCGCAAAACCGTTGTTGAGCGAAAGCATAGGCACGTCGTGGACGACCGGCATGAAGCCCTCGGCCACTTCACCGCCCACGCGCTGTGTGGGCGAATCCGGCGTGATGAGATCCGGGTGATCGGACTCGATGCCCTGAAGCTCCTTGAAGAGCGTGTCGTACTCTGCGTCGGGCAGATCCGGGTGATCCAGCACGTAATACGCGTAATTCGCGCGCTCAAGTTCCGAGCGCAGCCACGCCGCGCGCTCGGCCGGACGATCGGCGCTCGGCACGGCGGCTTCCGACCTGGCGGAAACGGCGGACTCGGCTTTTGTTTTTCGGGACATGCGGCTTCGGAAAAGTGGATAACTCAGTCAACCGACCGTTCGATTGTCTCAGAAGATCGGTAAATCGTGGCGTCGGCCGGATGGCCTAAGTGCGGGCCTCGGTGCGTCAGCACGCACGCAAAGAAAAGCGCCCCGGCCGGGGCGCGATTTCTTGCAGCGAGCGCGCATTGCGAGCCGCGCGCGTCGAACGCCTACTGGCTGAAAAGACGCCGCGTCGCGGGCGAGCCGGCCGGCATCCCCGCCTGCTCAAGCTTCGCATAAAGCGTCATCAACTGCTTTTCGATGGCGAGCAGCGCGGATTCGGGCAGCGGCCGCCGCTGATCGTCGACGACACGCGCGCCGATACGCTCCGAAAGCGACTTCGCGTAGTCGCACATCAGGCGAAAGGGCAGGATGTCCTCGTCGGCGACAGGCACATCGAGCACCAGCGTGATCATCTGGCCGCCCTTGTACGTGAGGTCGTCACGCAGGAAGTTGGTGTCGCCGAACTGGAGCATGAAGACGGGATTCTGCTTCGCGTCGAGCTTCACGAAACGCGTGCCGTCGCGTGAAAGCAGGAGTCCGTCCTGCGACGCCACCGCCTGCACGTAGTTCGCGGACCACGGCGCGCCGTCGGAGAGGATGTTGATCGAAAGCTGCGCGTCGCATTGCGCGGCGAACGCGTCGAGCTCGCGCGCCATGCCGACGGTCTCCATCATGTCGGGGAACTCGGGCGCGCCGTCGATGGCATCGGCGAGGCGCTGCACGCCCGTCACGAACTCGGAGAATTCGAGCTCGTTGAGCGGGCCGCTGCGGTTCGCGAGTTGCGCGGCCGCGCGCAGTTCATCATAGCGCACGCCGTTGCGCGGCAGTTCCCAGGCGGCCTCGCCCTCGGCCTTGCCTTCGATCGTGACGGGTTTCGTGCCCGCCCGACGCAGACGCTGCGCGAGCGGAATCACTCGATCGCCCGCGACCGGCGCGGCGAGCCGGATCGGCACGACGCAGTCGATGCGCCGATCCACCACCGCCGGCGGCGCCGACGAAATCGTCGTCGCGGCGGGCATCACGGGCTCGGTGCGTTCATCGTCACCGTCGATTTCGGTTTCCTGCGCGGCGCCATTGGCGGACGTCGCCTCGGCCTGCAGATCGACGGCCGTGTCGGCAGGCGCGACCGGCGGCGCCGGATTCACGCCGCCGAAGCTCGGTTCCACGCGCGCATCGCGCGGTTTGTCGTCGGCGCCCTCGACCTCGCCCGAGACCGGCTCCCGCCGCGACTGGCGCACGGGCTCGATGAACGGCTGTTCGTCGTCGGTTTCGTGGCGCGCAAGCGCATCGGCCGCTTCATCGGGCATCGGACGCGGCATCTTGCGACGCACCTTCGCGCTCTGCCACGCGTTGTACACGACCACGCCGCCCACCACCACGGCTCCGGCTCCAATCAAACCGAGTGTCAACTCGTCCATGCAGGCTCCATCATTCTTTAGATTACGAAGCGCCGCGCGATCTGTCGCACGCATCGCGCCGCGTTCCGGCTTGTCGCCGCCGCCTGGCCGATGCGCGCCACTCCGCGCCTTGACGCACGCTGCCGGATCACTGTCCGGCCCTTCATTCAATCGAAACTTTTGCGAACCGCGATGCTTCAGCCGTTCTGCGCAAAACCCGCCGCGGCTTCCATGTCCACCGCGACGATGCGCGACACGCCCTGCTCCTGCATCGTCACGCCGATCAGTTGCTGCGCCATTTCCATCGCGATCTTGTTGTGCGAAATGAACAGGAACTGCGTCTTGGCCGCCATCGCGCGCACGAGGTTCGCGAAGCGTTCCGTGTTCGCATCGTCGAGCGGCGCGTCCACTTCGTCGAGCAGACAGAACGGCGCGGGATTCAACTGGAACATCGCGAACACGAGCGCGGTCGCGGTGAGCGCCTTCTCGCCGCCCGAAAGCAGGTGGATCGTCGAATTCTTCTTGCCGGGCGGCTGCGCCATCACCTGCACGCCGGCGTCGAGGATCTCGTCGCCGGTCATGATGAGCTTCGCCTGCCCGCCGCCAAAGAGACGCGGGAACAGCTCGCCGAAGTGACGGTTCACCTCGTCGAACGTGCCTTGCAGCAGTGCGCGCGTTTCCTGGTCGATCTTCTGAATCGCGTCTTCCAGCGTGCCGATGGCGTCGTTCAGATCCGCCGACTGCGCATCGAGGAAGTGCTTGCGCTCGGTCGCCGCCGCGAGCTCTTCGAGCGCGGCCATGTTGACGGGGCCAAGCGCGGTGATCGCGTTGTTCAGGCGCGTGACCTCGCCTTGCAGATAAGACGGCTTCATGTCCGGCGTGAGCTTCGCGGCGAGCTCGGCTTCATCGACGCCCGCTGCCTGCAATTGTTCGACGAACTGCTCGCCGCTGATACGCGCGGCCTGCTCCTTCAACTGCAATTCGTTGATCTTGTCGCGCAGCGGCTGCAGCGAGCGTTCGGCCATGAGACGCTGCTCGTCGGCCTGACGCAGACGCGCGGTGAGATCGTCCAGTTCGACGCGCGCCGCATGCAAAGATTCCTCGCGCGCCGCGCGCACTTCGAGCGCGTCCTGCAGACCGGTCTGCGCCGTCTGCTCGTTGATGGTTTCGAGTTCGGCGCGGGCGTCTTCCAGCGTGCCGGCGATGCGCTCGCTCTGATCGTGCGCCGTGTCGATGTTGCGCCGGTACTCGTCGATCTTCGCGGACAGGCCGCGCACGGCGAAGCTTGCATCGCTCGCGGCGCGCTCGAGTTCGCGCAGTTCGTGACGCGCATTCGTCAGTTCTTCGTCGAGCGATTCGAACGCGAGCTGGTTGTCTTCGAAACGCGCCTGCAATTGCGCGATCTCGCCATCATGACGCTCGAACGCGGCTTCCGATTCGGCGCGCAGCGCGCGCTGCTCTTCGATCTGCGCGGCGATCTCTTCCAGTTCCTCGCCGATTTGCGTACTACGCTGCGTGTAGCGTTCGTGCGCCTGCGCGAGCTTCAGCACGTCGAGCTGCAATGCGTGGACGCGCTGCGTCGCGCGCTCCGCCGCCGCGCGCGCCTCGGCGAGCGTCTGCGAGCCTTGCGTGTGCGCGGCATCGGCGCGCACGGCGTTGGCTTTCGCTTCGTCGGACAGCAAGCCTTGAGCGCGCACCTGCTTCGTGAGGTTCTCGATTTCCTGAGCCCGCGCGAGCATGCCCGACTGCTCGGAATCCGACGCGTAGAGCTGCACACCCACGCGCGTCACGATGTGCCCCGCTTTCACGACGAACGCGGCGCCCTCCGGCAACTGATTGCGCGAGGCCAGCGCCTGCGCGATATCGTCGACGATGAACGTCGTCGCGAGCCATTCGTTGAGCACGGCGCGCAGACCCGGATCGTCGATGCGCACGAGCGACAGCAGCGGGCGCAAGCCCTCCGGCGTCTGAACCGGCTTGCCCGCGACGGGCGGCGAATAGAACGCGAGCTTGGCGGGCGGCGCATCGGTGGCGAACGCCTTGACCCAATCCAGATTCGATACTTCGAGCGCGGCAAGACGCTCGCGCAACACGGATTCGAGCGCCGCTTCCCAGCCGGGCTCGACGTGCAGCTTTTTCCACAGACGCGGCAGCGCGCCGAGCTCGTGCTTGTCGAGCCACGGCTGAATCTTGCCTTCGGTCTGCACGCTTTCCTGAAGCTGCTTCAACGCGGCGAGGCGCGCTTCGAGCTGGTGAATCTGCGCGCTTTCCTTCTGAACGCGCTCCTGCGCTTCGCGGCGCTCAGCGTCCAGGCGCGGCACCGTTTCCTGCGCATCGGCGAGGCGCGCTTGCGCTTCGGCAAGAATCTCTTCGTTTTCGGCGAGCTGTATGCGCAACTCTTCGAGATGCGCCTCGTCGGGCGCGTCCAGCCCGCTCGCTTCGCTCTTGAGCCGCTCCTGGCGCTGCTGCAATTGTTGAAGCTGCTGATCCGCGTTGCGCTGATGCGCCGCTTCGAGCTTGAGCGCCTGCTCCGCGCGCGCGATGCCCGCGCGCTCTTCGTTCAGTTGCGTCTGGTGATCCCGCCAGCGGGCTTCGAGCGCGGGCAGCGCGTCGTGCTTCGCGGCGGCGGTATCGGCTGCGATCGCGGCTTTTTCCTCGCCTTCGGCAAGCGCTTCGGTCGCGGTGTCGATCTCGTCGCGCGCCTTCTGCGCCTGCGCCTGCCATTGCTCGCGCTGCGCGGTGAGCGCGGCGATCTGCGCCTGCACGCGATTGCGCGACTCGACGATGAAGCGGATCTCCGCCTCGAGCCGGCTCACTTCGGCATTGGCTTCGTAAAGAGAGCCTTGCGCGCCCTGCATCGCGTCGCTTGCGCTGTAGTGCGCGACACGCAGCGTTTCCAGTTGCGCTTCGACTTCACGCAGACGCGCGGTCTGCGCCTCGAGCTCGACCTGCGCCTCGCGGATCGCGCGCTGCTGGCGTTCGGCTTCGTTGCCCGCTTCCTTCTTGCGCAAGAGCCACAGCAGACGCTGTTTCTCTTCGCCCTCGGTCTGCAGTTCCTTGTACTTCGTCGCGACGACCGCCTGCGCTTCGAGCTTCTCGAGATTGGTCGACAGCTCCCGGACGATGTCCTCGACGCGCGTCAGGTTCTCGCGCGTGTCATGCAGACGGTTCTCGGTCTCGCGACGGCGCTCCTTGTACTTCGACACCCCGGCAGCTTCTTCGAGGAACACGCGCAGCTCTTCCGGCTTCGCCTCGATGATGCGCGCGATCATGCCCTGCCCGATGATCGCGTAGGCACGCGGGCCGAGGCCCGTGCCGAGGAAGATGTCCTGAATGTCGCGGCGGCGCGCGGGCAGATTGTTGATGTAGTAGCTGGAGGTGCCGTCGCGCGTCAGCACGCGTTTCACGGCGATTTCGCCGTAGCTGCTCCACTGGCCGGCGGCGCGGCCGTCGGCGTTATCGAATATGAGTTCGACGCTCGCCCGGCTGCCGGGTTTGCGCGCCGTCGAGCCATTGAAGATCACGTCCTGCATCGATTCGCCGCGCAACTCGGAGGCGCGCGATTCGCCGAGCACCCAGCGCACGGCATCGATGATGTTGGACTTGCCACAGCCATTCGGTCCGACCACGCCGACGAGCTGGCCGGGGACCTGGAAATGCGTGGGATCGACGAAGGACTTGAAGCCAGCGAGTTTTATCGAGGTCAGACGCACGGCGATATCGCTGTTTGGAATTGATGACGGAGGATAGATGGCAGACGAGCCGCATTGCGGCGCGTCGATCGCATTCGGTCACGCAACGCGACGACGCATGCGTGTCCCGGCGAAGCGGACACCATCATACCATCGCGCGAGTCGATTTCTTTTTGCTTTCCGGCGCCTCTTCTACGATGTCGAGCGCTTCGGGCGCGGGAGGCGAGCGCGCTGCGCCCTGTCGATGCACCCACGCCGACAGCACGCACGCCACGACGATGCACGCGCCGCCCGCCCATTCGCGCGGGCCGGGCACTTCGCCTGCGAACAGCCACGCCGAGAGCGCGGTGACGACGAGCTCGAAGAGCATGATGATCGACGCGCGATTGGCGGGCACCCGCGCGAGCCCGACCTGCACGATCATGTTGTTGCCCGCGAGCACGACGCCCAGCCCGATCACGATAAACGTCACCGTGGGCAGGAGCGCGGCGGCGGGCGGCGCGGGCATCGGCTCGAACAGCGTGACGACAGACGCGATCAGCGCCGCGCCGCCGAAGATCACGGCCGTGCGCATCTCGGGCTTCATCGCGGGCAGGATGCGCGTGACCTTCACGACAAGCACGTTGCTCATCGCGAAGCCCATGCCGCCGACGAGACCCGCCCATTCCGCGAGATCGGCGGGCAACGGCACGCCGAGCTCGGGCGACCAGAGCATCGTCACGGCGCCCGCGAGCGAGAGCAGCGAGAGCGCCGCATCGGCGCGAGTCAGGCGTTCTTTCAGGATGAAGTGCGCGAAGATCGCGGTCCACGCGGGCGTCAGATAGAAGAGCAGCAGCACGCGCATCACCTGGCCGTGGATCGCGCCCCACACGAAACCGATATTGGTCACGCCCGCCGCCACGCCTAGCCCGACGAGCAGCCAGTGCCAGGAGAGCGTACTGATCGAGCGGCGTTTGGCGAGCAGCACGAAGACGCACGCGGCGGCGCTCGTCGTCGCGCTGGCGGCCGTGCCGGAGAGGCCCATCGCGGCGAGCATGCGCATCGGGTACCAGACGAGGCCCCACACCGAGGCGCCCAGCATGATCGCGAGCGTCGGCCATGCATTGCGCAGTCCGCGGGTCATGCCGGCGCCCCGCCCATCATGCCCTTTTCGAGCTTGTTCATTCGTGTCTTGTCCTTCGTGCCGCGCGCCGCTGCCCGCTTTCGAGCCAGGGGCGCGCGCTATAATCGTCCGCTTGCTTCGCGTCCGTTCGATGTCTTTCGATGCCTTCCTCGCAGGCGCTTTACTGCCTCGCGCGCATCGCTCACTGCTTACCGGTCACGCCGTGAATCCACTTCTCAAGAAACTTCAGCCTTATCCCTTCGAAAAGCTTCGTGCGCTCTTCAAAGGCATCGAGCCTCGCGCCGGATTCACGCCGATCAGCTTCGGCATCGGCGAGCCGAAGCATCCGACGCCGCCGCTGATCCGCGACGCGGTGATCCATGCGCTCGACGGTCTCGCCTCTTATCCGGCGACGCTCGGCAGCGAGCCGCTGCGCGCGGCGATCGCGGCATGGGTGATGCAGCGCTACGGCCTCGAATCGATCGATGCGGCGACGCAGGTCCTGCCCGTTTCCGGCTCGCGAGAAGCGCTCTTCGCGCTCGCGCAGACCGTGATCGACAGTCGTACGACGAACGCCGCCGAACCGCCCATCGTACTCTGCCCGAACCCGTTCTATCAAATCTACGAAGGCGCAGCCCTGCTCGCGGGCGCCGAGCCGTACTTCGTCAACAGCGATCCCGCGCGCAATTTCGCGTGCGACTATTCGGCGGTGCCCGAGCACATCTGGGCACGCACGCAACTGCTCTACGTGTGCTCGCCGGGCAATCCGACCGGCGCGGTGCTCACGCTCGAGAACTGGCGCGAGCTCTTCGCGCTGTCAGACAAGCACGGCTTCGTGATCGCGTCGGACGAATGCTATTCGGAAATCTATTTCGACGAGACCAATCCGCCGCTCGGCGGCCTCGAAGCGGCGCGGCTGCTCAATCGCGGCTTCGAGCGTCTCGTGATGCTCTCGAGCCTGTCGAAGCGATCGAACGTGCCCGGCATGCGCTCGGGCTTCGTCGCGGGCGATGCGTCGATCCTGAAGGACTTCCTGCTCTACCGCACCTATCACGGCGCGGCGCTGTCGACGGTGTTTCAGCGCGCGAGCGTCGTCGCGTGGCAGGATGAAACGCACGTGCGCGACAACCGCGCGAAGTATCTGAAAAAATTCCAGACAGTCACGCCGATGCTCGCCGACGTGCTCGACGTGCGCCTGCCCGACGCCGCGTTCTACCTCTGGGCGAACGTTTCGGGCACCGGGCTCACGGATACCGAGTTCGCGGCGCGCCTGTACGCCGACTATAATGTGACGGTTCTGCCGGGCTCTTTTCTCGCTCGCCTCGCGCACGGCACGAATCCCGGTGAAGGGTTCGTGCGTATCGCGCTCGTGGCCGAGACCGGGGAATGTGTCGAAGGAGCCCGCCGCATCGTCGAATTCTGCCGCTCGCTCAAGTCCTGACGCACATCGAGCGTCGCCGGTCCAATCCTCCATCCTTGATATCACTATGTCGCAACAACTTCAGAGCATCATCGATACCGCCTGGGAAAACCGCGCCGAGCTTTCGCCCAAGGCCGCGCCCGCCGAAGTCCGCGAAGCCGTCGCGCACGCAATCGAGCAACTCGACCGTGGCCAGATGCGCGTCGCCGAAAAACGTGACGGCGACTGGGTCGTGAATCAGTGGCTGAAGAAGGCCGTGCTGCTGTCGTTCCGCCTGGAAGACAACGCGCCGATGCCCGCGGGCGGCTACTCGCAGTTCTACGACAAGGTGCCTTCGAAGTTCGCGAACTACACGGCCGAAGATTTCGCGGCGGGCGGTTTCCGCGTCGTGCCGCCGGCCATCGCGCGCCGCGGCTCGTTCATCGCGAAGAACGTCGTGCTGATGCCGTCGTACACCAACATCGGCGCGTATGTCGACGAAGGCACGATGGTGGACACATGGGCCACCGTCGGCTCGTGCGCGCAGATCGGCAAGAACGTGCATCTGTCGGGCGGCGTGGGCATCGGCGGCGTGCTGGAGCCGCTGCAGGCGAACCCGGTCATCATCGAGGACAACTGCTTCATCGGCGCGCGTTCGGAAGTGGTGGAAGGCGTGATCGTCGAAGAGAATTCCGTCATTTCGATGGGCGTGTATCTCGGCCAGTCGACCAAGATCTATGACCGCGAAACCGGCGAAGTCAGCTATGGCCGCATTCCGGCGGGCTCGGTCGTCGTCGCGGGCAATCTGCCGTCGAAGGACGGCTCGCACAGCCTGTACTGCGCCGTGATCGTCAAGAAGGTCGACGCCAAGACGCGCGCGAAAGTCGGCCTCAACGAACTGCTGCGAGGCGACTGATCGTGGCGCGCGGTTCCACTCCGACCACCGTCGTCTACGGCATTCCGAATTGCGACACCGTGAAAAAAGCGCGCGTGTGGCTGGAAGAGCACGGCGTGCCGTTCGAGTTTCACGACTTCAAGAAGGCCGGCGTGTCGAATGCGCTGATTCAGGACTGGCTGAAGGACGTGCCGCTCGACCAGCTCATCAACAAGCGCGGCACGACGTGGCGCGGCTTGTCCGACGTGCACAAGGCCGAAGCCGATACGACCGGCGGCGCGATCGCGCTGATGATTCACAAGCCGTCGATCATCAAGCGGCCGGTCGTCGTCGTGAACGGGCGCGTGAAGACGCTCGGGTTTTCGGCCGAGCAGTACGAAACGCTCTTCGCCTGAGCGAACGCGATGACTGTGAACTCGACGGTCATCGCAGGATTGCTACGAGTGCCGGCCTGCGCGCCGGCATTTTTTATCGCACCGACCTAATACGACCATGTCCGCGACCCTTTCCCTCACCGAAGCGCTGATCGAACGCGCATCCGTCACGCCCGACGACCAGGCTTGTCAGGCGCTCATGATCGAGCGGCTTGCGGCGATCGGCTTCGAATGCGAAACAATCGAATCGGGCGGCGTCACCAACCTGTGGGCCGTGAGGCGCGGCACGGACGCATCGGCCAGACTGCTCGCGTTCGCCGGCCACACCGATGTCGTGCCGACGGGTCCGCTCGAACAATGGACCTCGCCACCCTTCACACCGACGCATCGCGACGGCAAGCTCTTCGGCCGCGGCGCGGCGGACATGAAGGCGTCGCTCGCGGCGTTCGTCGTGTCGAGCGAAGAGTTCGTCGCAAAACATCCGGAGCATCGCGGAACGCTCGCGTTTCTCATCACGAGCGATGAAGAAGGCCCCGCGACCGACGGCACGATCAAGGTCGTCGAAGCGTTGAAGGCGCGTGGCGTGCGGCTCGATTACTGCATCGTCGGCGAGCCGACCTCGAACGCCACGCTCGGCGACATGGTCAAGAACGGCCGGCGCGGCTCGATGACAGGCAAGCTCGTCGTCAAGGGCGTGCAGGGGCATATTGCGTATCCGCATCTCGCGAAGAATCCGGTGCATCTGCTCGCGCCGGCGCTTGCCGAACTCGTCGCCGAGCGTTGGGACGACGGCAACGAATACTTCCCGCCGACGACCTGGCAAGTGTCGAACCTGCACTCCGGCACGGGCGCGACCAACATCATTCCCGGCCACGCCGATCTGATGTTCAACTTCCGCTTCTCGACGGCGAGCACGGTCGAGAGCCTGCAAAGCCGTGTGCGCGCGATTCTCGACAGGCACGGCCTCGACTACGATCTGACATGGATCGTGAGCGGCCTGCCCTTTCTCACGCCGCGCGGCGCGCTTTCGGATGCGCTCGAAAAAGCCATCGTCGATGAAACCGGCGTGCGCACCGAACTGTCTACCTCGGGCGGAACGTCCGATGGACGCTTCATCGCGCAAATCTGCGATCAGGTCGTGGAGTTCGGCCCGCCCAACGGCACGATCCACAAGATCGACGAGCATGTCGACGTGCGCTTCATCGAGCCGCTCAAGAACGTGTACCGGCGCGTGCTCGAAGCACTGATCGCCTGAATTCAATCTCACAATAACAAGGAGCCTTCAATGGCGCTGCCCTTCACCACCGTGCGCGACCTGCTGCGCTTCGGCGTCTCGCGTTTCACCGAAGCAGGCCTGTCGTTCGGCCACGGCTCGGCCAATGCCTACGACGAAGCCGCGTATCTGATCCTGCATACGCTGCATCTGCCGCTCGACACGCTCGACCCGTTCCTCGACGCGCGCCTGCTCGACAACGAAATCGACGCCGTCATGAAAGTGATCGAGCGCCGCGCGAAGGAGCGCATTCCCGCCGCGTACATCACGCAGGAAGCGTGGATGCACGGCCGCCGCTTCTACGTCGACGAGCGCGTGATCGTGCCGCGTTCGTTCATCGGCGAGTTGCTGCAGGACGGCTTGCAGCCGTATGTCGCCGATCCGGATCAGGTCACGCGCGTGCTCGAGCTGTGCACCGGCTCCGGCTGTCTCGCGATCCTCGCCGCGCAAGCCTTCGAAAACGCCGATGTCGATGCCGTCGACATCTCGGCCGATGCGCTCGCGGTCGCGCGCCGCAACGTCGACGAATACGGGCTCGACGCGCGCGTGAGCCTCTACGAAGGTGACCTGTACGCGCCGCTGCCGCCGGCGCGTTACGAGGTGATCATCACCAATCCGCCCTACGTCAACGCACAGGCGATGCAGGCGCTGCCGGAAGAGTACCGGCACGAGCCCGAGCTCGCGCTCGCGGGCGGCGCGGATGGCATGGACGTCGTGCGGCGCATCGTGCGCGACGCGCGCAAGTGGCTGACCGAAGACGGCGTGCTCGTCGTCGAAATCGGCAACGAGCGGCCGAACGTGGAAGCCGCGCTCGGCGGTCTCGATCTCGTCTGGCTCTCGACGAGCGCCGGCGACGACAACGTGTTCCTGATCCAGGCCGCCGATCTTCCGGCGTGAGCCTTCCGCTCAGGCGAACGTTGCGGCGCACGCGCGGCAACGTTCGCTAACACTTCGCGGGAAAGGGTTGGGTAATATGGCAACTCGCCAATAGCGAGGCCCTTCGCTCCTCCCCGCGTCTATGCAAGCATCCGACTGGCTACACCTCGGCACGCTCGTGATGGCCGCGCATGTGCTCGGCGTGATCGCCGCCATCCATGCCGTCATCAACACTCGCACGTCACAAGGCGCGGTGGCGTGGGCGGTGTCGCTCGTCGCGATGCCCTACTTCACGCTGATTCCCTATCTCTTCCTCGGCCGCAGCAAGTTTGCGGGCTATATCGACGAGCGTCGGCTGGAGATCGAGATCCTGCGCAGCCGCTCGAAGCCCGCCGAATGGGACTCCGGCGCACGCAGCGATGCGCCCGAAGCCGCTGCGCTCGTCGATGCCACCGGCGTGCGCGGCGAAATCGCGCCGGGACCGGCGTCCTATCTCGGCAATCCGACGATCCGCACCTTGCAGCGACTTTCCGGCATGCCGTTTTTGCGCGGCAACTCGGCGCGCGTGCTCATCAATGGCGACGCCACGTTCACGGCTATCCTCGAAGCCATAGCCGCAGCGGAACACTATGTGGTCGTGCAGTTTTTCATCGTGCGCGCCGACGCGCTCGGCGAATTGCTCAAGGACGCGCTCATCAAGAAAGCCCAGGCCGGCGTGCGCGTGTATTTCCTGTACGACAGCATCGGCAGCTTCGACCTGCCGCATCGCTACGTGAGCGCGCTGCGCGCGGGCGGCGTCGAGGCGCATCCGTTCGCGGCCACCCGCAAGTTCGTGCACCGTTTCCAGATCAACTTCCGCAATCATCGGAAGATCGTCGTGGTGGACGGCAAGCGCGCGTTCGTCGGCGGGCACAACGTCGGCGTCGAATATCTCGGCGGCAATCCGCGGCTCTCGCCGTGGCGCGACACGCACGTGGAAGTGCGCGGGCCGGCGGTCGCGAGCATCCAGTTCGTGTTCACCGAAGACTGGTACTGGGCGACGCAGCGTCTGCCCGAACTCGGCCCCGCGCCGCATTCGGACGAGAACATGCACTGCATGGTGCTGTCGAGCGGTCCCGCCGACAAACAGGAGACCTGCTCGCTCTTTTTCGTCGAGGCGATCAACGCGGCGCGCGAGCGCATCTGGATCACATCGCCCTATCTGATTCCCGACGAAGCCGTATTTTCGGCGCTCAGGCTTGCGGTGATGCGCGGCGTGGACGTGCGCATCCTGATTCCGAGCCGTCGCGACCATCGCGTGGTCTTCGCGGCATCCCGGCTGTATGCGTACGACCTCGTTCAGGCGGGCGTGCGCATCTTCCGCTACAGGCCGGGCTTTCTGCATCAGAAGGTCGTGCTCGTCGACGACATCGCCGCGTCGATCGGCAGCGCGAATCTCGACAACCGGTCGTTTCGCCTTAACTTCGAAATCACGGTGCTGACGGTCGATCGCGCGTTCGCGAGCCAGGTCGAATCGATGCTGCTCGCCGACTTCGCGGATTCCTTCGAGATCGACAGCAACGACTACCGCGGCAAGACGTTCTGGCTCCGCATGGCGATGCACGTCGCGCGCCTTTTCTCGCCGATCCTCTGAACGCGCGCGCCGCTCAGAGCAGTTTCTCGATGTCGTCCGTGATCGATTCGGGCTTCGTCTGCGGCGCAAAACGCTTGACGACGCTCCCTTTCCGGTCGACCAGGAACTTCGTGAAGTTCCATTTGATGGCCTCGATGCCGAGCAGGCCGGGTTCCTTGTCCTTCAGATACTTGTAGAGCGGATGCGCGTTCGCGCCGTTCACCTCGATCTTGGCGAACATCGGAAACGTCACGCCGTAGTTTTTCTCGCAGAACGCGCCGATCTGCCCCGCGTCGCCCGGTTCCTGCTTGCCGAACTGGTTGCACGGAAAACCCAGCACCTCGAAACCGCGCCCCGCAAATTGCTGATAGATCTCCTGCAAACCCTTGTACTGCGGTGTGAAACCGCATTCGCTCGCCGTATTCACGATGAGCAGCACCTTGTCGCGGTAGATGTCGAGACCGACGGTCGCGCCGTCGAGTGTTTCGGCCGAAAAGCCGTAGATGCCTTCGTTGGCTGCGCTCATGGCGTGCTCCGCGAAATGAAGTCGGTGAATGATAGGCGATGCTAACCCGGCGCGCGTTCGCCTGCCATCGGCCGAACGGCCGACCCCTGCCTCGCAACCGGTCCAGTCTAAAATAGCGCTTTCCCTCAAAGCCGCGCCCTTTTCGCCGCCAATCCGACGTGATCCGCTTCAATCAGTTCAGCCTGTCCCGCGGCACCAAGCCGCTCTTCGAAGACACGAGCTTCACGCTCAATCCGGGCGAGAAAGCCGGTCTCGTCGGCGCGAACGGCGCAGGCAAGTCCACGCTCTTTTCCGTGCTGCGCGGCGAGTTGCACGCGGACGGCGGCGATTTCTCGATGCCGCCGTCGTGGCGCATCGCGCATGTCGCGCAGGAAACGCCCGCAGTGGACCGCAGCGCGCTCGACTACACGCTCGATGGCGACACGCATCTGCGCGAGATCGAAGCGCGCATCGCGGCGGCCTCCGCCGCGCACGAAGGCGCAGCCGAAGCGGAAGCCCACGCCGCCTTCGCGGACGCCGACGGCTACACCGCGCCCGCGCGCGCCGAAACGCTGCTGCTCGGCCTCGGCTTCACGCTTGAGCAGACGCGCGAGCCGGTAACGAGCTTTTCGGGCGGCTGGCGCATGCGCCTGAATCTCGCTCAGGCGCTGATGTGCCCGTCCGACCTGCTGCTTCTCGATGAGCCGACCAACCACCTCGACCTCGACGCCATCGTCTGGCTGGAAGACTGGCTCGGCCGCTATCCGGGCACGCTCGTCGTCATTTCGCACGACCGCGAGTTTCTCGATTCGGTCTGCAATGTCACGCTGCATCTCGAGAATCGTCAGGTGAAGCGTTACGGCGGCAATTACAGCCAGTTCGAAGTGCTGCGCGCGCAGCAGATCGCGCTGCAGCAGAGCGCGTATGAAAAGCAGCAGAAGACCGTCGCGCATCTGCAGAGCTTCATCGACCGCTTCAAGGCCAAGGCGACCAAGGCGAAACAGGCGCAAAGCCGGGTGAAGGCGCTGGAGAAGATGGAGCTGATCGCGCCCGCGCATGCGAGTTCGCCCTTCACGTTCGAATTCCGCGAGCCCGATGCCGCGCCCAATCCGATGATGGTCATGGAGAGCGTGCGCTGCGGCTATCACAACGATGCAGGCGACGAGATTCCGATCGTCGAGGGCGTGACGATGTCGATCCAGAACGGACAGCGCATCGGGTTGCTCGGCGCGAACGGCCAGGGCAAGTCGACGCTCATCAAAACGCTCGCGCAGACGCTCGAACCGCTCTCTGGCGGCGTCCGGCAGGGCAAGGGCCTGAAAATCGGCTATTTCGCGCAGCATCAGCTCGAAACACTGCGCCCCGACGATTCGGCGCTTGCCCATCTCGCGCGCCTCGCGCCCGACACGCGCGAGCAGGAACTGCGCGATTTCCTCGGCAGCTTCAACTTCTCCGGCGACATGGCGACAGCGAAAATCGCGCCCTTCTCGGGCGGCGAGAAGGCGCGGCTCGCGCTGGCGCTCATCATCTGGCAGAAGCCGAATCTGCTGTTGCTCGACGAGCCGACCAATCACCTGGACCTCGAAACGCGCCACGCTTTGACGATGGCGCTCGCGCAATTCGAAGGCACGCTCATTCTCGTGTCGCACGACCGGCATCTGCTGCGCGCGACGACCGATACCTTCATGCTCGTCGCGAAACATCGCCTGAGCCCGTTCGACGGCGATCTCGATGACTACCGCGACTGGCTCCTGCAACACGCCGCCGAGACGCGCGCGGCGGCAAAGGAAGCCGGCGGCGCGGCATCGGGCGACGCGCAGGACAGCGGGCTCAATCGCAAGGAACAGCGTCGGCAGGAAGCTCAGGAGAGGCAGAAGCTCGCGCATCTGAAGAAGCCGCTGCAGTCGCGCATCGCGAAAATCGAGAAGGAGATGGAGAAGCTCAACGCGGAGAAGACGCAGCTCGATGCGTTCGTCGCCGACCCGGTGAGCTACGAAGCCGCCATGAAGGCGAAGCTCACCGAGACGATCCGCCGTCAGGGCGAAGTCAATGCGCGCCTCGAAACGCTCGAAATGGAGTGGCTGGAAGCGCACGAGGAACTGGAGCAAATCGGCTCATAACCGGAGATCGACGACTTGACGCCTTCTCTCACCGGCCTGCGCGTGCTGGATCTGACGCGGCTGCTTCCCGGTCCCGTCGCCACCTTGCGTCTCGCCGAACTCGGCGCGGACGTGCTCAAAATCGAGCCGCCTGGTGAAGGCGACTACGCGCGCACGATGCTGCAAACCGAAGCCGACCGGCAAAGCGGTACGCCGAGCGCGTTCTATCGCATCGTCAATCGTGGCAAGCGGCAGCTCACGCTCGATCTCAAGACGGACGAAGGCCGCGCGAAGCTCATCGAACTCGCGCGGGACGCGGATGTGCTGGTCGAGAGCTTCCGCCCTTCGGTGATGGCGCGCCTCGGCGTCGGCTATGACGTATTGCGCGAGGCGAATCCGAAGATCGTCTATTGCGCGATCACGGGTTTCGGCAGCGACGGTCCGTTCGCGCACAAGGCCGGTCACGATTTGAACTACATCGCCTATGCGGGCGTGCTCGATCAGCTCGCGACGCGCGACGGCACGCCCGTCGCACCGGGTTTTCAGCTGGCGGATCTGCTCGGCGGGGCACTCTCGGCCGTCATGGAAATACTCGCGGCGGCGTGGCATGTCGCCCGCGGCGGCGAAGGGCGCTGTCTGAACGTCTCGATGACGCACGCGACGCACGCCCACAACGTGATGGCGCACATCGCGCTCGCCAGCGCCAATGAATCGGGGACGCACGCCGGCGCGGGCCTTCTGAACGGCGGCGTGCCCTGTTACGACGTATATCGCACGCGCGATGACCGCTTCGTCGCGGTCGGCGCACTGGAACTGAAGTTCTGGCAGACGTTGTGCGAGGCGCTCGGCCGCCCCGACTGGGCGACGCGGCACTGGAGCCTCGGCCAGGCGATCGGCGGCGCGGATGCGGCGGAATTGTCGGCGGAGCTTGCCGCGCGCTTTCGCGAACGCACGCGCGACGAATGGATGACTCTGCTGGAGCCGCTCGATTGCTGCGTCGCGCCTGTACTCACACCCGCCGAAGCGGCGGCGCATCCGCTCTTTCGCGGCGACGCAACCTGAAAAGCGGAAAGCCTACCGCCGAGGCAAGACCTGGCGCGGCTGGTGTTCGTCGTCGATGAGCACGTGCTTGCGGCCCGTCACATGCTGGCGAATGGTCGCGACGACTTCGTCCTCGGTGATGTCGGCCGCGACGACGCGTCGCGAGATCTGCCCTTGCTCGTCGATCCATTCGACGATTCGGCAACCGCTTCCCCAAGGCTGCTGAAGCGGCGCGGAAACGCGGCATCCGCGCAGATGGAACGCGGGCTTCGGCCGGGTTGATTTGGCGTGTTTCAATGCGTGGTCCTCTCGATCCTTCCGGTCACTTCGCTTCTTGCGCCGCCTTTTAGCGAAGTTGGCCGCGAACTTACCCTAATGAGGTAGCCCTGCAAGGATAGAAAAACCGCGCATCGCTTGGGTTACATTGAGCAACCGGATTCTTACGCCGCGTTACGAAGGGTCCGATCAACCGGTTATTCGAGGTCGCGAACCCGGTCGATCGCTTCCTCGATACGGTCCACCGCGACCACCTTCAGACCGTCGATCGCCTGTTTCGGCGCGTTCGCCTTCGGAATCAGCGCCATCGAGAAACCGAGCTTCGCGGCTTCCTTCAGACGGTCCTGACCGCGCGGCGAGGGCCGGATCTCGCCCGCCAGGCCTACTTCTCCGAATGTGATGAGGCCCTTGGGCAGCGGCTTGTTGCGCATCGACGAGTGAATGGCGAGCAGCACGGCCAGATCGGCGGCGGGCTCGGTGATCTTCACGCCGCCGACCGCATTCAGGAACACGTCCTGATCGAAGCACGCGATGCCCGCGTGCCTGTGCAACACCGCCAGCAAGAGCGCCAGCCGGTTCTGCTCGAGACCGACCGCGAGCCGGCGCGGATTGGGCACGTGCGCCGTATCGACGAGCGCCTGCACCTCGACCAGCAGCGGCCGCGAGCCTTCCTGCGTCACGAGCACGCACGAACCCGGGACACTCTGCTCGTGCTGCGACAGGAACAGCGCCGACGGATTCGCGACGCCGCGCAAGCCTTTTTCCGTCATCGCGAAGACGCCGAGCTCGTTGACCGCGCCGAATCGATTCTTGAACGCGCGCACGAGCCTGAACGACGAATGCGTATCGCCCTCGAAATACAGCACCGTATCGACGATGTGCTCGAGCACGCGCGGCCCCGCGAGACTGCCCTCCTTCGTCACGTGACCGACCATGATGATCGACGTGCCCGTCTGCTTGGCAATGCGCGTCAGTTGCGCCGCGCACTCGCGCACCTGTGCGACCGAGCCGGGTGCGGACGTCAGCGCCTCCGAGTAGATGGTCTGGATGGAATCGATCACAGCGACTTCCGGGCGGTGCTCGTCGATCGTCGCCTGAATTTTTTCGAGCTGGATTTCCGCCAGCAGCGCAAGATCGCCCGCCGCGCTCGCGTCGCCGATCAGCCCGAGGCGCTGCGCGCGCAACGCGATCTGCGCGCCGGACTCCTCGCCGCTCACATAGAGCGCGGGCCGCTCGCGCGCGATCTCGGCGAGCGATTGCAACAGAAGCGTCGATTTGCCGATGCCCGGATCGCCGCCGATCAGAACCACGCCGCCCGGCACCAGCCCGCCGCCGAGAACACGGTCGAATTCACCGACTCCAGTCGTGAAGCGCGGCACGTCCGACGCCTCGATTTCGGCGAGCTTTCGCACCGGCGAACTCTTCGCGAGCGCCTGAAAGCGATGCGCGGATGCCGCCTGTTCCACCGATTCCACCAGCGTGTTCCACGCCCCGCACGCGGCGCACTGGCCGGTCCATTTCGGCGCCTGTCCGCCGCATTCGCTACACGTATAGAGCGTTTTTGCTTTTGCTGCTTTCGCCACACAGAGCCTTGCTTCGAATTGCGTTAATGATGCTGAAAGAGTTACTCCGCGCGCACCGGCACGCGCTGCGCGATCGCGCACATGAGTTCATAGCCGACGGTGCCCGCCGCACTGGCAACGTCGTCGATCGGCAGATTCGCGCCCCACAGCTCGACGCGCGAGCCGATGCCCGCGCTGGGGCACGGGGTGAGGTCGACCGTCAGCATGTCCATCGACACGCGGCCGACGAGCTTCGTCCTCACGCCATCGACGATCACGGGCGTGCCTTCCGGCGCCACGCGCGGATACCCGTCCGCGTAGCCGCACGCGACCACGCCGACGCGCATCGGCGCGTTCGCCGTATAGGTGGAGCCATAACCGATGCTGCTTCCCGCGTCGACGGTCTGCACGGCAATCAGCTCGGACTGGAACGTCATCGCGGGTTTGAGCCCGGTGCCGGCGATGTCGGCGGTGACGCCCGAAGGCGACGCGCCGTAGAGCATGATGCCCGGCCGCACCCAGTCCACATGCGCGTCCGGGTGCCACAGCACGGCCGCCGAATTGGCGAGGCTGCGTGCGCCCGCAATGCCTTCCGCGCCGCGCTCGAATGCCTCCAGTTGATGCGCAATGCCGCGCGGGCCGTCGGCATCGGAAAAATGGGTCATGAGCGTGATCTGGCCGACGCCCTGCACGGCGCGCGCCCGCTCCCACGCGGCGCGAAATTTCTCCGGCGTGTAACCGAGGCGGTTCATGCCGCTGTTCATCTTCAGCTGGATGTTGATGGGCTTCGAGAGGCGCGCCATTTCCAGCATGCGCAACTGCTCGTCGCAGTGAACGGCCGTGGTCAGGCTGTAGCGGTCGATTACGTCGATGTCCGTGGGCCGGAAAAAGCCCTCGAGCAAAAGAATCGGCCCCGCCCAGCCCAGTTCACGCAACTTCGCGGCTTCTTCGAGGTCGAGAAGGCCAAAGCCGTCCGTCGCGCGCAACCCGGGGAACGCCCGGGCGAGTCCGTGGCCATACGCATTGGCCTTGACGACGGCCCAGATCTTGGATTTCGGCGCGTACTTGCGTGCAATGGCGAGGTTGTTGGCGAGTGCGGCGGTGTGAATCGTTGCAGAAAGGGGGCGAGGCATGAGCGTTTGGTGGAATTGCAGTGAGTGCGGTCAAAAAGGTGAGCATACGACAGCGGGACGCGCCGCGCTGCTCCGACCGGGACGCCTTGCGAATCAGTATGTTATGAGGAATCTCAGGCACGAACGTGTCATTTCTCGCCCGATCGAGATTACTGCTAGTCAGAATGCGCCTATTTTCGTGTTATAAAGCCGTGCGCACAACCCATTTCGAAAGGCATAAGCCCGAGTGCATGACAGGCGCTCGGGGCGGATCACCCGCAGTGAGGAAAGCTTCGGATCAGATGAAAAAAGGTTTTTACACCATCATGGCCGCGCAGTTTTTCTCTTCGCTGGCCGATAACGCACTACTGATCGCTGCCATCGCACTGCTGAAAGACCTTCACGCCCCGAACTGGATGACGCCGCTGCTCAAGCTGTTCTTCGTCCTGTCGTACGTGATTCTCGCGGCTTTCGTCGGCGCTTTCGCGGATTCCAGGCCCAAGGGCCGCGTGATGTTCGTGACCAATTCGATCAAGGTCGTCGGCTGTCTGACGATGCTCCTCGGCGCGCATCCGTTGCTCGCGTACGGCATCGTCGGATTCGGCGCCGCCGCGTATTCGCCGGCAAAATACGGCATTCTCACCGAACTGCTCCCAGCCGACCGCCTCGTCGCCGCGAACGGCTGGATCGAAGGCACGACCGTCGGCTCGATCATTCTCGGCACCGTGATGGGCGGCGCGCTCATCAGCCCGCATATCGCAAGTCATCTGCTGTCACTGAATATTCCGCGCATCCACACGCCCGCCGAAGCCGCAATGCTCGTCATCGTGCTGATGTACGTGGTCGCCGCGATGTTCAACCTGCGCATCCCCGACACCGGCGCGCGCTATCCGAAGCAGGAGACGCGGCCGCTCAAGCTCATCACCGATTTCGCCGACTGTTTTCTGGTGCTGTGGCGCGACAAGCTCGGCCAGATCTCGCTCGCCGTCACCACGCTCTTCTGGGGCGCGGGCGCGACGCTGCAGTTCATCGTGCTGAAATGGGCCGAAGTGTCGCTCGGCATGACGCTGTCCCAGGCAGCGATCCTGCAGGCCGTGATCGCCGTCGGCGTCGCGGCGGGCGCGGTGCTCGCGGCCGCGCGTGTGCCGCTCAAGCGCTCGCTCAGCGTGCTGCCGGTCGGCATCGTCATGGGCCTCGCCGTGATGCTGATGGCGTTCTACACACGCCACCTCTTTCCCGCGCACTGGGGCATCTACTTCGGCAAGATGCACTTCCCCGGCTATCTGCTAGTCGCGTATGTGTTCCTGATGATCGTGGGCGGCCTGTCGGGCTTCTTCGTCGTACCGATGAACGCGCTGCTCCAGCATCGCGGCCACGTGCTGCTTTCCGCCGGGCATTCCATCGCCGTGCAGAACTTCAACGAGAATCTATCGGTGCTCGTCATGCTGTGCCTTTACGCGGTGCTCGTGTGGCTCGACATGCCGATCCAGTTCGTCATCGTGCTGTTCGGCTCGTTCGTCTGCCTGATGATGTACTTCGTGATGCGGCGGCATCAGGCCAATCAGCGCGCGTTCGATTCGGTCGCGCTGATCGGTGAAGCGCGGCACTGACGCGTCGCGCGCCTTCGTCTTCGTCTTCGTCTTCGTCTTCGTCTTCGTCTTCGTCTTCGTCTTCGTCTTCGACAGACTCTCATCATGCTCGCCGCCGATCTCTTCTCGTTCGTCAACCGCGTGCGCGAACGCGCGCCGCTCGTGCACTGCCTGACGAATCTCGTCGTCACCAATTTCACCGCGAACGTGCTGCTCGCGATCGGCGCCGCGCCGGCGATGGTCGTCGCGCGCGAGGAAGTCGGCGAGTTCGCGCCGCTCGCCAACGCGCTGTCGGTCAATCTCGGCACGCTCGACGTGCCGCAGAGCCGCGCGATCCGCGCCGCCGTCGATGCCGCCAACGGCGCGGGCAAGCCGTGGGTGCTCGACCCGGTCGCGGTCGGCCCGCTTTCGTTTCGCACCGAGTTCGCGCTCGATCTGCTCGATTCGAAGCCCGCGGTGATTCGCGGCAATGCGTCGGAGATCATCAGCCTGTCGGGGGGCGCCGCGAGCGGACGCGGTGTCGACAGCACCGCCGCCACCGATGCCGCGCTCGATGCCGCGCAAGTCCTGGCACTGAAGACGCAGGCCGTCGTTGCGGTGACGGGCGAGACCGATTACGTGACCGATGGCCGTCGCGTGATCGCGCTGTCGAACGGCTCCCCGTTGATGACGCGCGTGACGGGCGTCGGCTGCGCCCTCTCCGCGACGGTTGCGGCGTTCGTCGGCACGGCGTCGGATCGCGACGAGTTCTGGGCCGCGACGCTCGCCGCGATCGCGTATTCGACTATCGCGGGCGAACTCGCCGCGCGCGACGCCGCCCTGCCCGGCAGCTTTGCCGTCGCGTATCTGGACCGGCTCGGCTCGCTCGACGCCGCAGCGTTCGACAAGACGTTCGTGCAGCGCGACATCGTGTCGGGCTGATCATGCGCGCTTCGTTCGACCTCTCGCTCTATCTCGTGCTCGATCCCGTGCAGTGCGGCGGCCACGATGCCGCGATCGCCGTTGCGCGCGCCGCGCTCGAGGGCGGCGCGACCATCGTGCAACTTCGCGCGCCCGAATGGCACAAGCGCGCATGGCTCGAGCTCGCGCGCGCGTTGCTGCCGCTCACGCGCGCGCACGGCGTGCCGTTCGTCATCAACGATCATGTCGATGTCGCGCTGGCCGTCGGCGCCGATGGGGTGCATCTCGGGCAACGCGATCTTCCCGCCGATGCCGCGCGGCGGTTGCTCGGGCCAGATGCGCTGATCGGATTGTCGGTGTCGAATCTCGATGAAACCGCGGACGCGGAAAAGCTCGCGGGCGTCATCGACTATCTCGGCGCGGGCCCGGTGTACGCAACGCCGACGAAAACCGACGCCTCCATGCCCTGCGGCATCGACGGCCTCGCTGATATCTGCGCGGCCGCGCGCCTGCCGACCGTGGCGATCGGCGGCATCCAGGCGCATAACGCCGCCGACGTGATGCGCGCAAAACCCGCCGGTCTCGCCGTGGTCTCCGCAATCTGCAAGGCCGCCGACCCGCGCAAAGCAGCCGCGGCATTGCGCGCGACCATCGTGCGCGCCCGAACCTGATCCCGATATGTCCGCAACGAACCCTATTCCCAACGTGCTCACGATCGCCGGCTCCGACTCGGGCGGCGGCGCGGGCATCCAGGCCGATCTGAAGGCCTTCTCCGCGCTCGGTGCGTACGGCGCGAGCGTCGTCACGGCGCTCACCGCGCAGAACACGCGCGGCGTCACGGCGGTTCATGCGCCGGAACCGGCCTTCATCACCGCGCAGCTCGACGCCGTGTTCGACGACATCCGCATCGATGCCGTGAAGATCGGCATGCTGGCGAACGCGGGCATCGTGCGCGCGGTCGCCGATGCGCTGAAGCGTCATCGGCCGACGCATGTGGTGCTCGACACCGTCATGATCTCGAAGAGCAATCACGCGCTGCTCGCGCCGGACGCGGTCGCGGCGCTGCGCGACGAACTGCTGCCGCTCGCGACGCTCGTCACGCCGAATCTGCCCGAAGCGGCGGCGCTGCTCGGCACCGAAAGCGCCGCCGATGAAGACGCAATGGTCCGTCAGGGCGAAGCTTTGCGCAGGCTCGGCGCGCAGGCCGTGCTGATGAAAGGCGGCCATCTCGCATCATCCGATAGCCCCGACTGGCTCATCGAGGCGAGCGGGTCGCTGCGGCTCGGCGGCGCGCGCGTGCCGCTCAAGAATACGCACGGCACGGGCTGCACGCTGTCGTCGGCGATCGCGGCGCTGATCCCGCAAACCGATGATCTCGCGAGCGCGACGGCCGAAGCGAAGCGCTATCTGACCGGCGCGATCGAGGCGAGCGTGCGGCTTGACGTCGGTCATGGCGTCGGGCCGGTGCATCACTTCTATCGCTGGTGGTGATCGGCGCGGTTGGTCACGGCGCCGACTCGGCGAATGCGCGCGCACGCTCAGGCCAGTC
The DNA here is from genome assembly GCF_023631085.1 of Caballeronia sp. INML1. Lineage (NCBI taxonomy): Bacteria > Pseudomonadati > Pseudomonadota > Betaproteobacteria > Burkholderiales > Burkholderiaceae > Caballeronia > Caballeronia sp. INML1. The sequence continues at coordinate 11,718 of NZ_JALQDT010000013.1, read as the reverse complement.
GTCCGGCACGATGAAACCGCGCGATTCCTCGACCCATTTCCCGGCGGCGTCACGCGCATAAGCGGCGATCATCGTCGGCGCGACGGTCGTTTCAAGACGCGTGCGGATCGCATCCGATTCCGCGATCAGTGTCGCGGCGGCAGCCGCGTCGAGCCGCCGCGACGCGAGCCACGCCATGCGCGGCTGCACGACCCACGCGCGTTCATCGTCGGATACGTTCGCCCGCGCCTCGCGCCATTCCGACGCCGTCAGCCACCATCCGCGCAAATGACTTGCGCCGATCTCGGGCGCGGGCTCGATGTGCTCGTCTTCGCGGCCGTGATAGAAGAGCCGCCCCTTGATGAATAACTGCGCGCGCCACGGCCCTCCGAAGCCGAGCGCGGCGAACTCCGCGCGCGAGGTCAGGGCGAGCTGATGCGTGACGAGCCGCGCGTACTTCAGGTCGAAGCGATCCTGGAGATTCGGTCCGACGTAGTCGGCCAGGCGCACCGGGCACGCTGCATCGGCATCGCCGATATGCAGGTAGAACTTCACCGCCAGTTCCCAGTGCAGCCGCGCGCCGTGCGTCGATTCGAGCAGAAAATCGCATTCGCCGATGGTGCGCCGCTGTCGCCGCAACGGCACGTTCGCCGCGACGAGGCGCGCAGCGGGCCCGTGCGAGAGGAAGAAGCGGATGAGGCTCTCGGCATAGATGCCGAGGCGCGTGAACTTGGGATCGTGCGCGTGATCGTGGAGCGATTGTGGCGCGGCATCGAGCGTCCCGAGCCAGGCGAGCGTCGCGTCACGCTCTTGCGCCGAGGCGAACGGATGCGCCAGCGTAGCTTCACCCTCGCGCAGCAGATCAGGAGCGAAAAGCAGCCAGGCGAGATCGCGGACCGTGACGTCGTCGAAACAATCGACGAGTCGCGTGAGCTCACTCGCCTGCGTGGTCATCAGATGCCGCCCTTCTCCGCTCCCTGCTCCACGCCGAGCGCGGCGAGCGCCTCGCGATACGTGTTGCGCGCGAGACAGAGATCGGCCCACGCCTTTGCCTTGTCCTGGAGGCTGCGCAACAGATACGCCGGGTGATACGTGACGATGACCGGCACGCCGCGATATTCGTGCACGCGACCGCGCATCGACGCGATGCTCGTCTCGTTCTTCAGGAGACTTTGCGCGGCGAAGCGCCCCATCGCGACGATGACCTTCGGCTTCACGAGCTCGACTTGCCGTTGCAGATAAGGCTCGCAGCGCGCGACTTCATCGAGCTCGGGATTGCGGTTGCCCGGCGGGCGGCACTTGATCACGTTGGCGATATAGACGTTCGACTGACGCGACAACGTGAGCGCGCGCAGCATGTTATCCAGCAGCTTGCCTGCCTGGCCGACGAACGGCTCGCCCTGCTTGTCCTCGTTCTCGCCCGGCGCCTCGCCGATCAGCATCCAGTCCGCTTCGCGATCGCCGACACCGAAAACCGTGTTCGTGCGGCGCTCGCACAAGCGGCAGCGCTCGCAGTTCGCGACACGCTCGGCGAGCGCATCCCAGTCGAGCGTATGGACGTCGCTCGGCGCTTCGACGACGGCGGCTTCGGCGTGGGCGGGCGCGTCGTCGGTCCAGGGAAGATCGTCGTAGGCATCGACGGGCGGCACGTCGGATTCCGGCTGCAGGGCGGAAGGCGGGGCGGCAGGCTGCGGCGCTTGCCGCATCCCGACGGGCGCGGGCGCTTCCGAAACCAGCGCGGCGGACTCGGCGGGCGGAGGTTCGTCCTCGACCGGCGCCACGGACGCGACACCTCGCCGGACCCAGACCGGTCCGATTCCCAGTTCTTCAATCAGCGAATCATCGAGCGCCATGCGCACTCTCCTTCGTGAACGACAGACGCATGACGATTGCGTCCTCGCGCGAGCGATGCCGCGCGGGGTAATAGTTCTTGCGACGACCGATGGCCGCGAAGCCGAAGCGCTCGTAAAGCTGGATCGCGCGCGGATTGGACGGCCGCACTTCGAGCAGCACGCCTTCGAGCTTCTCCGTGCGGGTGATGCGCACCGCTTCGCGAAGCAGCGTGAGGCCCGCGCCCGCGCGCTGCGCCGACGGCGCGACGCACAGGTTGAGCAGATGCATCTCGTCGACGACGGGCATCAGCACGCAATAGCCGATCAACGTGCCGGTCACATGACGCAGGCACACGCCGTAATAGCCGTTGCGCAGCGAATCCTGGAAATTGCCGCGGCTCCAGGGAAACTCGTAGGCGAGCTTTTCGACCGCGGCGACTTCGTCGAGGTCGGCTTCGGTCATCGGCGTGAGATACCGATCCGCGAGCAACACCCCGCTCACCGAAGCGCCTCCTCGCGAGCGCGAATGCGCTCCGCCGTGGTCTGGGCGACCTTGTCCCGCACGTATTCCGGCGCGGCGTGCTCGGGCGCGACCGTACGACCCGCCCGAAATTCGCGCAAGCCGATGAGCGCGACCGGCAACGCGTGCGGCAACGCTTCACCATCGACACGGGCGGCGGCGGCCACCGCCGGCAGGCGCTCGCCGAACGCGGCCGCTGCATTGCCGGCGAGTGCGAACGGCACGCCGGGCAGCGGCAGCGCGCCGGGCGCATCGAGCGCGGCGGCGTGCAGCGTGCGCCATTCGCCGGCGACTGCATCGAATTCGAAGTCGGCCCAGTACACCTCGTCCATGCGGGCATCGAGCGCCGCGATCACGCGCGGTGGGATCGACGGATCGTTCAGCCGCGCGGCTTCCGCGCATGCGAGCAGCGTGCTCACCGGGACGACCGGCACGTTCAGGCCGAACGCCAGCCCTTGCGCGACGCCCGTCGCGGTGCGCAGACCGGTGAACGAGCCGGGCCCTGCGCCGAATGCGATCGCGGCGCAATCGGCGAGCGCGAGACCGGCATCGTCGAAAAGCTCGCGCACGGCCGGCAACAGGCGCGTGCTCGAGACGGCGCCTGTCGCCTCGTGGCGCAGCCAGACGCGCGTGTCGCCGTTGACGTACTGAGGCGCGGCGGCGGATTGAACGGAGGCAGAAGCGGTATCGGCGTGCAGGAGCGCGACGGAGCAAAACTCTGTCGACGTGTCGAGGGCGAGCAAAACGGTGCGTGTCATAGCCGGTATTGTAATGCGGGACATGCGCAGCATCGGCGGGATCGCCAGAGGCGCCGCGATCCGAATCGCGTCTGGAAGACGTCCTCGGTTGGAGGAAAGCCTCGACCTGTCTTGCGCGCCCCGCTTGCTAAGATCGTCCGGACCTATCCCGATAAGAACGGAGAACGCATGACCGACATCGACCAACAATTCAGTCAGGCCCAGGCCGACGTGGCCCAACTGCCCGAACGACCCGAAAATCTGACGCTGTTGCGTCTTTACGCGCTGTTCAAGCAGGCGAGCATCGGCGATGTGCAAGGTGAGAAGCCGGGTTTCACGGACATCGCCGGGAAATACAAATATGAGGCGTGGGCCGCGCTCGAAGGCACGCCCGCCGACGAAGCGAAAACGCGCTATGTGGAACTCGTCGCGTCGCTCAAGCGCGGCGAAGCGGCCTGACGCGACTGCGAATCCCACCTGCGCCGTCGATGCCCGACGATGGCGCGGTCATGCGCCAATATGTGGCGCAGTGCAGCAAAGTCGGATATACTAGCGGTTAGCGCTCGACTGCGGGTTGCCTGCTTTTCGGCAAAGCCTCGCGCAGCAAGGCGCTTCGTAGCGTTTCGCCCCAATCCAGTTTAGAAACTGTCCCCTCCCTGCTAGGCCGTTGCGCGGTCGTATTGCGCGCAGTATGTTTCGCGGCCCGTCATGCATCAGGCTGACGTCAGCGCCCGTCGTTCTCAGTTGAACGATCGAGCCTGCCGTATCCGATACAGCTTCTAACAAAACATGCTCGCCGCACGTTCGCGCGAGTAGCCCCCGTTTTTCGATTTGCTCGCTGTTTCTTCGCTCGCTGAATCCAACGACTTGGGTATGCCGATTGGCGCCGACGCCTTATTCCTCGTTTCAAGGATCGACATGACTTCGAGCTTCACCGCTAGCCCGTTGGACAATCTCGCAGCAAACATTGGCATCACCCCCACGGCCGATACTCCGGTCATCGACGCACCCGTCGAAAAACCCGCCGGCCCCACTTTCGAATCGCTCGGCCTGTGCGCCGACATCGTGTCCGCACTGACCGCCGCAGGCTATCAGAACCCGACGCCCGTGCAGCAGCGCGCGATTCCCGCCGCGCTCGCCGGTCGCGACCTGCTCGTCTCGAGCCCGACCGGTTCGGGCAAGACGGCGGCGTTCATGCTGCCGGCCATCGAAAAATTCTCGCAACTGCAAAAGCAGGAAGCGCAGCAACCGCGCGAGCCGCGGGACCCGAACGCCCGCAGCCGCCGTCCGCAGCCGGTGGCGCGCCCGCGCCTGCTCGTGCTCACGCCGACACGCGAACTCGCGATGCAGGTTTCCACCGCCGCGACCACGTACGGCAAGCACCTGCGCCGTCTGCGCACCGTCAGCATTCTCGGCGGTGTTGCCTATGGCCAGCAGTTGATGCTGCTTGCAAAGAATCCCGAGATTCTCGTCGCGACGCCGGGACGCCTGATCGATCACCTGGAACGCGGCCGCATCGATCTGTCGAGCCTCAACATGCTCGTGCTCGACGAAGCCGACCGCATGCTCGACATGGGCTTCATCGAAGATATCGAGCGCATCGTCGATGCTACGCCGGCCTCGCGCCAGACGCTGCTCTTCTCCGCGACCATCGACAACAAGATCACGTCGCTGACCGGGCGTCTGCTGAAGGATCCCGAGCGCATCGAGATCGTGCAGAAGCTCGAAGCGAACGGCAATATCGCGCAAGCCGTGCATTACGTCGATGACCGCGATCACAAGGATCGTCTGCTCGATCATCTGTTGCGCGACTCCGGGCTCGATCAGGCGATCGTGTTCACGGCGACGAAGAGCGACGCCGATCTCATCGCCACTCGTCTCGCCGACGCGGGCTTCGAGTCCGCCGCGCTGCACGGCGACCTGCCGCAAGGCGCGCGCAATCGCACGATTCGCGCACTGCGCGAGCGCCGTGTGCGCGTGCTGGTCGCAACCGACGTCGCCGCGCGCGGCATCGACATTCCGGGCATCACGCACGTCTTCAACTACGACCTGCCGAAGTTCGCGGAAGACTATGTGCACCGAATCGGCCGTACCGGTCGTGCCGGCCGTAGCGGCACGGCGGTGAGCCTCGTGCATTACGCCGAGATGGGTGCGCTCAAGCGCATCGAGCGTTTCGTACGCACGCCGCTGCCGGTGAATGTCGTTGCGGGCTTCGAGCCGCGCAAGGCGCCGCCGAAAGGCGGTTTCGGTGGCGGTCGTGGCCGACCGGCCGGCAACGGCGGCGGTCGCCGTTTCGGCGGTAGCGGCGGTGGCAGCAGCAGCGGCCGCGGCTACGGCGCGAGCAACGCCAGCGGCTACGGCAACAAGTCGAACGCAGGTTCGCGCGACGGCGGCGGCTATCGCAGCGGCAACAGCGATGGCGGCTATCGCGGCGGCAATCGTGGCGAAGGCGGCTTCGGCTCGCGCGACGGCTACAGCGCACGCCGCAACGACGGCCCGCGCGCACCGCGCCGCGGCAGCTAAGCGGCTTTAAGGAGGCGGATCAGAACGCCGCTTTCCGAGTCGAAAAAAGAACCGATGCCCAGCGCATCGGTTTTTTTTCGCCCTTGGCCATATTTCACGATGTGCAATGGTCTTTTGCGTCGCAAAAGATGTGCTGCGCGGCACAAATCTGCTCGTTGCAAGATAGAAAAAGACATTCCGCAATACGATATGTAAGCCGTATCTCATTGAATATTAAGATTAAAAATTATCTGAAAATCTCCTCCCAGGGGGTGTTTCGCAGAGTCTCATTTGCCTAGACTCTTATATAAGAGTTGAGCAAACGCGGGCTGCCAGATCAGGCGCATCGGAGCTCAAGTCGTTCAGGAACACCGGTTCAAGATTCGTCGTTCAGTCCAATCTCAAGGAGAAACGCTATGACCTCACGCCAACAACAAGCTCAGCAACTCCAGCAGCAATGGGAAAGCGATCCGCGCTGGAAAGGCATCAAGCGCGGCTACTCGGCGGATGACGTCGTGCGTCTGCGCGGCTCGGTGCAGCCGGAGCACACGCTCGCACGCCGTGGCGCCGAGCGGCTGTGGGCGTCGATTCACGAGGAGCCGTTCGTCAACGCGCTCGGCGCATTGACCGGCAACCAGGCGATGCAGCAGGTCAAGGCCGGCCTCAAGGCGATCTATCTGTCGGGCTGGCAGGTGGCCGGCGACGCCAACGTCGCGGGCGAAATGTATCCGGACCAGTCGCTGTATCCGGCGAATTCGGTGCCGCTCGTCGTGAAGCGGATCAACAACACGCTCACGCGCGCCGATCAGATCCAATGGTCGGAAGGCAAGAATCCGGGCGATGAAGGCTATATCGACTACTTCGCGCCCATCGTGGCCGATGCTGAAGCGGGCTTCGGCGGCGTGCTCAACGCGTTCGAGCTGATGAAGGCGATGATCGAGGCCGGCGCCGCGGGCGTGCACTTCGAGGATCAACTGGCGTCGGTCAAGAAGTGCGGCCATATGGGCGGGAAGGTCCTTGTTCCGACGCGCGAGAACGTCGCGAAGCTGTCGGCGGCGCGGCTGGCTGCGGACGTGTGCGGCGTGCCGACGCTGCTCATCGCGCGCACTGATGCCGAAGCCGCCGATCTCGTCACGTCCGACATCGACGAGAACGACAAGCCGTTCCTGACCGGCGAGCGCACCGTGGAAGGCTTCTTCCGCACGAAGCCGGGCCTCGACCAGGCAGTCTCGCGCGGCCTCGCCTACGCGCCTTACGCGGATCTCGTGTGGTGCGAAACCGGCAAGCCGGATCTCGAATACGCGAAGAAGTTCGCCGAGGCGATCCACAAGCAGTTCCCGGACAAGATGCTGTCGTACAACTGCTCGCCGTCGTTCAACTGGAAGAAAAATCTGGACGACGCGACCATTGCCAAGTTCCAGCGCGAGCTCGGCGCGATGGGCTACAAGTTCCAGTTCATCACGCTCGCGGGCTTCCATGCGCTGAACTACTCGATGTTCAACCTCGCGCACGGTTACGCCCGTTCGCAGATGAGCGCGTTCGTCGAGTTGCAGCAGGCCGAATTCGCCGCCGCCGACAAGGGCTTCACGGCGGTGAAGCATCAGCGCGAAGTGGGCACGGGCTACTTCGACGCCGTGACGCAGACGGTCGAGAAGGAGTCGTCGACGACCGCGCTGCACGGCTCGACCGAAGACGAGCAGTTCTTCGACAAGAAGGTTGCGTAATACCGCGTCAGGCAGGGTGAATCAGGGAGAGCGTTGAAAAGAAGCAGCGGCCGTGGCGCACGCAGTATCGCGCGACGGCCGCCGCTCAAACGAAAGCGCACCGGGTGCGCTTCCGTTTGAGGCATCAGCGGTACACGATGACCGGAATCTTCGTATGCGTCAGCACGCGCTGCGTTTCGCTGCCGATAAGCAAGCTTCCCAGTCCACGGCGTCCGTGCGATGCCATCAGAATCACGTCGCAGCCATTTTGCTCCGCCGCCTCGATGATGCCGATATACGGCGCGGCATCGATGCTCGTCACGCTCGTGCAGGGCACGCCGGCGCTCTCGGCGGCACGCTCGACGGCGCGCAGATGCTCGCGCGCTTCGTTCTCGGCGCGGGCATGGAAGTCGTCAGGCGGCTCGACGGCGACATCGGCGAAAGGCGAATACGGATATTGAGGCAGGCACGCGTAAGCGGTGATGCGCGCGCCAACGGATTGCGCGAGATCGATCGCGCCGTCGATGGCCTTCTGCGATAGCTCGGAGCCGTCGGTCGGCACGAGGATGTGTTTGAACATGGCGTCCTCCGCGTCACGTGTAAGTGCGTGGTTCTATTGTAGTAACCGGGACGGACGCGGAGAAAGTTTCGATGCATGTGCGCGGCGACGTGCCGCTTTGAGCGGTCAGTCACACCGCCCGCATAGGAATCCGAAGTTTCTCGCAATCCGCAGATTCACCGCCAATACCCCGTCGCGTTATACGTATGCTTGAGCAAATCGAGAAACAACCGCACGCGCAACGGCAAATGCCTTCTCTGCGGAAACACCGCATGAATGCCGATCGGCGGCGCGGCGAACGCATCGAGCACGCTCACGAGACGCCCCGCGCCGATGTCCTCCCCTACTTCCCACCACGAGCGCCACGCGAGTCCGCGGCCTTCGAGACACCATTCATGCAGCACCGCGCCGTCCGAGCACTCCATCGTGCCGGACACCTTGATCGTCACGACCTTGCCATCCTGCTCGAACACCCAGCCACGTTGCTGATTCGCCGATGCACCGAGCGCAAGGCAATTGTGATGGGCAAGCGCGGCAAGATCGGCGGGCTCGCCGCGCTTCGCGAGATAGTCCGGCGACGCGACACACACGCGCCGGTTCTCCCCGAGTTTCAGAGACACGAGCGACGAATCCGGCAGTTCGCCCAGGCGCACCGCGCAATCGAAGCCTTCGTTCACGAGATCGACCATGCGGTCGGTCAGATCGAGGCTGACGGACACATCCGGATGCAGCGTCGTGAACTTCGGCACGAGCGACGCCACGTGACGCCGTCCGAAGCCCGCCGGCGCGGACACGCGCAAATGCCCGCTCGCCTTCACGCCGCCCGCCGACACGCTCGCCTCCGCGTTCTGCATGTCATTGATGATGCGCTGGCAGTCCTCGAGAAAAGCGGAGCCTTCGAAGGTGAGCGTGACTTTTCGCGTCGTACGCACGAGCAGTTTCACGCCGAGCCGCTCCTCGAGCGCGTCGAGCCTGCGTCCGATGACAGCCGGCGCGATGCCCTCCGCCTGCGCCGCCGCCGACAGGCTGCCCTTCGCCGCGACCGAGGCAAAGGTTTCTATCTGCTTGAATCGATCCATGCGTGTTCGTCGTCAATGTGTGGACGCACGGTCAGATTAGATAAGTAAAAGTAAAAGATCAAGTGATCCTGCGGTGCTTTTTCCATCACTTCGATCACGAATAGAATGACTTCGACCTCTAAACCGGAGCGCATGGCTATGTCGGCCATAACGACACCCGCATCGTCCTTCGAATCCTCCCGGCTTCCCCGAGCAGTCATCTTCGACGCCTACGGCACGCTCTTCGACGTCCATTCCGTCGTCGCGGCCGCCGAGCAGCTTTTTCCCGGCCACGGCGAGGCGCTTTCGAAGCTCTGGCGTCGCAAGCAGATCGAATACACGCAACTGCGCACGCTCGCCGATCCGTCCGGAGCGCACTACGAGCCGTTCTGGACGATCACGGTCGATGCGCTGCGCCACGCGGCCGCGCGCCTGAAGCTCGCCGACGCGCTGACGAGCGCCGCCGAGAAGCGGCTGATGGACGAATACGCGTGCCTCTCCGCGTTTCCCGACACCGTGCCCGCGCTCAGATCGTTGCGCGACGGCCTCGCCATGCCCCTCGCGATTCTCTCGAACGGCAATCCGCCGATGCTCGACGTCGCCGTGAAAAGCGCCGGCATGAGCGGGCTTTTCGATCACGTGCTGTCCGCCGATTCCGCGCGCGCCTACAAGCCCGCCGCCGCTGCGTACGCGCTCGGGACGCGCGCGTTCGGCGCCGCCGCGCGCGACATCGTGTTCGTGTCGAGCAACGGCTGGAATGTCGCCGGCGCGACATGGTTCGGCTACACGACGTTCTGGATCAACCGCGCCGCGCTGCCGTTCGAGGAACTCGGTGTCGCGCCGCACGGCAGCGGCCGCGGCATGGCCGAACTCATCGCTTTCATCGAAGGCGGCGCGGCGCGCGCGGCAAGCGCGTCGCGCGGCCGCAAGACAGGCAGCGCGCGCAGGCCGCCCGGCATCGATCCGCCGGCTGCCCTCTGATCGCTTCAAGCACAACCACTCGCAAAACCGTCTGACCGACCAAGGAGAAAACCATGACGCATCCATCGAACCCGCTTTCGCTTCCGAAAGGCATGGCAATCTCAGCCGACATCGAGCCCGGCTACGAGACCATCCTGACGCCCGAGGCGCTCGCGTTCGTCGCCGCGCTGCATCGTCAGTTCGAGCCGCGCCGTCAGCAATTGCTCGCAGCGCGCGTCGAGCGCACCAGGCGTCTCGATGCGGGCGAGCGCCCCGGCTTCCTCGAAGCAACGAAATCGATCCGCGAAGGGGACTGGAAAGTCGCGCCGCTGCCGAAGGACCTGCAACGCCGGCGCGTCGAAATCACCGGCCCGGTGGAGCGCAAGATGATCATCAACGCGCTCAACTCCGGCGCGGATTCGTACATGACGGACTTCGAGGATTCGAACGCGCCGAGCTGGGACAACCAGATCGTCGGCCAGATCAACCTGAAGGAAGCGGTGCGCCGCACGATCTCGCTGGAGCAGAACGGCAAGTCGTACAAGCTCAATGACACGATCGCGACCCTGATCGTGCGCCCGCGCGGCTGGCATCTGGATGAAAAGCACGTGACCGTCGATGGTGAGCGCGTCTCGGGCGGCATCTTCGATTTCGCGCTCTTTCTCTTTCACAACGCGAAGGAACTGATCGCGCGCGGCAGCGGCCCCTACTTCTATCTGCCGAAGATGGAAAGCCATCTCGAAGCGCGCCTGTGGAACGACATCTTCATCGCGGCGCAGGAAGGCGTCGGCATTGCGCGCGGCACGATCCGCGCGACGGTACTCGTCGAAACCATTCTCGCCGCCTTCGAGATGGACGAGATCCTGTACGAACTGCGCGAGCATAGCGCCGGACTGAATGCGGGCCGCTGGGATTACATCTTCTCGGCGATCAAGAAGTTCAAAAACGACACGGACTTCTGCCTTGCCGACCGCGCGAAGATCACGATGACCTCGCCTTTCATGCGCGCTTACGCGCTCGAGCTGCTGAAGACCTGCCACAAGCGCAATGCGCCGGCGATCGGCGGCATGTCCGCGCTGATTCCGATCAAGAACGATCCGGCCGCGAATGACAAGGCGATGGGCGGCGTGCGCTCCGACAAGGCGCGCGACGCGACCGACGGCTACGACGGCGGGTGGGTCGCGCATCCGGGACTAGTGCCGGTGGCGATGGAAGAGTTCGTGAAGGTGCTCGGCGACAAGCCGAATCAGATCGAGAAGCAGCGCACCGACGTGCAGGTCACGGCGCGCGATCTGCTCGACTTCCGTCCGGAAGAGCCGATCACCGAAGCGGGCCTGCGCAACAACGTGAACGTCGGCATCCACTATCTCGGTTCGTGGCTCGCGGGAAATGGCTGCGTGCCGATCCACAACCTGATGGAAGACGCCGCGACCGCGGAAATTTCGCGCTCGCAAGTGTGGCAATGGATCCGCTCGCCGAAGGGCAAGCTCGACGACGGCCGCAAGGTCACGGCTGCGATGGTGCGCGAGATCACCATCGACGAACTGGAGAAGGTGAAGCAGGCCGTCGGCGCGTCGGGCGCCGACACGAAGCCGTACGAGCGCGCCGCGAAGATCTTCGAGGACATGTCGACGTCGGCGCAGTTCACCGAGTTTCTGACGCTGCCGCTGTACGAGGAAATCTGAGCGTCACGAGCGTTCCGGCACATGGCGAAAAAACGGCCTCAGGGCCGTAATGCCGTTCAGTTAAGGTCTTTTCTTAGATAACGAACGGTGTACCGTTTAGGGCGGGATTTGACGACCCGGTCGCATGCGCGTCCGGGTCGTTTTTCGTTGGGGAGAGACTTGAGCCTTTCGCGCAGGCGCTGA